>NZ_BCAV01000048.1:0-94670 GCF_001320125.1 Pseudomonas sp. NBRC 111119
CAAACAGCGCCGCCACTGGCGGCGCATCGCGAGCTACGCTCGCTCCTACCTTAATAGGAGGTTACTCAGGCTTTAGGGTAACCCGGGCGAACGACTTCTTGCCGGCCTGGCACACATGGCTGGCACCCAGGGCAAACATGAAATCACGGTCGACAGCAGCGCCATCAACTTTTACCGCTCCCCCGGCCAGTAGGTCACGCGCCTGCGCCGAGTTCTTCACCAGGCCAGCGCGGTTCAGCACGGCAGCAATAGGCAGGCTTTCGACAGACACCACTTCAACCTCCGGCAGGTCTTCTGGAAGCTCGCCTTCCTTCATACGGTTACCCGCCGCACGGTGGGCATTGGCCGCTGCTTCCTCACCGTGGAAACGCGCAACGATCTCCTCGGCCAGCTTGATCTTGATGTCACGCGGGTTGGCACCCTTGGCCACATCAGCACGCAGCCCCTCGATCTCTTCCATCGAGCGGAAGCTCAGCAGTTCGAAATAGCGCCACATCAAGGTGTCAGGAATCGACACCAACTTGCTGTACATCACCCCTGGCGCTTCCTGGATACCCACATAATTGCCCAGCGACTTGGACATCTTCTTCACGCCGTCCAGCCCCTCGAGCAATGGCATGGTGACGATGTTCTGGGCCTCCTGGCCATAGGCACGCTGTAACTCGCGGCCCATCAGCAGGTTGAACTTCTGATCGGTACCGCCCAACTCGACGTCAGCCTTGAGCGCTACCGAGTCATAGCCCTGCACCAGCGGGTAAAGGAACTCATGGATGGCAATGGGCTGATTGGTGGTGTAGCGCTTGTCGAAGTCATCACGCTCGAGCATGCGCGCCACGGTGTACTGCGACGCCAAGCGAATGAAGTCTGCCGGTGACAGGGTGTCCATCCAGGTGGAGTTGAACGCGACCTCGGTCTTGGCCGGGTCGAGAATCTTGAACACCTGCTGTTTATAGGTTTCGGCGTTTTCCAGCACCTGCTCGCGGGTCAGGGGTGGGCGCGTGGCGCTCTTGCCGCTGGGGTCGCCGATCATGCCGGTGAAGTCACCAATGAGGAACACCACCTGATGGCCAAGGTCCTGGAACTGACGCAGCTTGTTGATCAGCACCGTGTGGCCGAGATGAAGATCGGGCGCCGTGGGATCGAAGCCTGCCTTGATGCGCAAGGGCTGACCGCGCTTGAGCTTCTCAACCAGTTCCGACTCGACCAGTACTTCTTCGGCACCGCGCTTGATAAGCGCCAGCTGCTCTTCAACCGACTTCATAGACAAACCCGCAAGGCTCAGATTCAGGGGGAGCCAACCATACAAGATCGGCTGTCAAATACAAGTTCACAAAGGGA
Organism: Pseudomonas sp. NBRC 111119; assembly: GCF_001320125.1. NCBI lineage: Bacteria > Pseudomonadati > Pseudomonadota > Gammaproteobacteria > Pseudomonadales > Pseudomonadaceae > Pseudomonas > Pseudomonas sp. NBRC 111119. The sequence goes on from NZ_BCAV01000048.1 coordinate 1,339, forward strand.
TGTGACCCGGACCCGGCGTCGCGACGTCTACGCGCCCTTGCGTGAAAATGCTTTTGGTTATATTTTATACAGTTATTTCATCTTCATCATGTCATTCATCTTTTCCATTTCACCTTTTCAAAGTCCTTAGCCCATGACCAACGAACCGCCTAAAGCGCCTCCGCTTTATCCGAAGACACATATTCTGGCCGCCAGTGGCATCGCGGCCTTGCTCAGCCTGGCCCTGCTGGTGTTCCCCTCCAGCGACGTAGAAGCCAAGAAAACCACCCTTAATCTGGAGCTGGAAAGCCCCGCCGAGCAGCTCAAGGACGAATCCCGCACTGCCCCGCTGGTGCAGGCCGAAGGTGAGCAAGGCTCGCCATTCGCCCAGATCGAAGAGCCGGCACCCAGCACACAGAATGCTGAGCAAAAAGCGACGGCGACCGAGCCCGCCGCACAGGCTGCCAAGGCACCTGGCCACCGCGAGGTGACCGTCGCCAGCGGTGACACCCTCTCTACCTTGTTCGCCAAGGTTGGCCTCCCTGCCAATGCCGTCCACGACATCCTGGCCAGCAGCAAGCAGGCCAAGCAGTTCAGCCAGCTTAAGCATGGCCAGGTACTGCAGTTCGAGCTGGACAAAGACGGCCAGCTCGCCAACCTGCACAGCAAAGTCAGCAGCCTTGAAACCATTCGCCTGACCAAGACCGACAAGGGCTACACGTTCAACCGAGAAATCAGCAAACCGGTCGTACGCACCGCTTACGCCCACGGCGTGATCAAAAGCTCCCTGTCGGCCTCTGCCCAACGCGCCGGGCTGTCCCACAGCCTGACCATGGACATGGCACGGGTGCTGGGCTACGACATCGACTTTGCCCAGGATATTCGCCAGGGCGATGAATTCGACGTGGTCTACGAGCAGAAGGTCATGGATGGCAAAGTGGTCGGCACCGGCAACATCCTGTCGGCGCGCTTTACCAACCGCGGCAAGACCTACACCGCTGTGCGCTACACCAACAAGCAGGGCAACACCACCTACTACACGGCCGATGGCAACAGCTTGCGCAAGGCGTTCATCCGTACCCCGGTAGACTTTGCCCGCATCAGCTCGCGTTTTTCTGCAGGCCGCAAGCACCCCATTCTGAACAAGATCCGTGCGCATAAAGGCGTCGACTATGCAGCCCCTCGCGGCACACCGATCAAGGCTGCAGGCGATGGCCGTATCGAACTCGCCGGGCGCCGCGGCGGTTACGGCAATACGGTCGTCATCCAGCACGGCAATCGCTACAAGACCCTTTACGGGCACATGCAAGGTTTCGCCAAGGGCATCAAGACCGGCGGCACTGTCAAGCAAGGCCAGATAATCGGGTATATCGGCACCACCGGCCTGTCCACTGGCCCTCACCTGCACTACGAGTTCCAGGTGAACGGTGTGCACGTCGACCCGCTGAGCCAGAAAGTGCCGATGGCCGACCCGATCGCCAAGAACGAGCGCCAGCGCTTCCTGCAGCAGAGCCAGCCCCTGATCGCGCGCATGGATCAGGAAAAGGCCACGCTGCTCGCTTCGAACAAGCGCTGACACCATGGCCCTCTACATTGGGGTAATGTCTGGCACCAGCCTCGACGGCCTGGACATTGCCTTGGTAGAACAAGGCGAGCAGCTTCAACTGCTCGCCACCCATTACCTGCCGATGCCCGACGACCTGCGCCAGGCGCTACTCAGCCTGTGCAGTAGCGGGCCCGACGAAATCGCTCGAGCCGCACTGGCGGAAAACCGCTGGGCCACCCTGGCCGGTGAAGGTGTTGCGCAGCTGCTGGCACGTCAGGGGCTACGCCCCGAGGATATCCGCGCCATCGGCAGCCATGGGCAGACCATTCGCCATGAACCTGCACGCGGGTTTACGGTGCAGATTGGCAACCCGGCGCTGCTGGCCGAGGTCACGGGCATCCGCGTTGTGGCCGATTTCAGGCGCCGCGATGTGGCTGCCGGAGGCCAGGGTGCGCCCCTGGTACCGGCCTTTCACGAAACCTTGTTCAGCCACATTGACCAGCGCCTGGCAATCCTCAACATCGGTGGGTTCAGCAACCTGAGCCTGATTGCACAAGGCACACCCGTACACGGCTTCGACTGTGGCCCCGGCAACGTGCTGCTGGATGCCTGGGTAGAGCGCAAGCGCGGCCAGGCCTACGATGCTGACGGCGCTTGGGCCGCAACCGGGAGGGTGCAACCTGCCCTGCTCGGCAAACTGCTGGCTGATCCGTTCTTTGCGGGGAGCGGCCCAAAAAGCACAGGCCGTGAGGTGTTCAACCTGCCCTGGCTGGACAGCCATCTGGCCACGCTGCCCGCTTACCGCGACGAAGACGTGCAGGCGACGCTGCTGGAACTGAGTGCGCGCAGCATCATCGACTCGCTGAACAATGCCCAACCGGGTACCCAGGCCCTGCTGGTATGTGGGGGCGGCGCCCGCAACGGCGCATTGATCGCTCGCCTGGCCCAGTTGCTGCCGCAGGCAAAGGTTGCAAGCACAGCCGCCTATGGCATCGACCCTGACTGGGTGGAGGCCATGGCGTTCGCCTGGCTGGCCCATTGCTGCCTCGAAGGGGTTGCGGCCAACCGCCCCAGTGTCACCGCTGCACGTGGGCTACGCATACTGGGCGCCATCTACCCTGCATAGCACCCTGCTGCAGATAGCAAAACGCCGCGCAATTGCGCGGCGTTTTTTTTGCAGCAAACTTCAGATCGAGAAGGAAGAGCCACAGCCGCAGGTGGTGGCGGCATTCGGGTTCTTGATCACGAACCGCGAACCTTCCAGGCCTTCCTGGTAGTCCACTTCGGCACCCGCCAGGTACTGGAAGCTCATCGGGTCAACCACCAGCGACACCCCTTCGCGCTCGACGATGGTGTCATCTTCGGCGACATCTTCATCGAAGGTGAAACCGTACTGGAAGCCCGAGCAGCCGCCACCGGTGACGAATACACGCAACTTCAGGCGGTCATTGCCTTCCTCGGAAACCAGTGTCTTCACCTTTTGCGCAGCGCCGTGGGTAAATTCCAAAGCCGTGGGGGTGAAGGTTTCGACGCTCATGTTGATTCTCCCGGCGTGGTAGCCGCCATAAAACTCGATGGCGGCTATTATCCGCTTTCCCGAGAAAATCGGTCAACAATAGCAAGCGTCACCCTGCCGCTTGCCATTCATCACCTGTCAGGGCAACAGGCCGGCATGGCCAAGGCCCATACGCTCGTCCAGGCCGAACAGGATGTTGAGGTTCTGCACCGCCTGGCCGGAAGCACCTTTGACCAGGTTGTCGATGACCGACAGCACCACCACCAGGTCGCCACCTTGCGGGCGGTGAACGGCGATGCGGCAAACGTTCGCACCGCGCACGCTGCGGGTTTCCGGGTGGCTGCCAGCAGGCATCACGTCGACGAACGGTTCGTTGGCGTAGCGCTTCTCGAACAGTGCCTGCAGGTCTACCGACTTGTCGGCAACCGTAGCGTACAGGGTGGCGTGGATGCCGCGGATCATCGGCGTCAGGTGGGGCACGAAGGTCAGGCCGATGTCCTTGCCCGCAGCCAGGCGCAAGCCCTGGCTGATTTCTGGAAGATGGCGATGGCCCTTGACCGCATAGGCTTTCATGCTCTCACCAGCCTCGCAGAACAAAGAGCCCACGGCCGCGCCACGGCCCGCGCCACTGACACCGGACTTGCAGTCGGCAATCAGGCGGGTCTCATCAGCCAGCCCCGCCTCCAGCAAAGGCAAGAAACCCAGCTGGGTAGCGGTAGGGTAGCAGCCCGGTACCGCAATAAGGCGTGCCTGGCGAATCTTGTCGCGGTTCACCTCAGGCAAACCGTACACCGCATCTGCCAGCAACTCCGGGGCGCCGTGGGGCTGGCCATACCATTTGCCCCATTCTTCAGCGTCCTGCAGGCGGAAGTCTGCCGAAAGATCGATCACCTTGGTGCCGGCAGCCAGCAGTTCACCCGCCAAGGCATGGGCCACACCGTGTGGCGTAGCGAAGAACACCACATCGCAGGCACCCAGTGCCTTGCTGTCAGGCACGCTGAATGCCAGCCCGTCGTAATGACCGCGCAGGTTCGGGTACATGTCCGCCACTGGCAAGCCTGCCTCGGAGCGCGAAGTGATGATCGCCACTTCCGCCTGTGGGTGCTGTGCCAGCAGGCGCAACAGTTCGACGCCGGTGTAACCCGTGCCGCCGACGATACCGACCTTGATCATAACGCTTGCCCCTTATCAACGAGTCGCCTGGAAAAGTCACGATGATAGGGGCGCGATGCGTCTGTAACAACTCTTCGGGTGCCCCTGATGACACTTGGGCACTACTATCTGACGACCGTGAATACCCTGAAGGAACCACCTCGATGCTCTATCTATGGATCAAAGCGCTGCATATCGTCAGCGTGGTCTGCTGGTTTGCCGGCCTGTTCTACTTGCCACGGCTGTTCGTGTACCACGCCCAAAGCCAGGACAGCGTCAGCCAGGACCGTTTCGTGACCATGGAACGCAAGCTGTACCGCGGCATCATGAACCCGGCGATGATCGCCACCTACGTGTTCGGCATCTGGATGCTCTACCTCACGCCGGGCTGGCTCAGCCAAGGCTGGCTGCACGCCAAGCTGACACTGGTAATCCTGCTGACCGGCTACCATCACATGTGCGGCGCCCAGCGCAAACGCTTTGCCAGCGGCAGCAACACCCGCAGCCATGTGTACTATCGCTGGTTCAACGAAGTGCCCGTGCTGTTCTTGTTGGCTATCGTGATCCTGGTGGTGGTCAAGCCCTTCTGACGCAAAACGCAACGCCAGGCACCACAAGCTGTACACTACGCGCCCTCTTCAGCCCCAGGAGCCTTGCATGACCCGTTACGCCATGATCACCGGTGCTTCCAGCGGCCTGGGCCTGGCCCTGGCGGAAGCCCTGGCAAGGCGTGGGCGCAACTTGATCCTGGTGGCCCGCCACCGTGAAACGCTGGAGCCGGTGGCTATCGAGCTGACCCAGCGCTTTGGCGTTGAAGTGCTGTTGCGCGCCTGTGACCTCAGCCAGCCCCTGCGCCTGTCGGGCTTCGTGCTGGAGCTGGAAGAAGGCGAGCGACGCATCGACCTGCTGGTCAACTGCGCCGGCCAACGCACCTACGGGCCGTTCCTGGCCCACGAGTGGGCAGACGAGCAGGACCTGCTGGAAGTCAACGTTCTGGCCCTGAGCCGCCTGTGCCACGCCATTGGCAACCTGATGGCGGTACAGGGCGGTGGCCAGATCCTCAACGTGGCCGGCCTAGCGGGTGTTGCGCCCGGCCCCTGGCTTGCTGCCTATGCTGCCAGCAAGGCGTATGTCATGAGCTTTACACTGGCCCTGCGCGAAGAACTCGGGCGCACCGGCATCAAGGTTTCGGTGCTCTGCCCAGGCCCGGTGCGCTCATCACGCCGGCGCATACCCCGCCTGGATGGCAAGGCCAGGTGCATCAGCCCTGAGGAACTGGCGCTGTACACCGTGCGTGCGCTGGACAAGAACCGCGCAGTGATCATGCCGGGCAGGCGCAACCGTTGGCTGGCATTCGCCCCTCGCCTGCTGCCGGGCTGGCTGGTGCGCAAGCTGGCCGGGGTCATCCACAGGCGCTATTGCCCGGCTGGCATGGAATAGCCACTGGGCGAGCGGCGCACGGCTGAGTACACTCGGGCCGGACCTTCACCATGGAGCAAGTGCTGTGGACGATTTATTCATCAAGATCATCAACCGGGAAATCCCGGCAAAGATCATCTACGAGGACGACCAGGTTCTGGCGTTCCACGACATCGCCCCCCAGGCGCCGGTGCACTTTCTGGTCATTCCGAAAAAGCACATCCGCACCCTCAACGACCTGACCGAGCAAGACAAGGGCCTGGCTGGCCACATCCTGTTCACCGCCCAGCGTCTGGCCAAGGAGCTAGGCTGCGAAGAGGGTTTCCGGGTGGTCATGAACTGCAATGAGCAGGGCGGCCAGACGGTGTACCACATCCACATGCACGTGCTTGGCCAGCGCCAGATGAACTGGCCGCCGGGCTGATCCACGGCAAGCGACCCTGATGCTATTGGGGTAAACTGTCGGGCACATTCTTGCGGAGGTGCCCGATGGCTACCGAACGTCACTATTCCCCGCTCGACCGCTTGTTGCTGCAGGCCGATACCGCCATGCGCACCTTGCTGCCCTTCAGCGGCCAGCCGTCCCGGCCTTCACCGGCCATCATCCAGCCCGACGTCGACCTCGATGCCCAACAGGCGCGCCATGTTGCCGGGCTGATGCGCATCAACCACACCGGTGAAGTCTGTGCTCAGGCGCTGTACCAGGGCCAGGCCCTGACGGCGAAACTGCCTGAAGTGCGCAAGGCCATGGAACACGCTGCAGAAGAAGAAATCGACCACCTGGTCTGGTGCGAGCAGCGCATTCGCCAACTCAACAGCCACCCCAGCGTGCTCAACCCTCTTTTCTATGGCATGTCGTTCGGCATTGGCGCACTTGCCGGGCTGGTCAGCGACAAGGTCAGCCTGGGCTTCGTCGCCGCCACCGAGCACCAAGTGTGCAAACACCTCGACCATCATCTCCAGCAGATCCCTGCCGATGACCAGAAATCCCGGGCGATTCTCGAGCAGATGCGCATCGACGAGGAACAGCACGCCGAAACCGCCCTTGAGGCGGGCGGCTACCGCTTCCCGGCGCCCGTACGCTTTGGCATGAGCCTGCTGGCCAAGGTCATGACCAAGAGCACCTACCGTATCTAAAGGGCAGGTATGACCGAACGCTTCCAAGCAACGGACCTGGCACGTGCGGTTGAGGCCGGGGTTCTGCAACCCGGCCAAGACCGGGCGCTGCTGGCGTTTCTGCGCCAGCAGCCGGCCGCTACCGGCAACCTGCAACTGGCGCACACGGCGTTCTACTTCGGTGCCCTGTTGATCATGGCGGCCATGGGCTGGCTGCTGAATGAGGCCTGGTTGCGCGTGGGTGACGGCGCGTTGTTGCTGGTCGCCAGCCTCTACATCTTGTTCATTACCCTGTTTGCACTCAGGCTGCAGCGGCGGGCACAACCGGTGGCGGCCGGCGTACTGGCAGCCGTGGCGGTCAGCATCGTGCCCCTGGCGGTTTTTGCCGTCGAACGCCTTCTGGGCTGGTGGCCACTGGAAGACACCCAAAGCAACTATCACCAGTACTACACCCATGTTCAGAGTGGCTGGCTGTTGATGGAAGCTGCAACCATCCTGGCCGGGCTGCTGATGCTGCGGCTTGTGCCCTACCCTTTCATCGTGATGCCGATTGCCGTGGCGCTGTGGTTCATGTCGATGGACTTGAGCGAGTGGTTCTTCGGCTCGCCGTTCACCTGGGAGCAGCGTCGTGAAGTGTCACTGTGGTTCGGGTTGGCGACCTTACTGGTGTTTCTGGTGGTAGACGGCCGCACCCGCCAGGATTATGCCCACTGGGGTTATCTGGCGGGCCTCGCCGCGTTCTGGGGAGGGCTGACGCTGGTGGATAACGGCAGCGAATTAGGCAAGGCCCTGTATTGCCTGATCAACCTCGTACTGATCGCCATGGCCGTGCTGCTGCGCCGGCCGGTATTCATGGTGTTCGGCGCGCTGGGCGTGGCGACTTACCTGGGGTATCTGGCTTACGAGGTATTCGCCGACTCGTTGCTCTTCCCGGTCGTACTGACCTTGATCGGGCTGGGGGTGATCGGCCTGGGGTTGTTTTACCAGAAGCGGCGTGAGCGGTTGAGCCAGTGGATGCGGGGAAGGTTGCCGGGGTGGGTACAGGTGGCCCTGCCAGCGCTGCGCAGCTGATGGCACGGGTCACCCCGCCAAATCAAGCCGTCACGTACAGTTCTGCCAGAGCCGGCGATGTAACCCAAAAACCTGCTTCAACCGAGCTCTACAATTTCGTAGCCATGGGTAATCTCGACCCCGGCACGCTCGAGCATGATCGATGCAGAGCAATACTTCTCAGCGGACAACTCGACCGCCCGTTTAACCTGGGCTTCCTTCAGCCCGCGGCCTTTGACCACGAAGTTCATGTGGATCTTGGTAAAGACTTTCGGGTCTTCGCTGGCACGGTCGGCCTCAAGGAACGCTTCGCAGCTTTCCACTGCCTGACGCGACTTCTTGAGGATGCTGACCACATCGAAGCTGCTGCAGCCGCCCAGGCCCAGCAGCAGCATTTCCATCGGCCGCACACCCAGGTTGCGACCACCCGCCTCGGGCGGGCCGTCCATCACCACGACGTGGCCGCTTCCCGATTCGCCGAGGAACATTGCCTCACCGGCCCACTGGATACGTGCCTTCATCTGCCTGGACTCCTGAATTCAAAAAAGGGTGTCAGCTTAGACCTTGTGCAGCCGCGGGAAAAGTACATGAAGCACCGGTTTAATACCGAAACATTTTGTAAGCGTCTGATAAGCTGGCGCCAAATGACTGGCGCCTTCGCCGGCTTGCTGTTGTAAAAGCCTATGGGTCGTATCGAACAGGATTTCGTGATGGTTGCTTCTGCCACACCCCCCAAGCTCAAGAACATCGACAGGCTGCTGGCGCACTGTCAGCGCCGCCACTACGCCGCCAAGAGCAACATCATGTGCGCCGGTGATCGAGCAGAGACGCTGTCGTTCATCATCAAGGGTTCGGTCACCATCCTCATCGAAGACGACGAAGGCCACGAAATGATCATCGCCTACCTGAACAGTGGCGACTTTTTCGGTGAGCTGGGCTTGTTTGAACCCGGGGGAGCCGAACAACACCGCAGTGCCTGGGTCAGGGCCAAAACCGAGTGTGAGGTGGCAGAGATCACCTATGGCAAGTTCCGCGAACTGGCACGCCAGGACCCGGACATGCTCTACGCCCTTGGCAGCCAGATGGCCCAGCGCCTGCGTAACACCACGCGCAAGGTAGGCGACCTGGCCTTTTTCGACGTCACTGGCCGGGTTGCCCGCTGCCTGCTTGAGCTGTGCAAGCAACCCGACGCCATGACCCACCCCGACGGCATGCAGATCAAGATCACCCGTCAGGAGATCGGCCGCATCGTGGGGTGCTCAAGGGAAATGGTCGGCCGCGTCCTGAAAGACCTCGAAGAGCGCAGCCTGGTACAGGTCAAGGGCAAGACCATGGTGGTGCACGGAACCCGCTAGGTTTTGGGGACATCGGCCAGCACCCTGGCGTACGCCTGGGACAGCCGTGCGAACCACGGCGCTTCGGGCGCCACTTCATGCAGCGCAATATGCGCATCGGCACGGCAGCGCTGTTCAAGCTCACAGCACTGGTTGAACCGGTTGACGGCAGCCACCATTGATTCGCGCTCGTTGTCCAGCAGCAACGCCCCGTGCACCAGCACCACCGGGCGCTTGCCCGCCAGGCTCTGCCGCCAGCGCTGACCGGTACCGACCAGCTTGCGGCCGTTGAGGTTGACGTTGTAACGGCCGTCGCAGAACGCGCCTTCAATTTCCCCCACCGAGGCCACACCGCCCCACTCACGCAGCACGTCGCACAATGGCAGGCATAGACGCTGATAGGCGTTTTCGATGCGGCCGTGGTCGCCTTCACTACGAGGAGCGGGGTAAACCAGCGCGATGTTCACAGTGGAATGCGATTGAGGCACTGGCTCACCGCCGGTCTCACGCAGCAGCACCGGCCAGCCGCCAATCGCCAGTTCTGCGCAGGCGGCCTCGAAGTGTTGCAGCCGGCTCATACGACGGGGCATGACCAGCGCATGGTCCGTCGGGCGCCAGAACAGCACGCCACTTTCCCGTTCGCCGCGGCACACTGCACCCAGCAGTTCCTGCTCGGCGTGCAGGCCTTGTTCCACAGTCAGGGCAAGGGGTTGATCGGTCATTGATCCACCTATGATCGTTTCTTCGCTGCTTTCAAGGCCTGCCCCGGAAGCGGCAATGGCAGGGCCTGTAAAAAAGCCGGCAGTTACGCCGGCTTGTTTTTGCTCAGTCCAGTTGCTGAACGGTTTTCTTCACCTGTTCGGGGAAGAACAGACGCTGCAGCTCAAGGCCCGGCTGCTCGGCCCGCATGAACGCCTCGCCCACCAGGAACGAGTGGACGTCGTTGATTTCCATCAGCTCGACGTCGGCACGGTTGAGGATACCGCTCTCGGTGATGGCCAGGCGGTCGCGAGGAATACGCGGCAGCAGATCCAGGGTGGTCTCCAGGCTGACCTCGAAGGTGTGCAGGTTACGGTTGTTCACCCCTACCAGCGGTGTGTCCAGGGTCTTCAGGGCACGCTCCAGCTCATCGCCGTCATGCACCTCCACCAGTACATCCAGCCCGACATCTTTGGCCGTGGCGGCAAGCTCAGCCATTTTCACATCGTCGAGCGCAGACACGATCAGCAACACACAGTCGGCGCCCAAGGCACGGGCCTCGACGATCTGGTACGGGTCGACCATGAAGTCCTTGCGGATAACCGGTAGCGACACGGCGGCGCGAGCTTGCTGCAGGTACTCATCGGCGCCCTGGAAGTAATCCACATCGGTCAGCACCGACAGGCAGGTGGCACCACCCTTCTCGTAGCTGACCGCAATCTCGGACGGCACGAATACCTCACGGATCACGCCTTTGCTGGGCGAGGCTTTCTTGATCTCGGCAATCACCGCCGGCTGCTTGCGCTTGGCCTGTTCGATCATGGCATTGGCAAAACCGCGGGGGGCATCTGCTGACTTGGCCAGCACGTCCAGCTCGGCAAGGCTCACCCGAGCCCGGCGTTCTGCCACCTCCTGAAACTTGCGGGCGATGATCCGTTCCAGCACCGTTGGCACACTCATGCTTCGTTCTCCACCTTGAATACCGCCGTAAAGGCGCCCAGCTCCTGCATTTTCTCCCAGGCCAGCCCCGTGTGCAGTACATCGCTGGCCAGCTCCACGCCAGCCTTCAGGCTCATGGCATGGTCGGCTGCATAGAGCGCCGCACCTGCGTTGAGAACGATCATTTCTGCGGCCTTCTGGCCGTTCTCGGTCTTGCGCCTGCCGAGGGCGTCACGAATGAGCGCCAGCGAAGCCTGCGGGTTTTCTACGGCGAGGCCATGCAGACTCTGGCTCTTCATGCCGAGGTCTTCAGGCTCCACCCAGTACTCGGTGATTTCGCCGTTTTTCAGTTCCGCCACGAACGTGGGTGCGGCCAGGCTGAACTCGTCCAGGCCGTCCTTGGAATGCACCACCAGTACATGCTTGCTGCCCAGGCGGTGCAGCACTTCAGCCAGCGGGCGGCACAGCGCCTGGGTGAACACCCCGACTACCTGGTGCTTCACGCCGGCCGGATTCGTAAGCGGGCCGAGCATGTTGAACAAGGTGCGCAGCCCCAGATCGCGGCGCGGGCCAGCGGCATGCTTCATGGCGGTATGATGGCTTTGCGCGAACATGAAGCCGATGCCCAGGCTGTCGATGCAACGGGCAACCTGCACAGGCGTCAGGTTCAGGTAGATGCCCGCAGCCTCCAGCAAGTCGGCACTGCCGCTTTTACCCGAAACGGCCCGGTTGCCATGCTTGGCCACCGTGCACCCCGCCGCCGCCAGCACGAACGACGAAGCGGTGGAAACGTTGAAAATGTTGGCACCATCACCGCCTGTGCCAACAATATCCACCACGCCATCAAGATTCTGCAGTTCGACCTTGTCCGCCAGTTCGCGCATGACGGAAACGGCGCCGACGATTTCATCGATGCTCTCGCTCTTCATGCGCATGCCCATCAGGAAGGCGCCAATTTGCGCCTCGCTGCACTGCCCGGTCATGATTTCGCGCATGACACTGCGCATTTCTTCGGTGGTCAGGTCCAGGTGGCCGACGATACGGCTCAACGCGCTCTTGATATCCATATTCGATCCTTAGCGGTGGCCGCCAGTCTGCTTGAGGAAGTTGGCGAACAGCTCGTGCCCTTGTTCGGTCAGTATCGACTCAGGGTGGAACTGCACCCCTTCAACATTCAGCGTCTTGTGGCGCAGCCCCATGATTTCATCCACCGAGCCGTCTTCAAGGGCGGTCCAGGCGGTGACTTCCAGGCAGTCTGGCAGGGTGTCGCGCTTGACCACCAGCGAATGGTAGCGGGTCACGGTCAACGGGTTGTTGAGGCCGGCAAACACACCGAGGTCACGGTGGTAGACCGGGCTAGTCTTGCCATGCATCACCTGGCGCGCGCGCACCACATCACCACCGTAGGCCTGGCCAATAGACTGGTGGCCCAGGCACACACCCAGAATCGGCAGCTTGCCGGCAAAATGCAGAATGGCCTGGATGGAGACACCGGCCTCGCTCGGCGTGCAAGGGCCGGGGGATACGACGATGCGCTCAGGCTGCAGGGCTTCGATCTGGGCGATGGTCAGCTCGTCATTGCGAATGACCTTGACCTCGGCACCCAGCTCGCCAAGGTACTGCACGACGTTGTAAGTGAATGAGTCGTAATTGTCGATCATCAGTAACATCGGGTTAAACCTCTTGAATCTACTGACTTCATAATTCGAACCTTCCCACACCTGTCGCAGGCGCGGCTTCGCCACAAAGGGCTGATACAGGAAGGCAAACAGGGACGGGCCGGGCAGGCCGGCAGGGGATAAAGTCAGGCGCGCCAACGCCAACGGGCGTGGGCCTTGATTACGCGCATCAAGAGTTTGCTGACGATCAACACAGGGTAGGTCTCGCTCATACGTTCGGGCACAGTAGCCTACCGGGGCGGCGGGCGCAATACGCCCGTAAACACTGGGAAACGAATGGACTTCGGAGCGATGCCCGCCGATTTGCTAAGGTCGATGGGGCTCCCCTGATAAAAACAAAGAAAAGGATGTTCCCTGATGCGAAAACCCGCACTGCTGCGCCTCACCCTCAGCACCTTGGCCCTGGCCTGCAGCCAAGCATTCGCCGGCCCCTCGCCCTACTCCAACCTGATCGTGTTCGGCGACAGCCTCAGCGATGCCGGGCAGTTTGGCGGCATGCGCTTCACCAACCGTGACGCCAACGGCAACTACGCACCCGTGTCGCCGATGATCCTGGGCGCACACCTTGGCGTGAACCCGGCAGCCCTTGGCCCTTCCACCTCCCCGCTCAACCAGGCCGTAGGCCTGCCTGACGGAAACAACTGGGCGGTAGGCGGTTACACCACGCGGCAAATTCTAGAGTCCATCACCACCACCTCGCAGACGGTGATCCCGCCAGGGCGCCCAGGGGCCGGTCAGTTGCTGAGGGAAAAACCGGGTTACCTGGCCAACGGCCTGCGCGCGGCCCCCAACGCACTGTATTACCTCACCGGCGGAGGCAACGACTTCCTGCAGGGGTTGGTCAACGGCCCTGCTGATGCCATGGCAGCCGGCGCCCGGCTGGCCGCCAGCGCCCAGGCCCTGCAGCAGGGGGGCGCGCGCTATATCATGGTCTGGCTGCTGCCTGATCTAGGCCAAACCCCCAACTTCAGCGGTACGCCGCAACAAAACCCGCTGTCCCAGCTGTCTGGCGCGTTCAACCAGTCGCTGCTCAGCCAGCTCAGGCAGGTGGACGCGCAAGTCATTCCCTTGAACATTCCGGGGCTGCTGAGCGAAGCCCTGGCCAACCCCAACGCGTTCGGGCTGGCCAGCGACCAGAACCTGGTCGGCACCTGCTACAGCGGCGAAGGTTGCGCAGGCAACCCCGTGTACGGCCTCAATGGCACAACACCCGACCCGAGCAAATTGCTGTTCAACGATGCGGTACACCCCACCATCGCCGGCCAGCGACTGATTGCCGATTACGCCTACTCCCTCATCGCCGCCCCGTGGGAGATCACCCTGCTGCCCGAGATGGCCCACGCCAGCGTGCGTGCGCATCAGGATGAACTACGCAACCAGTGGCAGGCGCCCTGGCAGGCCGTTGGCACGTGGCAACCCTTTGTTGCCACAGGTGCCCAGGACCTGGATTTCGGTGGCCAACCTGGCGCCGCCAGCGGTGATGGCCGTGGCTACAACCTGACCGTGGGCGCCAGCTACCGGCTCGACGATGCCTGGCGCCTTGGCCTGGCCGGTGGCGCCTACCGCCAGAAGCTGGAAGCGGGGGCACAGGACTCTGACTACACGCTGGACAGCTACCTGGCCAGCGCATTCGCCCAGTACCGCCAACACCGCTGGTGGGCAGACGCTGCATTGACTGCCGGCCACCTGAACTACGGCGACCTCAAGCGGACCTTCGCCCTGGGTACCCATAACCGCAGCGAAAAGGGCAACACCGATGGCGAGACCTGGGCCGTGTCTGGCCGCGTCGGGTACAACCTGGCGCCAGACAGCAGCCGCTGGCAACTGGCACCGTTCGTCAGCGCCGACTATGCACGGGTAAAGGTGGACGGCTACGACGAGAAGAGCGGTCGCTCAACGGCGCTGGCCTTCGATGACCAGGACCGTACATCACGGCGCCTGGGCATCGGTTTGCAGGGCAGCCTGCAGGTAATGCCGGCAACGCGGTTGTTTGGCGAGGTGGCGCAGGAGCACGAATTCGAAGATGACCAGCAAGACGTGACGCTGCACCTGACGGGGCTGCCTGCCAACCACTTCACCTTGGCTGGGTATACCCCAGCCAGCAACCTGACCCGGGTTGGCCTGGGTGTCAGCCATGAAATCGTGGCAGGCGTGCACCTGCGAGGCAGCTATAACTGGCGCAAAAGCGACGAGCAGAAACAGCAGGGGCTAAGCCTGGGCGTTTCTGTCGACTTCTAACGTAGTCGCGAACGTAGCCTGCGATCTGCCTCGCGTGAGCATCAGAAGGCAGATCGCGAGCTTTGCCCGCGCCTACCGGGCCGAGCTTGTGGTCAGTTTTGCTCGGCCAGTGCGACGGCGCGGAACATCGCCCGGCGCTTGTTGATGGTTTCTTCCCACTCCAGTGCCGGCACCGAGTCGGCAACGATGCCACCGCCCGCCTGCACATGCAGTTCGCCGTCCTTGATCACCGCCGTACGAATGGCAATGGCGGTGTCCATGTTGCCGTTCCAGGCGAAATAACCGACTGCGCCGCCATAAACGCCACGCTTGACCGGCTCCAGCTCATCGATGATTTCCATCGCCCGGATTTTCGGGGCCCCCGACAGGGTGCCTGCCGGCAAAATCGCCCGCAGCGCGTCCATGGCAGTGAGGCCTTCGCGCAACTGGCCGGTGACGTTGGAAACAATGTGCATCACGTTGGAGTAGCGCTCGATCACCATCTTCTCGGTCAGGCGCACGCTGCCGGTGGCGGCCACGCGGCCCACGTCATTGCGGCCCAGGTCGATCAGCATCAGGTGCTCGGCGATTTCCTTGTCGTCCGACAGCAGGTCATCTTCCAGCGCCCGGTCCGCATCTTCGGTTGCGCCACGCGGGCGGGTGCCGGCGATGGGGCGCACGGTAACCAGGTTGTCCTCGACCCGCACCAGCACTTCCGGCGAGCTGCCCACCACGTGGAAGTCACCGAAGTTGAAGAAGTACATGTAAGGCGTTGGGTTGAAGCAGCGCAGCGCGCGGTACAGGTCGATGGGCGCTGCCTTGAAGTCGATCGACATACGCTGGGAGGGCACGACCTGCATGCAGTCGCCGGCCAGGATGTACTCCTTGATGCGCCCGACAGCGTTTTCGTAATCCTCCCGGGTGTAGCTGGAGCGGAACTCGGGCTCCGCCGCCGGCGGGCCGCTCAAGTCCAGGCCACGGCGCGGGGTGATGGGCTGGCGCAAGGTTTCGAGCAAGCCCTGCAAGCGGGCATTGCCCTGTTCGAAGGCGTGTTCATCGGCCGGGTCGACCAGCACGATGGCGTGCATCTTGCCGGCCAGGTTGTCGAACACCACCACCGCATCAGACACCATCAGCAGAATATCCGGCACCGCCAGCGGGTCCGGGTTGGGGCTTGCACCCAGGCGTGTTTCCACATAGCGCACGCAGTCGTAACCGAAGTAACCCACCAGGCCGCCATTGAAGCGCGGCAACCCCGGAATGTCGGCCACCTTGTACCGGTCCTTGAATGCCTCGACGAAGGCCAGCGGGTCCTCGACATCATGGCTTTCGACCTCAACGCCGTCCTGCAGGATGCTGACGTGATAACCGTGCACCCGCATCACTGTGCGCGAAGGCAGGCCGATCATGGAGTAACGGCCCCACTTCTCGCCGCCCTGCACGGACTCAAGCAGGTAGGAGTTAGGCTGATCAGCCAGCTTGAGGTAGATCGACAACGGCGTGTCGAAGTCGGCCAGGGTCTCGCAGGCCAGGGGGATGCGGTTATAGCCGGCTGCAGCCAGGCGCAGGAATTCTTCGCGGGTCATGAGTAGCCTCGTGGCATAAAGCTTATGGTCGGGCAAACGGATGGGCCGGCACGCGCCGGCAGGCAGAAGTCAGGCGCGCCAACGCCAGCGGGCCAGGGCCTTGATGACTTTCATCCAGAATTTGCCGGTAACCGCCACGGGGGACTCTCTGTCGTGTGAGGCTTGAAGGTCCGCCAACGTTATCCCAGTGGCAGGGTCTACGCAACCGGGCAGCAGTGCGCGCAGGTCATCGATCACCAGGCTGGGGGACTCTTCACCGATCGGCCGCCCATGGTTGTAGCCATAGGTAAGGCCCACACTCTGCACGCCAGCGGCCTTGGCCGCCTGCACGTCGCTGCGCGAGTCGCCAACAAACAACGACTGTTGCGCGGTCACGCCCGCCATCTGCATGACAAACAGCAGCGCCGCTGGGTCGGGCTTCTTCTGCGGCAGAGTGTCGCCACCGATGATCCAGCGGAAGTAGCTGCCGATCTTCATCTGGTCCAGCAGCGGCCCGACAAAACGCTCGGGCTTGTTGGTGATCAGCGCCATCTCCACACCGCGCTTGCTCAACCAGCGCAGGGTGTCTTTTACGCCCGGGTATACCTGCGTCAGCGCATGGCTGTCGGCGTAGGCCTCCATGAACAACGCCAGGGCGCGTTCGGCCAGTGCATCATCTACCGAAGCATGATCGATGCCACCGGCCAAGGCGCGGCGCACCAGCACCTGTGCACCGTTGCCCACCCACTGGCGCACGGCAGCAAGGCCGGCCGGGGGGCGGCCGAGTTCGAGCAGCATGCGGTCGACAGCGGCCGCCAGGTCTGGCACGGAATCGATCAGGGTACCGTCCAGATCGAACATCACCAGCCTGGGCAGCGTCCCCGGGAACAGCTGCTCGAAGCCGCTCATGGGCGGGCCTGAGCCAGTTCGCTGCGCATCTGCGCGATCACTTGTGCGTAGTCCGGGGCATTGAAAATGGCAGAACCGGCGACGAAGGTATCGGCACCTGCTGCAGCGATTTCACGGATGTTGCCCACATTGACCCCGCCGTCGATTTCCAGACGGATATCACGGCCGCTGGCGTCGATCAGTGCACGGGCTTCACGCAGTTTGTCGAGGGTGCCCGGGATGAACTTCTGCCCGCCAAAACCCGGGTTGACGCTCATCAGCAGCACCATGTCGACCTTGTCCATCACATACTTCAAGGCATCCAGGCTGGTGGCCGGGTTGAACACCAGGCCGGCCTTGCAGCCGCCATCCTTGATCAGTTGCAAAGAGCGGTCGATGTGCTGCGAGGCTTCCGGGTGGAAGGTGATGTAGCTGGCGCCGGCCTCGATGAAGTCGCCGATGATACGGTCGACCGGGCTGACCATCAGGTGCACGTCGATGGGCGCGGTGACGCCATACTTGCGCAGGGCGGTACACACCATCGGGCCGATGGTCAGGTTGGGGACATAGTGGTTGTCCATGACATCGAAGTGGACGATGTCTGCACCCGCAGCCAGAACCTTGTCGACATCCTCGCCCAGACGGGCGAAATCGGCAGAAAGAATGGAGGGGGCAATAGCGTAGGGCTGCATGGCGCACCTGTTGGCAGAATCACGGTGGCGCGCATTGTAACCCAGGCAAGCGAATGAGGGCTGACTGGTATCAATCGCGATGCGCCACAGGTGGCGCATCGCGAGCAGCGGTCAGGCAGGCTGCTGGGTCCTCAGTTTTTCGCTGCGCCCACGCAGCCATTCCAGGGTCAGCAGCAGTACCACCGAGAACGCGATCAGCAAGGTGGCCGCCGCCGCAATGGTGGGGCTGAGGTTCTCGCGTATGCCGCTGAACATCTGCCGTGGCAGGGTCGCCTGCTCAGGCCCGGCCAAGAACAGCGTCACAACCACCTCGTCAAACGAGGTAGCAAAGGCAAACAGTGCCCCCGAAATCACGCCTGGGGCGATCAGCGGCAAGGTCACCCGACGGAATGCCAGCAGTGGCGACGCCCCCAGGCTGGCCGCCGCCCGCACCAGGTTGTGGTTGAACCCTTGCAGGGTTGCCGACACGGTGATGATGACGAACGGTACACCCAATACGGCGTGTACCAGAATCAGCGAGGTGAAGCTGTTGCCCAGGCCCAGCGGGGCGAAAAACAGGTAACTGGCCACACCGATGATCACCACCGGCACCACCATGGGCGATATCACCAGGGCCATCACCAGCGACTTGCCCGGGAAATCGCCCCGGGTCAGGCCGATGGCCGCCAGCGTACCGAACACCATGGCCAGCGCCGTGGCGGCCGGGGCAACGATGATGCTGTTCTTCAGCGCGCGCATCCACTCGGCCGAGCCGAAGAAATCCTGGTACCACTGCAGCGAGAAGCCCTGCAACGGGTACACCAGGAAACTGCCGCTGTTGAATGACAGCGGCACGATGACCAGCACAGGCAGAATCAGGAACAACAGGATCAGGCCGCAGAGAATGCGCAGGCTGTAGAACCAGACCCGCTCGACGGGTGACATGTATGGGCTCAGCATGACAAAGCTCCTCAGCTCAGGCGCAGGCGGCTGGCGCCAACCAGCCAGCTATAGATCAGGTACAACAGCACGGTGGCCAGCAACAGCAGCCCGCCAAGGGCGGTGGCCATGCCCCAGTTGATACTGGTGTTGGTGTAGAAGGCCACGAAATAGCTGACCATCTGGTCGTTCGGGCTGCCGAGCAGCGCCGGGGTGATGTAGTAGCCGATGGCAAGAATGAACACCAGCAGGCACCCGGCCCCCACACCTGCGTAGGTCTGCGGGAAGTACACCCGCCAGAAACTGGCGAACGGGTGGCAGCCCAGCGAAATGGCGGCACGCATATAGCTGGGCGAAATGCCTTTCATCACGCTGTACAGCGGCAGAATCATGAACGGCAACAGAATGTGCACCATCGAGATGTACACACCTGTGCGGTTGAAAACCAGCTCCAGCGGTTGATCAATGATGCCCATGGCCATCAGCGCACTGTTGATCAGGCCGCCCGACTGCAGCAGCACGATCCACGCCGCCACACGCACCAGAATCGACGTCCAGAACGGCAGCAGTACCAGGATCATCAGCAGGTTGCTCTGCCGGGTCGGCAGGTTGGCCAGCAGGTACGCCAGGGGGTAGGCCAGCACCAGGCAGATGGCAGTGATCACCACCCCCATCCACAGTGTGCGGGTGAAGATATCCAGGTAGATCGCCTGGTCGGGGGTGGCCTTGGCCAGTTCGCCCAGGTCGTCGATACGGTGGTCGAGCGAGGCCAGCAGGTAGAACGAGGTCACCGTGCTGGTGTTACGGCGTATCGCCTGCCAGTAGGCGGGGTCGCCCCAGCGCTCGTCCAGGGTTTGCAGTGCATCCTTGTACGACGCAGGCTCGCTTTTGAACGGCAGCGCGCGTGCGGTCTTGGCCAGCAGGCTCCGATAGCCGGCCAGCTCCATGTTCAGGCGCTTGGAAAGGTCGCCCAGGGTCTGGTTCTTGCGCGACTCGGCCAGGTCCTGGCTCAGTGCCTTGTAGACGTCCTCGCCGGGCAGGCTCTTGCCGTCCCACTGGCCGATGATCTCGACCGTGCGCGGCAGGCCGCTGACCACTTCCGGGTTGCCGACGCTCTTGTACAGCAGCGCGCCGATAGGCACCAGGAACACCAGCAGAAGAAACAGCGCCAACGGCGCGATCAACGCCTGCGCCTTCCAGCGGTTGACCCGCTCGGCGCGCTTGAGGCGCTGCTTGAGATTTGAACCTGCGCCTTCTTTGAGGGGCACTGCGATGGCCATGGCAAACTCCGCGATACGAACTGAAAATGGGGCCGCACCGCGGCCCCCTTACGCTGGTCGTTTACTTCTTCGCCGCCCAGGCGTTGAAGCGTTGCTCCAGCTGCTCGCTGTTGTCGGCCCAGAAGGCCACGTCGATCTGCACCTGGTTGGCAATGTTCTCAGGCGTGGTCGGCATGTCTTTCTTCACATCTTCGGACAGCAACTCCACAGCCTTGGAATTCGCCGGCCCGTAGGCAATGTTCTCGGAGTAGGTCTTCTGCTGTGGCGGCTGCACGCTGAAGGCGATGAACTTCTTGGCCTGCTCGGTATCCTTGGCGCCCTTCGGAATGGCCCAGGCATCGAAGTCGTAGATACCGCCGTTCCACACCACCTTGAGGTTGCTTTCTTTTTGCACGGCGGCAATGCGCCCGTTGTAGGCCGAGCTCATGACCACGTCACCCGAGGCCAGGTACTGCGGCGGCTGGGCACCGGCTTCCCACCACTGGATGCTGGGCTTGAGCTCGTCGAGTTTCTTGAAGGCGCGGTCCACCCCTTCTTTGGTGCCCAGCACCTGGTAGACGTCCTTGGGTGCCACGCCGTCGGCCATCAGGGCGAATTCCAGGGTGTACTTGGCCCCTTTGCGCAGGCCGCGCTTGCCCGGGAATTTCTTGGTGTCCCAGAAATCGGCCCAACTGGTGGGGGCCGTCTTGAGCTTGTCGGCGTTGTAGGCCAGCACCGTGGACCAGACGAAGAAGCCCACGCCACAAGGCTGGATGGCGCCGGGCACGTAATCGCCTTCGTTGCCGAACAACGCCGGGTCGAGTTCTTCGAACATGCCTTCGTCACAGCCACGGGCGAGCTCTGGCGACTCCACTTCCACCAGGTTCCAGGACACGCTCTTGGTGTCGACCATCGCCTTGACCTTGGCCATTTCACCGTTGTACTCACCGGCGACGATCTTGCCATTACCGGCCTTTTCCCACGGCTCGTAGAACGCCTTCACCTGGGCCGCCTTGTTGGCGCCTCCGAACGACACCACGGTCAGGTCTGCAGCCATGCTCTGGCCAGCGGCGAACAGCCCCAGGGCCAGGGCGGTCAGTTTCAACTGCTTGCGCATTGTTATTTTCTCCACAGTACAGGGTTGGTGCAGCAAACCTTCATTGGGCCTCGGTGACCGGGTCGAGCGCGCGGGCGTGCTCCACCTCCCAGCCCAGCGGTACCACATCGCCCACGGCCAGGGCCGGGTCGAGTTCGGCAATGGGCTGCTTCACGAAGAAATCGGCCTTGCCGCAAACCTCCAGGCGCACCCGCACGTGGTCGCCCAGGTAAATGAATTCGGCCACGCGGCCAGAGAAGCGGTTGACGCAGGCTTCGCTGTGGCCGTTGAGGCGCACGCGTTCCGGGCGGATCGACAAGGTAACCGGCTCGCCCGGGCTTCCTACGTTCACCGCCAGCGCCTCAACCCGCTCACCGCGCGCCAGCTGCACCTGGCAACGGTTGCCCTCGTGACTCAGCAGGGTGCCGTTGATGCGGTTGTTCTCGCCGATGAAGTTGGCGACGAAGGTGTTGCAGGGCGCCTCGTACAGGGTGCGCGGGTCGGCGATCTGCTGGATCTGGCCCTGGTGGAATACCGCCACGCGGTCCGACATGGTCAGCGCCTCGCCCTGGTCGTGGGTCACGTACACCACAGTGACGCCAAGGCGCTGGTGGATATGCTTTATTTCCATCTGCATGTGCTCACGCAGCTGCTTGTCCAGCGCCCCCAGCGGCTCATCCATCAGCACCAGCTGCGGCTCGAACACCAGGGCCCGGGCCAGCGCCACACGTTGCTGTTGCCCACCGGACAACTGGCCGGGGTAGCGTTTGGCGAAGGCCTCCAGCTGCACCATGTTGAGCACGCGCTTGACCCGTTCGCTGATATCGGTCTTGCTCAGGTTGCGCACCGTCAGCGGGAAGGCCAGGTTCTCGGCCACGGTCATGTGCGGGAACAGCGCGTAGTTCTGGAACACCATGCCGATGTCGCGCTTGTGCGGCGGCACGTTGTTGATGGAGCGCCCGGCCAGCTGGATTTCACCTGCGGTAGGGGTTTCGAAGCCGGCGAGCATCATCAGGCTGGTAGTCTTGCCTGAGCCAGAGGGCCCAAGCAGGGTCAGAAACTCGCCCTTGCGGATGTCCAGGTTAAGGTCTTTGACGATCAGCGACTCGCCGTCGTAGCTCTTCTGCACACCACGGAAGCTGACCAGCGTTTCGCCGGTTACAGCGTTCGACTTCGCCTCGCTCATGCCTGCACCTTCTTGTTGGATGACTGCGTAGGCAAAAGCGTAGAAGAGTGGCAAGCACCAGGAAATCGGGGGCGCTGAGAGAATGCCATCATCCGGATGGAAGATTGTGTGTAGGGATTGCCCTACAAGGATGACGCGATTGGGACACCTGCCAGCACTGCCATCCATCCCTTGTGGGGGCGGGCGCAACCTGTGTGTCGCAATCAGACCAGCTTGTGCTCCATGGCGTACTTCACCAGCTCCGCCAGGGAGCTCACTTTCAGCTTCTGCATCAGCCGCGCCTTGTGGGTGCTGATGGTTTTGCTCGACAGCGCCAGCTGCTGGGCAATGTCGTTGACGTTAGCGCCCTGGGCCAGGCGCTCGAACACTGAAAACTCCCGCTCCGACAACAGCGTATGCAGCGGCCGAGACTCGGTCAGGCCGACCTCGAACACCATGCGGTCCGCCAGCGCCGGGTCGATGTAGCGCCCACCCCCGGCCACCCGGCGGATCGCCGCCAGCAACAGCGCCGGGTCGCTGTCCTTGGTGGCATAGCCTGCCGCCCCGGCTTTCAATGCACGCGCCGCCATCTGCGCCTCGTCATGCATCGACAGCATCAGGATTGCCGGTGGGTCCTGCAGTGCGCGGATGCGCGGGATGGCTTCCAGCCCATTGACGCCCGGCATGGAGATATCCAGCAACACCACTTCGCAGGGCGTATGCCTGAGGGTGTCGAGCAACTGCTCGCCATTGCCGGCCTCGCCCGCCACCTGCATGTCCTTGGCCAGGCCGATCAACTGCTTGATGCCTTCGCGGACAATGGTGTGGTCTTCGGCCACCAGTACTCGAATCACGGTCGTTCTCCTATTCCAACGCAATGGCCACGCTCAGGCTGGTGCCCTCGCCCGGTTCACTGAGCAGCACCATGCTGCCACCCAGCATGAGCACCCGCTCGCGCATGCCTACCAGGCCAAACGAGGTGGGCCGTGGCTGGTCGCGACAAAAACCCTGCCCGTCATCGCTCACGGTCATGCGCAATTGCCCCGCCTCAAGCACCAGTTCTATTTCCACGCTGTGGGCGTTGGCGTGGCGCATCACATTGGTCAGCGCTTCCTGAAGAATACGGAACAGGCCCGTTGCCTTGGCATCGCTCAATGCTGGCAGATTATCGGGCACCTGCACCAGGCACGGGATCTGCGTGCGCGCCTCGAAGCGCCGCGCCTGCCATTCGATGGCCGACGCGATGCCTGCATCCAGAATCGGCGGGCGCAGGGCCGTGGCCACATCGCGTACCAGCTGGAACAGCTGACTGATCAGCCGTTTCATAGTGGCCAGGCGCTCATTGAGGGCAGGGTCGAGTTCGGCAAACGCCAACTCGCACATCGACACTTCCAGCTTCAACACCGTCAGCATCTGCCCCAGCTCGTCGTGCACTTCCCGGGCGATGCGGGCTTTTTCTTCCTCACGCACGCTTTCCAGGTGCGCGGACAATTCACGCAACTGCTCCTGGGAGCGTGCCAGGGCCAGTTCGGCCCGCTTACCCTGGGTGATATCCCACACCACCCCGTCCCACACCACCTGGCCATTGGCCAGGCGACGGGTACTGGCCTTGATGTCAGCCCAGCGCTGCTCGCCCTGGCGGGTCAGGATGCGGCCCTGCCATTGCCAGTCCTGCTCGCTGGCCAGGGCCAGGTTCTGCACGTGGTGGTAGTCGGCCCGGTCGTCGGGGTGTACCAAGGTGCGCAGCCCCATCTGCGGGTGCTGGATCTCGCTGGGGGTGTAGCCCACCAGCGCCTCGCTGCCCTCGCTGATGTACGGAAACTCCAGCCCGCCAACGGCCGGGTCGCGCTCCAGGCGGAACACCAGGCCCGGGACGTTACCGGCAATCCCCTTGAGCCTCGCCTCGCTCTCGCGCAGCGCGGCCATGGCCCGGTGGCGCTCGGTGACATCGGCAAGGTAGACCACCAGGTACTCGGCATCGCGAAAGCGCAGAAAGCTCAGCGACAGCTCCACCGGGAGCAGGCTGTGATCAGCGCGCCGACACTGGGTTTCGAACTGCCCGATGCCCCCCTCGCCCGAGCGCGCGCGCTTCCACAGCTCCAGCCAGCGGTCCATGTTCAGGCCAGGCTCGAAATCGCCCAGTGGCCGGTCCAGCAGCGCCCCTTGCGCATACCCCAGCATGCGCTCGGCAGCAGGGTTGGCGTAGCGCACATGGCTGTCCCAGTTCACCCAGAGGGTACCCACCGTGCTCTGATCGATCGCGAACTGGCTCAGCCGCGCAGCTTCATCGCGTGCATGCCGCTCCTGCAGACGTTCCCGGGTAGTCAGCAGGCTACGCTCAAGTTCGCGCTGCTGCCGGCGCTGCCACATCAGGGTGGCCAGGGCACCCAGCAGCAACATGCCCAGCAGCAAGGCCAGGTTCTGCCAGAATCCGGGCGACTCGCTCAGGCGGGGGTACCGAGGCTGCAGCCAGCGCTGGTGCAACTGCTCGAGCTGCTTGGCAGGCAACGCCTGCAAGCCACGTTCGAGCACATCGGCCAGCAGCGGCCAGTCCTGCCTCGAACCGATGCGCAGCAACTGCGGCAGGCCGATATCCCCCACCACTGCCAGCTCACCAAACTCACTTTCACGTGACAACCGGCTCAGCTGTGCTTCATCCATCACGGCAAAACTGGCCTGCCCGCTAACCAACAGTTGCAGAGCCTCTCGCTCATCAGGCACCCCTTGCAGGTTCAGGTTCCCGTAGTTGCCCCGCAGGTAGGTCGCCAACTGGCTGGGCATGCGTACCACCACCCGCTGCGCGGCATCGAGTTTTTCAAGCTCGACTGCCATGGCGCCATTACGCGGCCCAACGATCAGTTGTGGCACCCGCATGTACGGGTCACTGAACAGCCACAGGCGCAGGCTGGCCGGGGTTTGCGTAAGGCCCGGGGCAAAGTCGATCTCGCCTGCCTGCAAGGCGTGCTCCAGGCTGGCCTGGTCCGGGAAGTTTCGCCAGGTAAGGTCCAGGCGCAGGGCCTGGGCGAGGCTACTCACCAATTCCACGTTGGCCCCGTACAGCTGCTGCAGGCGCCGGTCGAACTGGGCGTAAGGCGCCTGCAGCACCAAGCCGACCCGCAAACTGCGATGGCTGTCCAACCACTGCTGCTGGGCAGGTTCCAGCGTAACGGTGGGTACCGGCTCTGGCCTGGCCAGCGCAATCAGGGGGAGCCACAGGCAGCCAATCACCAACAGGCGACGCATTCGGTTCATCTACAGGCTCTTCCAGGCGAGGCGGCCATCGCGCATGGCCGTCCCGGCCAAATACCATTACGCTGCAGAAATCATTCAGGCCTTGGGTTGATACATGTCCACACTCTATCGCACGACGCTGGCAATGTGCTGCCTTGCCTCGATTCTTCCACTGGCTGCGCTGGCAGCGGATGCCGAAAAGCCTGCCGCCGCCACCGAGGCAACCCGCCCCGAAGCGGTTCGCCCGCCCTTGCTGGAGCGTAGCCAGGAGGATGCCCAGGCCCTGGAGCGCCTGGTGCCCAAAGCTGAACAGGAAACCTTGCAGGCCGGCACCGACAGCTTCCTGGCCCTGTGGAAACCCGCCAACGACGCCGACCCGAAAGGGGCAGTGATCATTGTGCCCGGGGCAGGTGAAACCGCCGATTGGCCCCGAGCGGTCGGGCCACTGCGGCAGAAA
Source organism: Pseudomonas sp. NBRC 111119 (assembly GCF_001320125.1). Lineage (NCBI taxonomy): Bacteria > Pseudomonadati > Pseudomonadota > Gammaproteobacteria > Pseudomonadales > Pseudomonadaceae > Pseudomonas > Pseudomonas sp. NBRC 111119. The sequence continues at coordinate 27,256 of NZ_BCAV01000048.1, forward strand.
TTCCCGGATGTGGGCTGGCACAGTTTGAGCGTCAGCCTGCCGGACCTGTTGATAGACAGCCCTCAAGCCCGGGTCGAGGACAAACCAGCCGAGGTGCCCGCCAGCCAGGACGGCCAGCGTGCCCCCGTCAAGGATGAGCCGGCCGACGCCAATGCCAACGTTGCCCAGGCCACCGCAGCCGACCCGGACACTGCACAAGGTACTGATGCCGAAGTAGCCGACCAGCAGGCCGACCCCGCTGATGCCGAGCGCATCTTTGCCCGCCTGGATGCGGCCGTTGCGTTCGCCCAACAGCACAACGCCCGCAGCATCGTGCTGATCGGCCATGGCAGCGGCGGCTACTGGGCCGCCCGCTACCTCAGCGAGCGGCAGCCCCCGCAGGTACAAAAGCTGGTGATGGTGGCCGCGCAGACCCCGGCACGGGTCGAGCATGACCTGGAGAGCCTGGCGCCAACACTCAAAGTGCCAACGGCTGACATTTACTATGCCACCCGCAGCGCCGACCGCGCCGCAGCCGCGCTGCGCCTGCAAGCCAGCAAGCGGCAAAAGGACAGCCAGTATCGCCAGCTGTCGCTGATCGCCATGCCAGGCAACCAGGCTGCGGAGCAGGAACAATTGTTCCGCCGGGTGCGCGGCTGGATGAGCCCGCAAGGGTGACGCTTCAAATACCCCGCCGCTTGCGGATCATCGCATAGGCCTGGTGCAACTCGCGGGTGCGCTCGGTGGCCTCGCGCAACTGCGCCTCGCTGGCCCCCGTGCCAGCCAGCTTGTCCGGGTGGTGGCGGCTTACCAGACGGCGATAGGCCTGCTTGATCACGGCGCCGTCGGTATCGGCCTCCACCGCCAGCAAGCGCATCGCTGCCGCATAGGTCATGCCCACGCCCGCCATGCCAGCGGTTTTGCGCGGCTCGTACTCTTGCGACATCGCCTGCACTTGGCGGCGGCTCATGCCCAGCTTGTGCCCCCAGTCCAGCAGCAGTTCACGCTCCTTGTTGCCCATCCTGCCGTCAGCCCAGACCATGCGCCAGCTGGCGCGCATGGTACCTTCCGCCGCATGCGGCTGCTGGCGGATGCGGCGCAAGTAGGCGCCCAGCCGATCCTTGCCGGCCTTGCCGCGGTTGAACGCCTCGATTGCCCGCAGGCGCGCAGGCTCGTCCAGGTTCAGGCGCACCATCTCCTGCCGGGCCTGCTGGATATGCTGCTCGGCTACACGGCCGTCACACTTGGCCAGGCGCCCCAGCAAGACAAACAGCAGTTCTTCATCACGCAGCGCAGGCCGCCCGCCGAGGCGTTCACGCACATCTTCCCACCCTTGCAGGCGCATGTGGCGGTCCATCACCTGGCCGAGCAAGGCCCCCAGCAGGGCACCGGGAATGCTGGCGATGGCAAAGCCGGCACCGGCGCCAATCAACGTACCAGGCCACCACATGTCAGGCGTGCTCGCCAAGCAGGCGCTCGGCCTCGGCCAGGCGCTCCAGGGTGCCTACGTCCACCCATCGGCCAGCATGGCGCTCACCGCTGACCTTGCCGGCAGCCATGGCCTGGCGCAGCAGTGGCGCGAGCTTGAATGCGCCAGGCTGGCAACCGTCGAACAGTGATGGGTGCAGCAGGGAAATGCCGCTGAAGGTCAGGGTACCTGGGGCGCTATCCCCGTCGAGGACCTTGCCGTCGACCAGGCGAAAATCGCCGTGGCCGTGATGGCAGGGGTTGTCCACCAGCACCAGATGGGCCAGGCCCTGCAGCGGGCATTGCAACCGGGAAAAATCGTAGTCGGTCCAGATATCACCGTTTACCAGCACGAAGGGTTCATCGCCCAGCAAAGGCAGCGCCTTGAAGATACCGCCACCGGTTTCCAGGGGCTCGCCCTCGGCGGAGTAGCGGATATGCAGGCCAAAGCGGCTGCCATCACCCAGGTGGCGTTCGATCTGCTGGCCGAGCCAGGCATGGTTGATCACCACATCGGCAATGCCCGCAGCGGCCAGCGCTTGCAAGTGGTATTCGATCAATGGCCGCCCGGCAAGCGGCACCAGCGGCTTGGGCGTGTGCAGGGTCAAGGGGCGCATGCGCTCGCCCTTGCCTGCCGCCAGAATCATGGCTTTCATGCACGTGCTCCCGCCTGTAGCCCGGCGATCAACTCACCCAGCTCGGCCAGTTCGGGGCGGCGGGTGATCACCTCTTCTATATAGGCGAAAAAGCGCGGTACATCGCCCAGGTAACGTGGCTTGCCATCGCGGTGGCAGATGCGGGCAAAAATGCCGATCACTTTCAGGTGGCGCTGCACACCCATCAGGTCGCTGGCACGCTGGAAGGTGTCGAAATCGGCCTGTACCGGGATGCCGGCGGCCTTCGCCTTTTGCCAGTAGTCACGCAGCCAGCCTTGAACCCGGGCCTGTGGCCAGCTGACGAAGGCATCCTTGAACAGGCAAGTGATGTCGTAGGTGACAGGGCCATACACGGCATCCTGGAAGTCCAGCACCCCTGGGTTTGGTGCGCTTTGCATCAGATTGCGCGGCATGTAGTCGCGGTGCACCAGCACCTTGGGCTGCGCCAGCGCGCTGTCGATCAGCAGTTGGCTGCAGCGCTGCCAGGCAGCGGCCTGCTGTTCATCGAAGGCCCGGCCAAGTTCGTGGCCCACATACCACTGGGGGAACAGCTCGACCTCACGGCGCAGCAAGGCTTCGTCGTAGCTGGGCAGTGCAGCCTCCATCGGCAGGCGCTGCACGGCCAGCAGGGCGTCGATGGCATCGGCGAACAAGGCGTCGGCATTGTCGGCATCGATGATGTCCAGGTAGGTCTGGCGGCCCATGTCGCCCAGCAGCAGGAAGCCTCGCTCCAGGTCCTGGGCGTGGATGAGTGGCACGTGCACCCCGCCACTGGCGAGCAGGTGGTCGATGGCGACGAACGGTCGGCAATCTTCCTGCGGGGGCGGGGCATCCATCACCACAAAACTGTGCCCTGCGCCTTCCCAGCGGAAGTAGCGGCGGAAGCTGGCATCACTGCTGGCTGGGGTCAGGCTGCCTGCTGGCACCTCGCCCCAGGCGTTGTTGCGGAAAAGATCCTCGAGCTGCTCGTGGAGCCACACCGTCAGTTGTTGCAGGCGTACATCGTGTTCAGGCATTACAAGGGTCTCCGACGGCCCTAGCCGTCAAGCGGGTCATGCTTTATTATCCAGCATCTTTTTCAGACCATCGAGAGGCGTGCGGCCCCACACGCGGGCAGATGGCACGCAGGAAGCCCGGACTAATAAGATGGCATTGAAATCCCCCGCGTTTCGTAGAAAGTTTCCGTTGCTGGTCACCGGCGGTCTGCTGGCCCTGCAACCTCTAGCCATGTCGCACGTCGTGGCAGCCGAACAATTCGACTGCCAAGTGTCCGCCTCCGGTGGTTGGGACTGCAAGCCCAAGGCTCAGGTCAACAACCTGCCGCCACGGCCGGTGCACGAGGGTGCTGCCGTCAGCGCCGGCACCGCCGGCGAGGCGCAAGCCGCCGACCGCCCGACGCTGGTTACCGAGGCCAAGGGCCGCGGCCTGAAGTCGCGCAGCGAAGACTACAGCCACCTGGACTGGGTCCCGCGTGACAAGCTCACCGCTGCTCAGCTGGCCGAAACCGGCCCGTATTGCGGTGGCGCCTATATCGAGCCAACCCGCCCAGGCATGGCCGACACCACGCCCAAGGACGAGTCGCCTACCTACATCAACGCCAAGGTGTCCAAGTACCAGCAGGAGCAGCAGATCGCTACCCTCGCCGGCAACGTGGTAATGCGCCAGGGCAGCATGCAGGCCGAGGCCGACGAGGCCAACCTCTACCAGACCGAGAACCGTGGCGAGCTCAAGGGCAACGTCAAGATCCGCGACAACGGTTCGCTGGTGGTGGGTGACCAGGCACAAATCCAGCTCGACACTGGCGAGGCCCAGGTCGACAACGCCGAATACGTGATGCACAAGTCGCACATTCGCGGCAGTGCCCTTTACGCCAAACGCGGTGAGAACGCGATCATCCGCCTCAAGGATGGGACGTACACCACCTGTGAACCGGGCAGCAACGCCTGGCAGCTCAAGGGCAACAACATCACCCTGAACCCGGCCACCGGCTTCGGTACCGCGACCAACGTCACCCTGCGGGTCAAGGATTTCCCGGTGTTCTACACACCGTACATCTACTTCCCGATCGACGACCGTCGCCAGTCCGGCTTCCTGCCGCCATCGTTCAGCACCAGCAGCGACACTGGCTTCATGCTGGTGACGCCGTACTACTTCAACCTGGCACCCAACTACGATGCCACGTTGTACCCGCGCTACATGACCAAGCGCGGCCTGCTGATGGAAGGCGAATTCCGCTACCTGACCCCTTCGAGCGAAGGCCAGTTCGGCGGCGCCTACCTCAACGACAAGAGCGACGAGCGCAAAGACCAGACTGATTACAAGGATCAGCGCTGGATGGTCAACTGGCAGCACAAGGGCGGCCTGGACGAGCGCCTGATGACCGAGGTGAACTACACCGACATCAGCGACCCGTTCTACTTCCAGGACCTGGAATCCGACCAGATCGGCGTCGACAACAAGGACTTCCTCGATCAGCAAGGTGCGCTCACCTACCGCGGCGACAGCTACACCGCCCGGTTGAACGTACACGCCTACGAGGCGGCCACCATTTCGCAGATCACGCCGTACGACCGCCTGCCGCAGATCACCTTCAATGGTGTGCTGCCTTATCAGCCGGGCGGGCTGAACATGGCGTATGAAACCGAAGCGGTGCGTTTCGAGCGTGACTTGAAGAAAGGCCCGGTGTTCGACAAGGACGGTAACCTTGACCTGACCGCAGGTGCCGATGGCCGTCGTCTTGACGAGAACATCACCGGCATACAGCGCGCCAACGGCACACGCCTGAACGTTGCGCCATCGATCAGCTATCCGATGCAGGCCAGCTATGGCTACCTGACGCCGAAGCTGAAGTATGCCTACACCCAGTACGATCTTGATCTGGATGGAAAAGGCAAGGCTGAAGCGATCATTCAGCACAATGCCGACTCCAGCGTTTACGGCGACTACAGCAGCTCTGTGAACCGCAGCGTGCCGATCTTCAGCGTCGACAGCGGCTTGTATTTCGACCGCAACACTACTCTGTTCGGCAACAGCTACAAGCAAACCCTCGAGCCGCGCCTGTACTACCTGAACGTTCCCTACAAGGACCAGAAGGACATTCCGCTGTTCGACACGGGCGAAACCTTGTTCAGCTATGACTCGCTGTTCCGCGACAACCGCTTCAGCGGTACCGATCGTATCGGCGACGAAAACAAGCTGTCGCTGGGCGCCACGACTCGCTGGATCGAAGACAACGGCTTCGAACGCCAGAACTTCAGCATCGGTCAGGCTTACTACTTCAAGGACCGCAAGGTTCAGTTGCCGGGTATCGACTACCGCACCCGCAAAGACTCGCAGTCCGATGTATCGCCGTATGCACTGGTGTACAACTACTACTTCAATCGCGACTGGCGCTTCAATTCGGACTTCAACTGGGACCCGGACAGCCGCAGCACCCGCTCGGGCAGTGCAATGTTCCATTACCAGCCTGAAGACAACCCGAACAAAGTGGTCAACCTCGGTTATCGCTACCGCAACGACACCATCGCCTATGACTCAACCACGGGTACGTGGAAAGTGGGCGGTGGTAACTACGGGGTCGAGGGGCAACCTAACTTCATCAAGGACTACTACAAGATCCAGCAGCATGACTTCTCGGTCATCTGGCCGATCGTCCCGCAGTGGAGCGTCATCGCTCGCTGGCAGCATGACTACAACCGCAACCGTACCCTGGAAGCCATGGGCGGTTTCGAATATGACAACTGCTGCTGGAAACTGCGCCTGATCAACCGCTACTGGCTCGACTTCGACGACTTCAGCCAGGCACTGCCGCAGAACGAAAAAGGCGACCATGGTGTGTTCCTCCAGATCGTCCTGAAAGGTCTGGGCGGCGTGGTTGGCAACAAGGTCGAATCTTTCCTCGACAAAGGCATTCAAGGTTATCGTGAACGTGAAGACCAAGCTTATTGATCGACTGCGCCCAGTGCTGCTGGGCGTCGCTTTGCTGAGTGGCGCAGTACATGCTGCGGTGCAGCCGCTTGATCGTGTGGTAGCCATCGTTGACAACGACGTGGTGATGCAAAGCCAGCTGGACCAGCGTGTCCGCGAGGTCCAGCAAACCATCGCCAAGCGCGGCGGCGGCGTGCCGCCCTCCGGCGCCCTGGAACAGCAGGTACTGGAACGCCTGATCGTCGAGAACCTGCAATTGCAGATCGGCGAGCGTTCCGGCATCCGCATCACTGACGAGGAACTCAACCAGGCCATCGGCACCATTGCCCAGCGCAATGGCATGTCCCTGGACCAGTTCCGTGCGGCCCTGGCCCACGACGGCCTGTCGTTTGACGACGCCCGTGAACAGGTCAAGCGCGAGATGATCATCAGCCGCGTGCGTCAGCGCCGTGTGGCCGAGCGCATTCAGGTTTCCGAGCAGGAAGTGAAAAACTTCCTGAATTCGGACCTGGGCAAGATGCAGATGTCCGAAGAGTACCGCCTGGCCAACATCCTCATCCCCACCCCTGAAGCGGCCAACTCTCAGGCCATCCAGGCAGCCGCCCGTCAGGTCGGCGATGTGTACCAGCAGCTCAAGCAGGGCGCGGACTTCGGCCAGATGGCCATTGCCCGTTCCGCCAGCGAGAACGCACTGGAAGGTGGCGAGATGGGCTGGCGCAATGCGGGGCAACTGCCACCGGACTTCGCCAAGATGCTGAGCAGCATGGCAATAGGTGATATCACCCAGCCCATCCGCATCCCCAATGGCTTCATCATCCTCAAGCTCGAGGAAAAACGCGGCGGTAGCCAGAACGTGCTGCGCGATGAAGTGCACGTGCGCCACATTCTGATCAAGCCAAGTGAGGTGCGCAGCGAAGCGGCCACCGAACAACTGGCCGAGAAGATCTACGAACGCATCAACAACGGCGAAGACTTTGCCACCCTGGCCAAGAGCTTCTCGGAAGACCCGGGCTCGGCGCTCAACGGCGGCGACCTCAACTGGGTTGACCCGAACAGCCTGGTACCGGAGTTCCGCGAGCAGATGGCCAACGCCCAGCAAGGCGTAGTGGCCAAACCGTTCAAGACCCAGTACGGCTGGCATGTCATGGAAGTGCTGGGCCGTCGTGCCACCGACAGCACCGAACAGGCACGCGAGCAGCAGGCCATGACCGTTTTGCGTAACCGCAAGTACGACGAAGAGCTGCAAACCTGGCTGCGCCAGATTCGCGACGAAGCCTACGTTGAAATCAAGCTGCCTGGCGCTGACCAGGCCGCCCAGTGAAGCCACTGCGCTTCGCCGTCACCCCCGGCGAGCCAGCGGGCATAGGCCCCGACCTGTGCCTGCTGCTCGCCGCAGACGCCCAGCCCCACCCCCTGATTGCTATCACCAGCCGTGACCTGCTCGCCGAGCGGGCCACCCAGCTGGGGCTGGCGGTCGACCTGCTGCCGGTAGGGCCACAGCAATGGCCGGACCGGCCTGCGCCAGCAGGCAGTCTCTATGTGTGGGACACGCCACTGGCGGCCCCAGTAGTGGCGGGCCAACTGGACAACGCCAACGCCGCGTTCGTCCTGCAAACCCTCACCCGTGCCGGCCAAGGCTGCCTGGACCAACACTTTGCCGGCATGATCACCGCGCCGGTGCACAAGGGCGTCATCAACGAAAGTGGCATCGCCTTCTCTGGGCACACCGAGTTTCTGGCCGAACTGACCCACACCGAGCAGGTGGTGATGATGCTGGCCACCCATGGCCTGCGCGTTGCCCTGGTGACCACCCACCTGCCCCTGCGCGATATCGCCGATGCCATCACCGCCGAGCGTCTTGAGCGGGTTACACGCATCCTGCATGCAGACATGCGTAACAAGTTCGGCATCCCCCACCCTCGCATTCTGGTATGCGGCCTTAACCCCCATGCGGGTGAAGGTGGCCATCTGGGCCGCGAGGAAATCGACATTATCGAGCCAGCCCTGGCCCGCCTGCGCGCCGAAGGCATGGACCTGCGCGGGCCATTGCCAGCCGATACCCTGTTTACCCCCAAATATCTGGAGCACTGCGATGCGGTGCTGGCGATGTATCACGACCAGGGCCTGCCCGTACTCAAGTACAAGGGCTTTGGCGCGGCGGTCAACGTGACCCTGGGGCTGCCCATCATCCGTACCTCGGTTGACCACGGCACTGCCCTGGACCTCGCTGGCACCGGAAACATCGACACCGGCAGCCTGCGCGTTGCGCTGCAAACTGCCTACCAGATGGCCGAGAACCGACCATGAACGAGCAATACCAACACCGGGCGCGCAAGCGCTTCGGTCAGAACTTCCTGCACGACGCAGGCATCATCGACCGCATCCTGCGGGCTATCAACGCCAAGGCTGGCGAGCACCTGCTGGAGATCGGCCCGGGCCAGGGCGCCCTCACCGAGGGGCTGTTGGGCAGTGGCGCGCAACTGGACGTGGTTGAACTGGACAAGGACCTTGTGCCGATCCTGCAGCACAAGTTCGCAGATCGTGGCAACTTCCGCCTGCACCAGGGCGACGCCCTGAAGTTCGACTTCAACCAGCTGGGCGTCCCCCCACGCAGCCTGAAAGTGGTCGGCAACCTGCCCTACAACATTTCGACGCCCCTGATCTTCCATTTGCTCAGCCATGCCGGGCTGATCCGCGACATGCATTTCATGCTGCAAAAGGAAGTGGTCGAGCGCATGGCCGCAGGGCCCGGCGGTGGCGATTGGGGCCGCCTGTCGATCATGGTGCAGTACCACTGCCGGGTGGAACACCTGTTCAACGTTGGCCCAGGCGCCTTCAACCCGCCGCCCAAGGTGGACTCCGCCATTGTGCGCCTGGTACCCCACGAAGTGCTGCCACACCCGGCGAAGGATGCGCGCCTGTTGGAGCAGGTGGTACGCGAGGCGTTCAACCAGCGCCGCAAAACCCTGCGCAACACCATGAAGGGCCTGCTCGACAGCCAAGCCATCGAAGCGGCTGGCGTGGACGGCAGCCTGCGGCCCGAGCAGCTTGACCTGGCAGCCTTCGTGCGCCTGGCTGACCAATTGGCAGACCAGCAAGCCTGACCTCAGCGCGACCATTGGGCATCTGCTCAATCCACATGCCGAGCGGCGCAGGGCCAGTGCTGGCCCTGCGCACCATCAATGGCCTAGACTGCATCATTGCGTCAGTTCGCCCAAGGCCCTTGCATGACCGACCCCCGCTATCAGATCGACGTCAGCGTCGTGACCCGCTATCTCAAAGAACAATCCGACCCGGATAACAGCCGTTTCGCCTTCGCCTACACCATTACGGTGCAGAACAACGGCTCACTCAAAGCCAAGCTGCTGTCACGGCACTGGCTGATCACCAATGGTGATGGTGAAGTGGAGGAAGTGCGCGGCGCCGGCGTGGTCGGGCAGCAACCCAACATCGACCCGGGCCAGAGCCATACCTACAGCAGCGGCGCGGTGATCACTACCCGCGTCGGCACCATGCAGGGCAGTTACCAGATGTTCGCCGAAGACGGCAAACGTTTCGATGCCACCATCGCGCCTTTCCGCTTGGCTGTACCCGGGGCATTGCACTGATGGCCACCTATGCCGTCGGCGATCTGCAAGGCTGCCTGGAACCACTCAAATGCCTGCTGGACCGAGTGAAATTCAACCCAAGTGTCGACCGCCTGTGGCTGGTGGGCGACCTGGTGAACCGCGGCCCGGAATCACTCGAAACCTTGCGCTTTCTGTACGCCATGCGCGAGTCACTGGTGTGCGTACTCGGCAACCATGACCTGCACCTGCTGGCCGCATGGCACAACGTCGAGCGCTTGAAAAAAAGCGACACGCTGCGTGAGGTCATCGAGGCGCCGGATGCCGATCAGCTGTTCGACTGGCTGCGCCAGCAAAAACTGCTGCATTACGATGAAGCACGCGGCATCGCGCTGGTTCATGCGGGCATCCCCCCGCAGTGGACGCTGGGCAAAGCCCTTGAGTTGGCGGCAGAGGTGGAAGCGGTGCTGCGAGATGACAACCGCCTGCAGCTTTATCTGGACGGCATGTACGGCAACGAGCCGAACAAGTGGAGCAAAAACCTTGCGGGTGTCGAACGCCTGAGGGTGATCACCAACTGCCTCACACGCATGCGCTTCTGCACCGCCGAGGGCAAGCTGGACCTCAAGAGCAAGGAAGGCCTGGAAACAGCACCCAAGGGCTTCAAACCCTGGTATGCCCACAAGGGCCGGCGCTCGCGCCACGTGAAGATCATCTTTGGCCACTGGGCCGCCTTGCAGGGCCAGGTCGACGAACCTGACATCATCGCGCTGGACACCGGTTGCGTATGGGGTGGGGCCATGACCCTGTACAACGTCGACAGTGGCGAATATCACCATTGCGACTGTGGCGAAGGCGGCACCCTGCGCTCAGCGGCGCACCCAACTACACTGAACGATCAGACTTGAAGGAAGCACTACTCATGAGCGAATTCAAACGCATCCCCCCCGAGCAGGCCCTGGCGCTCAAGCAGGCAGGTGCGGTAGTGGTGGACATTCGCGACCCGCAGGCATTCGCCGCCGGCCATATCAGCGGTGCCCGGCACCTGGACAACCAGTCGGTCCCGGATTTCATCCGCAGCGCCGACCTGGACGCCCCGACGTTGGTGGTGTGCTACCACGGCAACTCCAGCCAGAGCGCTGCGGCCTACCTGGTGAACCAGGGCTTTTCCGACGTGTACAGCATCGATGGCGGTTTTGAGCTGTGGCGTGCCACCTTCCCTGCAGAAACCGCCCAGGGCATCGCCGAATAATTTTTTCATAGTGACTGCAGCCCGCGCCCCGTGCGGGCTGGCGCCTAATCTGACGAACGGTCGTTCGCAACTTCTGCCTGCCCCGCCCTTGACCTTGCCGATAACCAACTATTCTTAAGCTCAGGCCATCCGGAAAAAGGGGAGAGCCGGTACACCGGCGTGCGGGTCATCGGTAGCGTTACAGGGTGTTCTGGGGGGTACACAGCAGCCGGGGAAATTCGGTTGCATGCCAGCATCAGCTGACTGATCCGGCGTCGTCTCTACGTATCGAGCGAGGTGACGTCATGAGTATTTTTAGCCACTTCCAACAACGCTTCGAGTCCACGCGCCAGGAAGAACTCTCGCTGCAGGAGTACCTCGAGCTGTGCAAAGAGGATCGCAGTGCCTACGCATCGGCGGCCGAACGCCTGTTGCTGGCAATCGGTGAACCCGAGCTGATCGACACCTCTGCCAACTCCAGGCTGTCGCGTATATTTTCCAACAAAGTCATTCGGCGCTACCCGGCCTTTGCCGACTTCCATGGCATGGAAGAGTGCATCGACCAGATCGTCTCTTACTTCCGCCACGCCGCCCAGGGCTTGGAGGAGAAGAAACAGATCCTCTACCTGTTGGGCCCGGTTGGCGGCGGTAAATCGTCCCTGGCCGAAAAGCTCAAGCAGTTGATGGAGCGGGTACCGTTCTATGCCATCAAGGGGTCGCCTGTATTCGAATCCCCCCTGGGGTTGTTCAACGCCACTGAAGACGGGGCCATTCTCGAGGAAGAGTACGGCATCTCGCGGCGATACCTGAGCACCATCATGTCGCCCTGGGCCACCAAGCGCCTGCAGGAGTTTGGCGGTGACATCAGCAAGTTCAAGGTGGTCAAGCTGTACCCCTCTATCCTCAACCAGATCGCCATCGCCAAGACCGAACCGGGCGATGAGAACAACCAGGATATCTCTGCGCTGGTGGGTAAGGTGGATATCCGCAAGCTCGAGGAATTCCCGCAGAACGACGCCGATGCCTACAGCTACTCGGGCGCGCTGTGCCGGGCCAACCAGGGCCTGATGGAGTTTGTGGAAATGTTCAAGGCACCGATCAAGGTGCTGCACCCCCTGCTTACCGCTACCCAGGAAGGCAACTACAACAGTACCGAAGGCCTGGGGGCGATCCCCTACTCCGGCATTCTGCTGGCCCACTCCAACGAATCGGAGTGGCACACGTTCCGCAACAACAAGAACAACGAGGCCTTCATCGACCGTATCTACATCGTCAAGGTGCCGTATTGCCTGCGCGTCAGCGATGAGATCAGGATCTACGACAAGCTGCTGGTCAACAGCTCGCTGTCCAAGGCCCACTGCGCACCCGACACCTTGAAGATGCTCGCCCAGTTCACCGTCCTTTCGCGCCTCAAGGAACCGGACAACTCAAACATCTACTCCAAGATGCGCGTGTACGACGGTGAAAACCTCAAGGACACCGACCCCAAGGCCAAGTCCATTCAGGAGTACCGCGATTCGGCCGGTGTCGACGAGGGCATGAACGGCCTGTCCACCCGGTTTGCCTTCAAGATCCTGTCCAAGGTCTTCAACTTTGACCCGCACGAAGTGGCCGCCAACCCGGTACACCTGTTGTATGTGCTGGAACAGCAGATCGAACAGGAACAGTTCCCCGCCGAAGTGCGTGAGCGCTACCTGCGTTACCTGAAAGAATACCTGGCTCCTCGTTATATCGAGTTCATTGGCAAGGAAATCCAGACCGCCTACCTGGAGTCGTACAGCGAATACGGGCAGAACATCTTCGACCGCTATGTGCTGTATGCCGACTTCTGGATCCAGGACCAGGAGTACCGCGACCCGGAAACCGGTGAAATCCTCAACCGCATCGCCCTTAACGAAGAACTGGAAAAAATCGAGAAACCTGCCGGCATCAGCAACCCGAAGGACTTCCGCAACGAGATCGTCAACTTCGTGCTGCGCGCCCGCGCCAACAACAACGGCAAGAACCCGAGCTGGCTCAGCTATGAAAAGCTGCGGGTGGTGATCGAGAAGAAAATGTTCTCCAACACCGAGGATCTGTTGCCCGTCATCAGCTTCAATGCCAAGGCCAGCAAGGAGGACCAACAGAAACACAACGATTTCGTCACGCGGATGGTGGAGCGTGGCTACACCGACAAGCAGGTTCGCCTGCTGTCGGAATGGTACCTGCGTGTAAGGAAATCGCAATAGAGCGCCAAGCTGTGAGCTGCAAGCTGCAAGCTGTTCGCCGTACGGTTCAGTACCTACGCAATAGCTTGCAGCAGCGCTGCCTGCTCTTTCTTGAAGCTTGCAGCTTGAAGCTTGTAGCTCGCGGGCTTGTAGCTCCGCGCTGCATCCAGTCACCGGAGGGACCATGAGCTACGTTATTGACCGACGCCTGAACGGCAAGAACAAGAGCACGGTCAACCGCCAGCGTTTCTTGCGGCGGTACCGCGATCACATCAAGAAAGCCGTCGAAGAGGCGGTGAGCCGCCGCTCGATCATGGACATGGAGCACGGCGAACAGATCAGTATTCCGGGGCGCGATATCGATGAACCGGTGCTGCACCACGGGCGTGGTGGCAAGCAGACCATCGTGCACCCTGGCAACAAGGAATTCACCGCCGGTGAACACATCGCCCGGCCTCAGGGTGGCGGCGGCGGGGGTGGCCGGGGCAAGGCCGGCAACTCAGGTGACGGCATGGACGACTTCGTCTTCCAGATCACCCAGGAAGAGTTTCTGGAATTCATGTTCGAAGACCTGGAGCTGCCCAACCTGGTCAAACGTCACATCACCGGGGCCGACACCTTCAAAACCGTGCGCGCAGGCGTGGCCAGTGAAGGCAACCCCTCACGCATCAATATCGTGCGCACACTGCGTTCGGCCCATGCCCGGCGCATTGCCCTGACCGGTAGCAGCCGTGCCCTGCTGCGCGAGGCGCAAAAGGAGCTCGAGCGCCTGCGGGTGGAAGAGCCTGACAATTTCACTGATATTCAGGAGGTCGAGCAGGAAATCGTTCGTCTCAAGGCGCGCATCAACCGCCTGCCCTTCCTGGATACGTTCGACCTCAAGTACAACCTGCTGATCAAGCAACCCAACCCCAGCTCCAAAGCCGTGATGTTCTGCCTGATGGATGTCTCCGGCTCGATGACTCAAGCCACCAAGGACATCGCCAAGCGCTTTTTCATTCTTTTGTACCTGTTCCTGAAACGTAACTACGACCGTATCGAGGTCGTGTTCATCCGCCACCACACCAGCGCACGCGAAGTGGATGAGGAAGAGTTTTTCTACAGTCGCGAAACCGGCGGCACCATCGTCTCCAGCGCACTCAAGCTGATGCAGGAGATCATGGCCGAGCGCTACCCGGCCAGTGACTGGAACATCTACGCCGCCCAGGCGTCGGATGGCGACAACTGGAATGACGATTCACCTATCTGCCGGGATATCCTGACCAAGCAGATCATGCCCCACGTGCAGTACTACACGTATGTCGAGATCACCCCGCGTGAACACCAGGCGCTGTGGTATGAATACGAGCGCATCGGCGATGCATTTCCAGACACCTTTGCCCAGCAACAGTTGGTATCGGCCGGCGATATCTACCCGGTCTTCCGTGAACTCTTCCAGCGCAGGTTAGCCACATGACCGCCAGAGCACAGAGACGCCAGCCCATTTCCACCGGGTCAGAGTGGACATTCGAACTGATCCAGAACTACGACCGGGAAATTGGCCGCCTGGCCGAGCGCTACGCCCTGGATACGTACCCCAACCAGATCGAGGTCATTACCGCCGAGCAGATGATGGATGCCTATGCATCCGTCGGCATGCCTCTGGGCTATCACCACTGGTCGTACGGTAAACAGTTTCTCAGCACCGAAAAATCCTATACCCGTGGGCAGATGGGCCTGGCCTACGAGATCGTGATCAACTCCGACCCCTGCATCGCCTACCTGATGGAAGAGAACACCATGTGCATGCAGGCACTGGTCATTGCCCACGCCTGTTATGGCCACAACAGCTTCTTCAAGGGCAACTACCTGTTCCGCACCTGGACCGATGCCAGTTCGATCATCGACTACCTGGTTTTTGCCAAGCAGTACATTGCCCAATGCGAAGAGCGTCACGGCATCGACGCGGTAGAAGACCTGATCGACTCTTGCCATGCCCTGATGAACTACGGCGTGGACCGCTACAAGCGGCCCTACCCTATTTCCGCCGAAGAAGAGCGGCGCCGCCAAAAGGACCGCGAAGAACACCTTCAGCGGCAGATCAACGACCTGTGGCGCACCATCCCCAAGAGTGCCGAGAAGGGCAGTGACCGCGATGACGCTCGCTTCCCAGCCGAACCTCAGGAAAACATCCTCTACTTCATCGAGAAAAACGCGCCACTGCTGGAGCCCTGGCAGCGAGAAGTGGTGCGTATCGTGCGCAAGATCGCCCAGTACTTCTATCCGCAACGCCAGACGCAAGTCATGAACGAAGGGTGGGCTACATTCTGGCACTACACCCTCATGAACGACCTCTATGACGAAGGGTTGATCACTGAAGGGTTCATGATGGAATTTCTGCAGTCGCATACCAGTGTGGTGTTCCAGCCAGGCTTCGACAGCCCGTATTACAGTGGCATCAACCCCTACGCACTCGGGTTTGCCATGTACACCGACATCCGCAGGATATGCGAGCACCCGACTGAAGAAGATCGCCGCTGGTTCCCGGACATTGCCGGCAGTGACTGGCTCGCTACCCTCAAGTTTGCCATGAGCAGCTTCAAGGACGAGAGCTTCATTCTTCAATACCTGTCGCCCAAGGTCATGCGTGACTTGAAGCTGTTCAGCATTCTCGATGATGACCAGCGCGACGACCTGCTGGTACCCGCCATTCATGACGAAGCGGGCTACCGTGTCATTCGCGAGCAACTAGCGGCCCAGTACAATTTGGGCAACCGTGAACCCAACGTGCAGATCTGGAGTGTGGACCGTCGTGGCGACCGCTCACTGACCCTGCGCCACCAGCAGCACAACCGCAAACCACTGGGGGACTCCACCGAAGAAGTGCTCAAGCACCTGCATCGGTTGTGGGGTTTCGATATCCATCTCGAAACCGTGCAGGGCGACAAAGTGATGAAGACCCACCACATGCCGCCGCGAGGCGACCACGCCGAAGGGGCTGATTACGGCCGCATGGACCTGGCAGTGGTCCACCACCTGTAACCCCACGCCATGGCTGCCGACGGGTTATCCTGTCGGCATTCATGGAGAGTTGTACATGCACATTTACAAAGTCGGCGGCGCAGTACGTGACCGCCTGCTCGGCCTTCCTGTCAGCGATACCGACTGGCTGGTGGTTGGCGCAACCGTCGAAGACATGCACGCCAAAGGCTATCGCCCGGTGGGCACAGACTTCCCCGTCTTCGTGGACCCACGTACCGGCGATGAATACGCCCTGGCCCGTACCGAGCGCAAAAGCGGTCGGGGCTACGGCGGCTTCACCTTCTACGCCAGCCCCGACGTCACCCTTGAAGAAGACCTGATCCGCCGCGACCTGACCATCAACGCCATGGCCGAAGACGAACACGGCAAGGTCTATGACCCCTACCACGGCCAGGATGATCTCGAAAAGCGCCTGCTCCGCCATGTCTCGCCGGCCTTTGCCGAGGACCCGCTGCGCGTGTTGCGTGTGGCCCGCTTTGCCGCCCGCTACGCACCCATGGGTTTCCGCATTGCCGACGACACCCTGACGTTGATGCAGCAGATCAGTGCTTCGGGCGAGCTGCAGGCACTGACCGCCGAGCGCAGCTGGAAGGAGATCCAGCGGGCACTGATGGAGGCGCAGCCACAGGTGTTCTTCCAGGTGCTAGACGCCTGCCAGGCACTCGAACAGATGATGCCAGAGCTTCACCAAGGGCCTTTGTGCCTGGCCGCACTCCAACAGGCGGCGGCCCATGCCCAGCCCCTGCACGTGCGCTGGGCGTGCCTGCTGGGCAGGCTGGCGCCAGAACAGGTCAAGGCGGTGAACAAGCGCCTCAAGGCCCCCAGGGAATCTCAGGAGCTGGCCCAGCTGACCAGCCAATGCCTGACGCTGGCAGACCGCGCACTGGAGTTGCCTGCCACTGGCCTGTTGGAGCTGCTACAGCGGTTTGACGTGTACCGGCGCCCCCAGCGTTTCGAGGACTTCATCGCCGCCTGCGAAATGACGGCCTTGGGCGATGGAAAAGCCGCCTACCCTCAGGCCGATCACCTGCGCAGCACAGCAGCTGCAGCCAGAGCGGTGAATGCGCAGCCCCTCGTGCAGGCTGGCCTTACAGGCCAAGCGCTCGGCGAAGCCCTGAAGGCCGAAAGACTAAAAGCCCTGCAATCGTAGGCGCGAGCACAGCGCACGATGCGCAACCCAGGCGGCGCCATCCGCATGCCTGCCGATCAAGCTGGCGTCAACTGCACCCCACGCCACTCGAATGCAACAGGCGCCAGCACCTGATCAATCTGCGCTTCTTGCCAGAGCTGCCCCATGGGCTTGCCCACCCCCGGGTGCACCAGCTCCGGGGCCAGCAGCGCAAGGGGCCACAGCACAAAGGCGTTTTTCAGGATTTCAGCACGCGGCAGCACCAGCCCATCGAAATTGCCGTGCAGGTCGTCATACATCAGCACATCGATATCCAGCGGCAAGCCCTTGCGATCCGGGGCGTAGCGGCCATTGTCGGCTTCGATGAACTTGAGACGGCGGTCCAGTTCGATCAGCGGCAATGTGGTCTGCCCGGTCACCACGAAATTGATGAACGGCCCGCTCTTGATACCCACCGGCTGGCTCTCGAACACAGGCGAGCACCGCATGCCGGTGAGAATGGCGGCCAGCGCATTGAGCCCGGCACACAGGTGCGCATGGCGGTCGATATTGCTGCCCAGGCCCAGGTACACCGTGCTTACAGACATCCGCGCTCGATCTCCACGCCAACACCGCCACGGGCTGCCGGAACGGCGCCTGGCTTGGTCAGCTTCAGCCGCACCCAAGGGATGTTGAACTCTTGCATCAGCACCGCTACCAGGCGCTCGGCGAAGGTTTCCACCAACTCGAAGCGCGCCTGCTCGGCAAAGGCCTGGATCCGCGCCGAGACGCTGGCGTAGTCCAGTGCCAGGCTCAGGTCGTCGCCGGCAGCCGCCGGGCGGTTGTCCCAGCCGAAGCTGAGGTCCAGGCGCAAGCACTGGCGAATATCCCGCTCCCAGTCATAGGCACCAATAACGGTATCGACTTCCAGGCCTTCGATGAACACTCTGTCCAAGCACTTCTCTCCACAGCACGACAAGGGCGACGGGCGCCGTTAGAATCAGGGCGTCCTCGCCCGGAATAGTTAGCATGTTTTGGTTACTGGCGTTACTCGCCTACCTGCTTGGCTCGCTGTCCTTTGCCATTGTTCTCAGCCGCCTTGCGGGCAGCCCGGACCCTCGTTCCAGTGGCTCGGGCAATGCCGGCGCCACCAACATGCTACGCCTTGCAGGGCGCAAGATGGCGATCCTGACCCTGCTCGGCGACCTGTGCAAGGGCCTGCTGCCAGTACTTGTCGCCCGCGCTGCCGGCCTCGACCTGCAGGCGCAGGCCTGGATAGGCATTTGTGCAGTGCTGGGCCACCTGTTTCCGCTGTACTTCCGCTTCCACGGCGGCAAGGGCGTTGCAACAGCTGCCGGCATGCTCATGGGCCTGTACTTCCCGGCGGCGCTGCTGGCCATGTGTGCCTGGCTGCTCACCCTCTACCTTACCCGTACCAGCTCGCTGGCGGCACTGATTGCAACCCCGCTGACCCTGCCATTGCTGGCCTGGCGCCAGCCCGAGGCGCTGCTGCCCATGACCGTACTGACAATACTGATCGTGTGGCGGCACCGCAGTAACCTGCGCGACCTGTTTGCCGGCCGCGAGCGGCATTTTTAACACTCACTGCGGCCAAACCTTACAGCGGGGGCAACTGCTCCATGGGCCAGCGAGCCTGCACGCTGATTGCCAGGTCCTGCTGTTGACCGGCCAGAAGCCGCTGGCAACCCGCATACGCGATCATCGCGCCATTGTCGGTACAAAATTGCGGACGCGCGTAATAGACGTTGCCTTTGATGCTGGCGAGCATGTCCTCGAGCGAGGCACGCAGGGCCTTGTTGGCGCTGACACCACCGGCAATGACCAGGCGCTTGAGGCCGGTTTGCTTGAGTGCCCGCTTGCACTTGATGGTCAGCGTCTCCACCACCGCCTGCTGGAACGCCAGGGACACGTCGCAACGGGTTTGCTCGTTGTCGTCCCCCGCATTGCGGCACTGCTGCCAGGTGTTCAGGGCGAAGGTCTTCAAGCCGCTGAAGCTGAACTCTAGGCCTGGGCGGTCCGTCATTGGCCGCGGGAATACAAAGCGCCCAGGCGTGCCGCGCTCGGCAAGGCGAGCGATTTCCGGGCCACCGGGGTAGTTCAGGCCAATCAGCTTGGCCGTCTTGTCGAACGCCTCGCCCGCCGCATCGTCAAGGCTCTCGCCCAGCAACTGATACTGACCGATGCCATCGACACGCACCAACTGGGTGTGGCCGCCGGACACCAGCAAAGCGACGAACGGAAACTCTGGCGGGCTCGCCTCCAGCATGGGTGCCAGCAGGTGGCCTTCCATGTGGTGCACACCGATGGCCGGCACACCCCAGGCAAACGCCAGCGCCTGAGCACACGACGCACCGACCAGCAGCGCACCCACCAGGCCAGGGCCAGCGGTGTAGGCGATGGCGTCGATATCGGTGGCCGCGCAGCCTGCGTCACCCAGTACCTGGCGGATCAGCGGCAGCATGCGCTTGACGTGGTCGCGCGAAGCAAGCTCCGGTACAACGCCGCCAAACACACGGTGCAGGTCGATCTGGCTGAACAGCGCATCGGCCAGCAGGCCGCGTTCGCTGTCGTATAATGCGACGCCAGTCTCGTCGCAGGATGTTTCCAATCCCAGTACTAGCATGGGCTCGTCCCTTGTGGGGGCTGAATTCGAAGCCGCGCATGATAGTCCCCGTGTTGGATGCCGACCAGCGGTTTTCGATCAGAGGCTTTGCATTCCGGCGTGCTAAGGGTTAACATCCGCAACCCTTGAAAACCGACGTTCTCCAGCACACCTTTGTTTTGCCAGGAGCGCGTCTACCCCGGTAATGAATTAAGGTAGCCCTGGATGCCAGCCGTCAAAGTTAAAGAGAACGAACCCTTCGACGTAGCTCTGCGTCGTTTCAAGCGCTCCTGCGAAAAAGCCGGTGTACTGGCTGAAGTTCGTAGCCGCGAGTTTTACGAAAAGCCGACTGCAGAACGCAAGCGCAAGGCAGCAGCAGCTGTCAAGCGTCACGCCAAGAAAGTTCAGCGCGAACAGCGCCGCGCCGTTCGTCTGTACTAATACAGGCGTTCAACGCAAAGCTTCTGCCCTGCCCGGTTAACCGCCGGGCGATGGCAGTGGTCGTTTTACACTTGAGCAACTCGCTCAAGGCCCCTGCACACGCTTCACTCACCGTGCTGCGGGCAACCTGCCTTTAACGTCAGAGCTGGTCATCTTTGTTGTAGACCAGACGTGCACGTCCGACTGACGGGCCCCTAGGGCCGGCGACGAGCACACCTTCCCTCGCATTACTCCAAGCCGCACTCGCCACATTCGGCGTGTGAGCGATTAGACTTGCCAGTTGCCAGATTGACGAGACTGCCATGGCCGGGCTGATTCCCCAAAGCTTCATTGACGACCTGATCAACCGCCTCGACATCGTCGATGTGGTGAGTTCACGCGTGCAACTGAAAAAGGCCGGCAAGAACTACTCGGCCTGCTGCCCGTTCCACAAGGAAAAAACCCCGTCCTTCACGGTCAGCCCCGACAAGCAGTTCTACTACTGCTTCGGCTGTGGTGCCGGTGGCAACGCCCTTGGCTTCGTCATGGACCACGACAACCTGGATTTCCCCCAGGCCGTGGAAGAGCTCGCCCGCGCCGCCGGCATGGAAGTACCCCGCGAGCAAGGCCGGCGTGACCACAAACCACGCCAGCCAACCGATTCGCCGTTGTACCCGCTGCTGGACGCCGCCTCGGAGTTCTACCGCCAGGCGCTGCGCAATCACCCTACCCGCAAGGCAGCTGTGGACTACCTCAAGGGCCGCGGCCTGTCCGGCGAAGTGGCCCGCGACTTTGGCCTGGGTTTCGCGCCACCGGGCTGGGACAACCTGCTCAAGCACCTGGGCGCCGACACCCTGCAGCAAAAGGTCATGATCGATGCCGGGCTGCTGATCGAGAACGCTGAAAGCGGCAAGCGTTACGACCGTTTCCGCGACCGGGTGATGTTCCCCATTCGCGACAGCCGCGGCCGCATCATCGCCTTCGGTGGCCGGGTGCTGGGCGACGACAAGCCCAAATACCTGAACTCCCCGGAAACGCCTGTGTTCCACAAGGGCCAGGAGCTGTACGGGCTGTATGAAGCACGCAAGCACAACCGCAACCTCGACGAAATCATCGTGGTGGAGGGCTACATGGACGTCATCGCCCTGGCCCAGCAAGGCCTGCGCAATGCCGTGGCCACGCTTGGCACCGCCACCAGCGAAGAACACCTCAAGCGCCTGTTCAGGGTGGTGCCCAGCGTGCTGTTCTGTTTCGACGGCGACCAGGCCGGGCGTAAAGCGGCCTGGCGCGCCCTCGAATCAACCTTGTCGAACCTGCAGGATGGGCGCCGTGCGCGCTTCCTGTTTCTGCCCGAAGGCGAGGACCCAGACAGCCTGGTGCGGGCAGAAGGCACAGATGCGTTCAAGGCGCGCATCAACCAGCACGCCCAGCCGCTGGCCGACTATTTCTTCGAGCAATTGAGCCTGGAAGCAGACCCGCGCTCGCTCGAGGGCAAAGCGCACATGGCGACGCTGGCTGCACCGTTGATCGAAAAAATCCCGGGTGCCAACCTGCGCCAACTGATGCGCAACCGCCTCAGGGAGATCACCGGGCTGGACCTGCAGCAGGTCGAGCAACTGGCCCAGCAGGCACCGCCCCCCAGCAGCGCACCGGACTACGACCCGGGCTACGATTACGATGCCATGGTCAGCTATACCGCCGATTATGGCGACATGCCGCAACCGGACTACACTGCCGCCCACCAGGAGCAGGCTTGGACGCCAAAAAAAGGCGGTGGCAAGAAACCCTGGAGCGACAAGCCGTGGGACAAGAACCGCAAAGGTGGCAAGCCTTGGCAACGCGACGAGGCGCCGCCGCGCGTACCGGCGCCGGTAGAGCCGCCCACACTGGCCGCCCTGCGCACATTGCTGCACCACCCGCTGCTGGCAGGCAAAGTTGAAGACGCCAGCCATTTTGCCGATGAAGAACACCTGTACAGTCAGTTGCTGGTGGCACTGATCGAAGCCGCACAGAAAAATCCTGGGCTAAGCTCAATGCAGTTGATCGCACGCTGGCACGGCACCGAACAAGGCCGCCTGCTACGGGCGCTGGCAGAAAAGGAATGGCTGATCGTGGCCGACAGCCTTGAACAACAGTTTTTCGACACCATTACTAGCTTGTCCGCCCGCCAACGCGAGCGCAGCCTGGAACAACTGCTCAGGAAATCACGTCAAAGCGAATTGACCAGCGAGGAAAAAACCCAGCTTCTCGCCCTGCTGAGCCGTAATGTTCCCGCACAAACGCCGACCTCATCTGGCGCGTGAGGCCCATGCTCGGGTATAATCCTCGGCTTGTTTTTTGCCCGCCAAGACCTTCAGTGGATAGGGTGTTATGTCCGGAAAAGCGCAACAGCAGTCTCGTATCAAAGAGTTGATCACCCGCGGTCGTGAGCAGGGCTACCTGACTTACGCGGAGGTCAACGACCACCTGCCCGAGGATATTTCAGATCCGGAGCAGGTGGAAGACATCATCCGCATGATCAACGACATGGGGATCAACGTATTCGAGAGTGCTCCGGATGCGGATGCCCTTCTGTTGGCGGAAGCCGACACCGACGAAGCCGCGGCCGAAGAAGCCGCTGCTGCGTTGGCGGCAGTTGAGACCGATATTGGCCGCACGACCGACCCAGTGCGCATGTACATGCGTGAAATGGGTACCGTCGAGCTGCTGACCCGTGAAGGCGAAATCGAAATCGCCAAGCGTATCGAGGAAGGCATCCGTGAAGTCATGGGCGCCATCGCTCACTTCCCGGGTACTGTCGACTACATCCTCGGCGAATACGACCGCGTGACCACCGAAGGTGGCCGCTTGTCGGACGTTCTCAGCGGTTACATCGACCCTGACGACAATATCGCCGCGCCTACCGAAGAAGTCCCTGTTCCAGGCGCCAAGGCTGCCGCGACCAAGGAAGAATCGGAAGACGAAGAAGAAGAGTCCGACAGCGACGACGAGGAAGAGACCGAGAGCGGTCCAGACCCGGAAGTCGCGCGTCAGCGCTTTGGGGCTGTCTCCGACCAGCTTCAGGTCACCAACAAGGTGGTCAAGAAGCACGGTCGTGGCCACAAGGAAAGCGTCGCAGCCCTGCAGGCACTGGCCGATCTGTTCATGCCGATCAAGCTGGTCCCCAAGCAGTTCGAAGTGCTGGTCGAGCGTGTTCGCGATGCCCTGAGCCGCCTGCGTCAGCAGGAACGCGCCATCATGCAGCTGTGCGTGCGTGATGCCCGCATGCCTCGTGCCGACTTCCTGCGCATGTTCCCAAGCAACGAAACCGATCAGACCTGGAGCGGTGACCTTGCCAAGCGCAACACCAAATGGGCTGCCGCCCTGGGTGAAAAGGACGCGGCCATCGTCGCCTGCCAGCAGAAGCTGATCGACCTTGAAAACGAAAGCGGCCTGACCGTTGCCGAGATCAAGGAAATCAACCGTCGCATGTCCATCGGCGAAGCCAAGGCTCGCCGCGCCAAGAAAGAAATGGTCGAGGCGAACCTGCGTCTGGTGATCTCCATCGCCAAGAAGTACACCAACCGTGGCCTGCAGTTCCTGGACCTGATCCAGGAGGGCAACATCGGCTTGATGAAGGCGGTGGACAAGTTCGAATACCGTCGTGGCTACAAGTTCTCCACCTACGCCACCTGGTGGATTCGTCAGGCGATTACCCGCTCCATCGCCGACCAGGCGCGCACCATCCGTATTCCGGTGCACATGATCGAGACGATCAACAAGCTCAACCGTATTTCCCGGCAGATGCTGCAGGAAATGGGTCGCGAACCGACCCCGGAAGAGCTGGGCGAGCGCATGGAAATGCCTGAGGACAAGATCCGCAAGGTATTGAAGATCGCCAAAGAGCCGATCTCCATGGAAACCCCGATCGGTGACGATGAAGATTCGCACCTGGGTGACTTCATCGAGGACTCGACCATGCAGTCCCCGATCGACGTTGCCACGGTCGAAAGCCTCAAGGAAGCCACCCGTGACGTGCTCTCGGGCCTGACCGCACGCGAAGCCAAGGTGCTGCGCATGCGCTTCGGTATCGACATGAACACCGACCACACCCTCGAAGAGGTGGGCAAGCAGTTTGACGTGACCCGTGAGCGGATCCGTCAGATCGAAGCGAAGGCGCTGCGCAAGCTTCGCCACCCCACCCGCAGCGAGCACCTGCGCTCCTTCCTCGACGAGTGACGGCGTAGCGTTAACGTATTGGGGCCGCTTTTGCGGCCCCAATTGCGTCTGCGGCAAAGCAAAAGGCCACCAGCGCATCGGCGCGCGCAAGGCCCTGTAACCCTTAAAAAAACTCCCCTTCCCAAGCCTACGCTTGCGGCATTGGCCGTCTACACTCGTTTCAGAACTTCTGAACGCGAGGCCGCTATGCCCCTGATGCCGGCCAACCTGGTGCTGTACGGCTTACCCACGGTACTGTTGCTGATGATGGTGCTGGCCGTTGTCATGCGTATCAATCGGCGCCTCAGCTCGGAAATTTCCCGCCGTATTGCCCTGGAACAGGAGCTGCGCAGCAGCGAGTACCACTACCGCGGCCTGGTCGAAAGCCTGTCGGCTATTGCCTGGGAGGCGGACGCCAACGACTTCACCTTCAGTTATGTGTCCCCCCACGCCGAAAACCTGCTCGGCTACCCGCTGAGCGACTGGCTCAAGCCCGGTTTCTGGCGCAGCATTCTGCACGCTGACGACGCTCTCTGGGCGCAAGCCTATTGCGACAGCGAGACCGCGGCTGGGCGAGACCACAGCCTGGACTACCGGGTTATACGCGCCGACGGCCAGCCGCTGTGGGTACGCAATATCGTCAGCATGATCAAACACGGCCACCAGCCCGTCATACGCGGCCTGATGATCGACATCAGCGAAACCAAGCGCACCGAAGATGCCCTGCGCTTGTCCGAACAGAAGTTTGCCTCGGTGTTTCAACAATGCCCGGACATCCTGCTGATCGCACGCCACAGCGATGGCTGCCTGCTGGAAGTGAACGAAGCGTTCGAAGAGCAGATTGGCCTTACGCCAGGCGAAGTGATAGGCCGTACGGCGACCGAACTCAACCTCTGGGCCGTGGCGGGTACAGGCCCACTGCTACTCGAGCGCCTGCACAAGGGCGGTATCCGCAACCTGGAGATGAGCTTCCGCCGCAGCAATGGCCAGTTGTTCACAGGCCTTACCTCCGCTGAAACCTTCGAGCTGGACGGTACGCCCGCGCTGGTGGTGGCCGTGCGAGACATCAGCCAGCTCAAGGAAACCCAGGAACAGCTGCAAACCTCTGAGGAGAAGTTCGCCAAAGCTTTCCACGCCTCCCCAGACGGCCTGCTGTTGTCGCGCCAGAGCGATGGCCTGCTGCTGGAAGTGAACGAAGGTTTCTGCCGGCTTACCGGTTACGCACTCAACCCGACCATTGACCAGACCTCGCTCGATCTGGGCATCTGGGTAGACCTGAACGAGCGCAAACGCCTGCTTGCCCGGCTCAACCAGGATGGGTTCGTGCGCGACTTCACCTGCCACATACGCCGCAGCGACGGGCAGATCCGGCTGTGTGAGCTGTCTGCACGCCCGCTGCCGATTGCCGGCACCGACTGCATGTTGACCATCGCCCGCGACATCACCGAACGCCACCTGATGCAGGAAAAACTGCAACTGGCGGCCACGGTATTCGAGAACACCGCCGAGGGCGTGCTGATCACCGACATTGACCAGCGCATCAGTGCGGTCAACCGCGCCTTCAGTGAAATCACTGGCTACAGTGAAATCGAGGCCCTGGGCCAGACCCCTCGCCTGCTCGCGTCCGGTCAGCATGACAGTGCGTTCTACGCGGCCTTGTGGCATCAGCTGACCGCCGAGGGCCACTGGCAAGGTGAAATCTACAACAAGCGCAAGAACGGTGAGTTTTACCCCAGCTGGCTCACCATCAGCGCCGTGCGCAACACAGAGCGGGACATCACCCACTTCGTTGCAGTATTCGCCGACATTTCCAGTATCAAGCACGCCCAGGCCAAACTGGACTATCAAGCCCACCATGACCCGCTAACCGGCCTGCCCAACCGCGCCCTGTTCGAGAACCGCCTGCAAGCCGTGCTCACCTGTGCGCAAGTGTCCAACCGCCAGGGCGCAGTGCTGTTCCTCGACCTCGACCGTTTCAAGCACATCAACGACAGCCTCGGCCACCCAGTCGGTGACCTGTTGCTCAAGGGTATCGCCCAACGCCTCAAGGAGCAGGTGCGCGACGTGGACACCGTCGCCCGCCTGGGTGGCGACGAGTTCATCATCCTGCTGCCCGGCCTGCACAAGCCCAGCGACGCCAGCTCCATCGCCAACAAGCTGCTGGCCTGCTTTAGTGCGCCATTCCAGGCTGGCGAGCACGAGTTTTTCACCAGTGCCAGCATTGGTATCAGCCTTTATCCACAGGACGGCACTGATGTTGCCACCCTGATCCGCAACGCCGACGCCGCCATGTACCGGTCCAAGGCCAAAGGTCGCAACCGGGTCGAAGCCTACACCTGCGACCTCACAGCCCAGGCCAGCGAACGCATCGCCCTGGAGCACGAGTTGCGGCGAGCCATCGAGCGCAACGAGATGAGCCTGTGTTTTCAGCCCAAACTCAGCCTGCAAACCCAGACCCTGGTCGGCGCAGAAGCCTTGATCCGCTGGAGCCACCCGACCTTTGGCGAAGTGCCCCCGGAGCACTTCATCCACCTGGCAGAAGAAAACGGCACCATACTCCAAATCGGCGATTGGGTACTGGAGCAGGCCTGCCGGCAGATGCAGGCCTGGAAACAACGCTACGAGCCTTTCGGCCCCCTGTCCATTAACCTGGCCGGCGCCCAGCTGCGCCAACCCCACCTGGCGCGCCGCATCGAGGCGCTACTCAAACAGCACCAGCTCAAGGCTGGCGACCTGCAACTGGAAATCACCGAGAACTTCATCATGAGCCAGGCCGAAGAGGCCCTGGCCGTGTTGCACCAGCTGAAAAGGCTCGGCGTGCAACTGGCCATCGATGACTTCGGCACCGGCTATTCGTCGCTCAGCTACCTCAAGCGCCTGCCGCTGGACATCCTGAAAATCGACAAGTCGTTCATTCGCGGCCTGCCAGACGACCCCCACGACGCCGCCATCGCCCGCGCAATCATCGCCCTGGGCCGCAGCATGCAGCTCACCATCATCGCCGAAGGCGTGGAGAACCAGGCCCAACAACGTTTCCTGGCAGCCGAGGGCTGCGAGCAGATCCAGGGCTACATCGTCAGCCTGCCGCTGATGCCTGACGAGTTCGCCGCCGCATTCCTTCGCATAGCACTATCGGATCTTTCAGATGGCACTGGTGCGCAACCCTCGTTATAATCCCGGCCTCCTACTGAGGGCCTATAGCTCAGTTGGTTAGAGCAGAGGACTCATAATCCTTTGGTCCACGGTTCGAGTCCGTGTGGGCCCACCAAACCAAAAGCCGCGTATAAACGCGGCTTTCGTGTTTTTGGCGATGCCCTCCCAGTTGAAGCCCTGTCGGGTGAGCGTACTCATCAGGCAGTGCGGCAAGGCTTCCCCGTCTAGATGGAATGCGAACAGCAACAAAAGCTGAATCGCAGCTGTTCACATCTTGATCGGGAAACATTAAGGTAACTAATTGCCACACACCGCCCTGGATGGCGCATAGCGCGGAACATGGAGCTGTTCTCCACTTCCCTCATGCCAAGATGCATGCACTCAACCTCGGCCCGCCCGCTATCCCTGGCGCAGCGTCGATTGGGTTACCGCCCCCAGAGCGCGAATTCTTGATAACGCCGTTACGACGATATCAACTGACATTTGCGGCCGAAGCTGAACCAGCTTCAGCTTACACGCTGGTATTCGCCAGGATTTGGCACGGGGAACTGAAAGGGAATGCTGAGCACGAAGACACTGCAATACACAGCGCTCGCCACGGCCATTACCATGGGGCTCAGTGGATGCGCGACGATTGACAAAACCCTGGGAGAGAACTCAGGCAAGTTCGCCTGCGGTGCCGGCGCTGTGCTGGGTTCGCTCGTCGTGGGGGGTGTGGTCGCTGCCTCTGGTGGTAACGGCAACCAGATCGCCGCCGGTGCTGTCGCGGGAGGCGCTTTGGGCTGCGGCGCGCTGTATGCGTATAAGCAGCGGGTCGATCGCCTGAGGGCTGTAGCTGCCGAGCAGGGCGTGAAGGCTGAAGTGCGAGAAGTCGAAATGGTCTCTGCCAGCGGCGACAAGAAGTCTGTCGGTGTGGAAGCCCAAATCGAAACGACCGAGATGTTCCCGTCGGGCTCGTCAACATTGACCAGTCAGGGCTACCGCAAACTGAGCGTAATGGCACAGGAATTTGCGCGTGATCGAACAGCCGCCCGACCCGGTGCCCCGACCAAGAAGCTCCTGGTCGTTGGCCACACTGACTCTTCAGGCAGTGCTGAACTTAACCAGAAACTGTCCGAGCAACGGGCTCGAACCGTCGCCGACATGATGGCCGCGATTGGCGTCCCGCCGCAGGATATTTTCTTTCAGGGCGCAGGGTCCGCACGGCCTGTGGCCGATAATACCTCCCTCGCCGGTAGAGCGAAAAACCGTCGGGTAGAGATCGTCGAAGTCGACAACGAGCAGGTGCTGGCGCAGCGCG
Source organism: Pseudomonas sp. NBRC 111119 (assembly GCF_001320125.1). Classification (NCBI taxonomy): domain Bacteria; kingdom Pseudomonadati; phylum Pseudomonadota; class Gammaproteobacteria; order Pseudomonadales; family Pseudomonadaceae; genus Pseudomonas; species Pseudomonas sp. NBRC 111119. The sequence goes on from NZ_BCAV01000048.1 coordinate 56,111, forward strand.
TGCGCGAGGAGCGGTCGGGTGCCAGGTATCTGGCTCATGGCACGGCCGTCGCGCCCAAGGTCAAGGTTGAAAAGGCGGCCGCAAAGCGTGGCGCTGATTCCAGACCTACCCAGGTCGCCACAACTGCAAAGCAGCCGGTGAGCACGCCCACTCCTGCGCAAACCCCGGTTCTCAACGACAAGGCCCCCGCACTGCCAACCAGCCCTGGCGCAGAGGTGGTGGTCCAGCTTGCGGGCCAAGGCGGTATCGACTTCGGTGGCGTACCCGTCACCACCACCACCTCCATGCTGTCATCGAGCATACAACCGAAGCGTTCGACCTTTTCCTTGATCAGTTCGGCATACGCCAATGCTCCGGTCACCTCGTGCGTTGGGGACCTGCCGCGCGTGCAGGGCGAGGTGAAAAACCTTGCCACAGGTGTTGGGCTGAAAGCGTTCTCCACCACTGACTTCCTGCCCGGCCTGAATGGCGGTGTCTGGGCAAGCAAGGTCAATGGCCACGTGGCTGCAGTAGGTCCTGTTGCCGTGCTGCGCGACACCGGTGCCGCGGCTGGTGCTCCGGTCATGCAGTTCATCACCAACGTCGGTACCGCCCAGAAGACAAACTCTGCCCCGGTCAAGTCGGTCGCCAACACCTATGAAGGTGAAACCCAGGTGCTGTACCGCGTCTTCGCGCTCGACCAAAAAAACACGCCGGTTTCATGCATGGACATCGTGTTCGACAAACGTGCAGGCAAGGCCGTCGCTGGCGAAATCTACTACCCGAAACAGGGTGACGCCTACGTGGCGCAGTTCCAACCGCTGAAGCGCGGCTAAGGAGAAGTACCCATGCTTGAAACCATTCAGACGTTTTTTGCCAGCTATTGGCATATCGTCCTGCCCATCGTTCTGCTGATATTTTTGACCATCCCGATCATCATCAACTGGTATGAGGTGCGCTACGCCCTGATGAAGGCGCGTATCAATGCCCCTTGGGTCGGTCGCCTGTCACATTGGGTCAAGAATCCGGGTTCGAAGGAGCTACCGACCCCGAAAAACCCGGAAGCGGTAGGCTTCTACGAGTCAGAGAGCCAGCTGAATCTGAAATACGAAACCTACTACCGCGACCACCAGCCGTCTGAAGCCCATTTCAAGCACTGCCAGAACTACCTGGGCAAGATCGGCGAAGACAACCGCAAAGAAAAAGGTTTCGGTATGTGGGCGATCATCATCGTACTGATGCTGATCGAGGCCACTGCTTTCGGTTACGCGCTTGCGCCCTTTGCCTTGACGCTGGCAACCCCCGACACGGCGGTAGCCGGCGCATTTGGCATCGGGTTGGTGATATCGATCATAGGTGTGTTTCTCTCCGAGTTCGCTGGCCGTCAGCTCTACCTCAACAGTATCGTCAGCAAGATCATGAGCTACGAGGAACTGCGTCACGGTGGCGCGGATGGCGACATGGTATCCCGTGACATCGTCACCATCGATAACACTCATATCGATGACGAGCGCCCGGAATATCAGCGCATGCTGAACCGTGTGAAGGTACCGCAGGATGGCGCCATGCCGGCCAAGCGTTACGGCATCGTTGTCGGCTATGCCGTATTTATTGTCATCCTGGCCGTCGCTGCGTTCTGGGTACGTGCTGAAACCCTCAATGCACAAGAGGCCGACCTGATCGCCAACCCACCGGCTGTGTCGCAAGGCGCCGACGACTTCCCTGCCAGCGGCCAGGATGACTTCCCGCTGCCAAGCGAGATGCAGTCCATCGCCAATGAGGCCGCTGGCAAATCAGCCCAGGACCAGATTGATGCGCTCCACCGCGCCAGCCTTGTCACGTTCGGGGTGCTGAGTTCGCTGTTCATCTTCATCCAGTTCACCTCGACCTTCCTGGCCTACAGCTTTGGCTTTGCCGGTACCTACTCGCGCAAGGCGTGGGAACGGGTGCACAAGTTCTCCAGTGCCAGTGAATTCGCGCGGTATCACCAAGCCAAAGCCCGCAGCATCGCCAATGACGCCCAGTCGGCCCTCGGCAAACTCCAGGCGCTTCAGCTGGCACAATTTCGCGTGAAAGGGGGTGACCGCGAAGCGCTGCGCAAAGACAATGTTGCCCGTACATTCGCACGCTTTATTGAAGAGCAGGATGCAGGCAAGGCCTGGGCTGACCAGAAAGCCATTGCTGATCAACTGGGTAAAGACAGCAGGGCGGTATTGGAAAACTACATCAAGAAATCCACTGCAGACCTGAACACTGCAATTGCCAACAACGATGTTGCAAAAATCGATGAAATCATTCGTTTCGCCTTGCCGCGGATGAATCAGATCGAAGAGCTTTCTCTGATACAACTGTGCAATACCTTCAAAAGCGTAGCGAACACCTTCGTGGTACCCACCCCATCGGCCCCCGTTGTTGCCGCGCCAGCGCCTATGGCGCCCCCCACTGTAGCCGTTCAAGTGAATGTCCCCGTCGAAGCTCCACCGGTAATGGCCGTCATGCAGACTGGACGCGTCATCGAAGCGGCTCCAGCGGACACAGTCACTGGCGTACCCGATGCTCCTGCGCCCATGGCGGGTGGCTTTGACCCCCACCAGTTCGGTGACCTGACTGAGTTCCACGAGGATGACCTGCCTTTCGTGGCAACGACCAAAGGTATTGATCTTGAAACCATCAAGCGCGCTCGCCGTCTGCAACTGATGGTCAAGCAGAGCGGCCAGCGTGCCTGAGCCTGTGCTAAGCAGTTGCGTGACTGCGCAGCTGCTTTACTAAAAATGGAGGTTTCATGAACATCAAGAGCTTGGCCCTGGCGCTGCTACTCGTGCCAACCGCTCTGGTGGCGGCGGAGCGTAATGACGTTCCTAGCTGCTACGCCAACGCCCGCATCACCGAGTTCCGCACCGCGCCGTCCGGCCGGATGCTGACTGTTGTCGTTGACCAGACCACCCCGCTGACCCAGGACCTGCAGCGAACGGCCTGGGGGCACATCAAACGCTTTATGCAGCCAGGCGACAAGATTCGCCTCTACTCCTTCAGCGCGTACCTTGAAGGCCACTACACGCGCCTGCGCTACGCTGGCGAGCTGGAAAAACCGATTGATCCGAAAGTGCTGGGTAGCGTGCCGATGATGGCGACCCGTAAATTCGAATCCTGCCTCAAGAACCAGCCTGGGCAGATGTTCCAAGGCTTCGGCAGGGCCTTTGCCGCCACGATGGGCAAGTCGAGCTCCGATATTCCCCGCAGTGAAATCCTGTTCAGCCTGAAAGCCGTGGGAGAGGACCTGGCCAAGGCCGAAGGCGTCAGCGAGCATGTCATGCTGGTGATGTCCGATATGCTGGAGTACAGCGACTTTGGAAGTTTCTATCAGTCCAACGGCATCCGCCAAATCGATCCGAAGGTCGAGATCACCAAGGTGGAGAAGCAAAAATTGCTGGCGGACTTTCAAGGCGCGCGGGTTTACATACATGGTGCAGCGTTTGTACCGACCACAGCCAAAAACGGCTACCGTAGCGGAAAAATGATCCAGAACCTGGAACAGTTCTGGCGTAGTTACTTCCAGGCGTCCAACGCCAGCCTGGCTGGTTTTGGCAATCCTGAACTGACGACGGCTGTCGAGTAGACCCGGAAGCCAGCACCCGGCGAACCCTGACCCTCAAAACCGCAGAGAATCACCATGCCGGACTCCCGCCCGCTTGCGCTGGACGAAATCGACCGCCAGCTCATTGCCCTGCTGCAGCTAAATGCCCGCGAAAGCGTCGCCACCCTCGCCCGCCAACTGGGCATCGCCCGTACCACCGTCAATTCGCGCCTGGAGCGGCTGGAGAAGAACAAGGTCATCACCGGCTATGGCGTGCGCCTGGGGCAGCGGGTTATCGGCGGGGGGCTGCAGGCCTACGTGGGCATCAAGGTACAACCGCGCTCGGGCAAGGACGTGGTCAAGCGCCTGAGTGCCATGGGGCAGGTTCAGCAGCTGTGTGCAGTCAGCGGTGAGTTCGATTACGTGGCTTGGCTGCAGACCGATTCGCCTGAGCAGCTTGACCAGCTGCTTGACCAGATCGGCAGCCTGGACGGGGTGGAGAAAACCACCACGTCGATCATTCTCAGCAGCAAGGTCGAGCGCGGGCAGCCGGTTTAACCCGCTCGCTCTTCGATTCCGTGTGGGCCCATCAACTTGAAAGCCCCGGTTTGAGCTTTAGACAGTGAGCCAAATAGCAAGCATTATCGGCTCACTAGATGAGCCGAATAGGCTCCCTAATCGGCTCACAGATGAATGCCCTCATGAATGACTCGCTTTGGATCTGGCAGCACACAGAGTGATCGCACTTCAGCTGGCAAGCCGAAGCGCTTGCCCCGCTGCTACGCGCGTGCGCTCAGGCTCAGGGGCGTTTGTTGAGCAAGCTGTGGCCAAGGTTTCCAAAGCAACGGCGACCCGCCATTTGAGCGACCTGCTGGAAAAAGGCTGCATTGAGCGGCTGCCCGGTGGCGGGCGCAGCACCCGTTACAAGATCGCACGCTGAGCACCTGGGCCGGCCCTTGTTGCCATGGGCAGGCTCAGCAGCAAGGTCGAGCGCGGGCAGCCGATTTAACCCGCTCGCTTGGGTTTTATCAGAGCTTAATCGTCAAACTCTATTAATAACCAGTCATTTAGACGAAAACAAAGACAAAAAGACAACACTCTGCACCTTAATAACGACCACCCCACCTCCTAGAATGACCTCCAGCCTCCCCTATACTCAGGCTACGCCCCCTCGCGCAGCCGCTCTGGCAAGGTCCACTTCATGAACAAGAAAAACCGCCACCCCGCCGACGGCAAACAACCTGTCACCATCTTCGGCCCGGACTTTCCGTTCGCCTTCGATGACTGGCTGGAGCACCCTGCCGGCCTGGGCAGCATTCCGCCTGAGCGTCACGGCGAAGAAGTCGCCATCATCGGCGCAGGCATCGCCGGCCTGGTAGCGGCCTACGAATTGATGAAGCTGGGGCTCAAGCCTGTGGTATACGAGGCGTCGAAATTGGGCGGGCGCTTGCGCTCCCAGGCGTTCAACGGCACCGACGGCATCGTCGCCGAACTGGGCGGCATGCGCTTCCCGGTCTCGTCCACGGCGTTCTACCACTATGTGGACAAGCTCGGGCTGGAAACCAAACCCTTTCCCAACCCGCTGACAGCAGCCTCGGGCAGCACCGTGATCGACCTGGAAGGCCAGACCTACTACGCCGAAAGCGTTGCCGACCTGCCCAAACTGTTTCACGAAGTGGCAGATGCCTGGGCCGACGCGCTGGAGAGCGGGGCCCAGTTCGCCGACATTCAACAGGCTATCCGCGACCGCGATGTGCCGCGCCTGAAAGCGCTGTGGAACAAGCTGGTGCCACTGTGGGATGACCGCACGTTCTACGATTTTGTCGCCACCTCACGCTCGTTTGCCAAACTGAGCTTCCTGCACCGCGAGGTGTTCGGGCAGGTGGGCTTCGGCACAGGGGGATGGGACTCTGACTTCCCCAACTCGATGCTGGAAATTTTCCGCGTGGTGATGACCAACTGCGACGACCACCAGCACCTGATCGTGGGCGGCGTGGAGCAAGTCCCTCAAGGCATCTGGCGCCATCAGCCAGAGCAATGTGCGCACTGGCCACAGGGCACCAGCCTGAGTTCACTGCACGGCGGTGCACCGAGCACCGGGGTCAGGCGCATCGCCAGGGCGGCCGACGGGCGCCTGGCGGTCACCGACACCTGGGGAGGCACGCGCCACTATGGCGCGGTCCTTACCACCTGCCAGACCTGGCTGCTGACCACCCAGATCGACTGCGAAGAGTCGCTGTTTTCGCAGAAGATGTGGATGGCCCTCGACCGTACCCGCTACATGCAGTCTTCGAAGACCTTCGTCATGGTCGATCGGCCGTTCTGGAAAGACAAGGACCCGGAAACCGGTCGCGACCTGCTGAGCATGACCCTGACCGACCGCCTGACCCGGGGTACCTACCTGTTCGACAACGGTGATGACAAGCCGGGGGTGATCTGCCTGTCCTACGCCTGGATGAGCGACGCCTTGAAAATGCTGCCGCACCCTGTGGAAAAACGCGTGCAGCTGGCGCTCGATGCGTTAAAGAAGATCTACCCGAAAACAGACATTGCCGGCCATATCATCGGCGACCCGATCACCATCTCCTGGGAAGCCGACCCGTACTTCCTCGGCGCCTTCAAGGGTGCACTGCCGGGCCACTACCGCTACAACCAGCGCATGTATGCGCACTTCATGCAGCAGCACCTGCCCGCCGAGCAGCGCGGCATCTTTATCGCCGGCGACGACGTGTCGTGGACACCGGCCTGGGTGGAGGGCGCCGTGCAGACTTCGCTGAATGCGGTATGGGGTATCATCAACCACTTTGGTGGCAGCACCCACCCCGACAACCCCGGCCCGGGCGATGTGTTCGACGAGATCGGCCCCATCGCCCTGGCCGACTGACCCAGGAGGCGCCATGCACATCGCGCTGTTCCAAGGCACGCCCAGGCCGCTGGACGTGCCCGGCAACCTGCAGCGCCTGCGCCAGCAGGCCAGGCTGGCTGCCGAACAGGGCGCCGGCCTGCTGGTGTGCCCGGAAATGTTCCTCACCGGCTACAACATCGGCGCCGCGCAGGTGCAACGCCTGGCCGAGACCGAGGATGGCCCGTCGGCCATGCACGTGGTCGAGATCGCCCAGGCGTACCGCATCGCCATTGCCTACGGCTACCCGGAGCGGGGGGATGACGGGGCGATCTACAACAGCGTGCAGCTGGTCGACGCCCACGGTCGAAGCCTGAGCAACTATCGCAAAACCCACCTCTTCGGCGAACTTGACCGGGCCATGTTCAGCCAGGGGCCCGACCACTTTCCGGTTGTCGAGCTAAACGGCTGGAAGGTCGGCCTGCTGATCTGCTACGACATCGAGTTCCCGGAAAACGCACGCCGGCTGGCGCTGGGCGGTGCCGAGCTGATCCTGGTGCCCACGGCCAATATGGCCCCCTACGACTTCACCTGCCAGGTCACCGTGCGCGCCCGGGCGCAGGAAAACCAGTGTTACCTGGTCTATGCCAACTACTGTGGTTCGGAGGGCGACATTGATTACTGCGGGCAGAGCAGCATCGTTGCGCCGGACGGCAGCCTACTGGCCATGGCCGGCCACGACGAGTGCCTGCTGACAGCGCAGCTGGAATATGACCGGCTGATCCAGGGGCGTGAAGCGTTTCCCTACCTGCGTGACCTGCGCCAGGAACTGCACCGGCGCCATGCCTGACGCAATTCGGCACGTCACCCTGGCCAACGGCCTGCAACTGCGCTTGCGCCACGCCCCCCGGCTGAAGCGTGCGGCGGCGGCCATACGGGTGCATGCGGGTAACCATGATGCGCCGGGCAAGTGGCCAGGGCTGGCGCACTTTCTGGAGCATCTGTTCTTCCTGGGTACGCCGCAGTTTCCGCTGGAAGACGGCCTGATGCGCTACGTGCAAGGCGTGGGTGGTCAGGTCAATGCCAGCACCCGCGAGCGCACCACGGACTACTTTTTCGAAACCCCGCCTGCTGCGCTGGCAGGTGGGCTGGTGCGGCTGTGCCAGATGCTCGCCGAACCGGACCTTGGGGTTGCACGACAGCACCAGGAACGTGAGGTGATTCACGCCGAATTCATTGCCTGGTCGCGCAACCCGGCGGCGCAACAACAGTACGCCCTGCTGCAGTCGGTAGCATCCCACCACCCCCTGGGCGCTTTCCATGCCGGGAACCGCTATACGCTGCCAGTGCAGAATGTAGCTTTTCAGCAGGCGCTTGCAGGCTTTCACCAGCGTTACTATCAGGGCGGCCAGACCGTACTGGCCCTCTGCGGCCCCCAGCCGCTGGACGAGCTGGAGCAGTTGGGCAGGCAGCAGGGGCAGCGGTTTGCCAAAGGCGAGCGTGCGGAGCAGCCCCAGCCTGCGGCACTGGCGGCAAGTACGCACCCGCTGGTGTTCAGCCTGAACGCACTGCCCGAGGGGGCCGAGCAGGCCCTGGCACTGCTCACGGCCTGCCTCGGCGATAGCCGCCCCGGCACCTGGCTGGATGCGCTGCGCCAGCGCGGCTGGTTGCAGGGGTTCAATACCCAGACGTTGTATGGGTTTGCCGGGCAGTTGTTGTGGCATATCGACCTGAAACTAACCGCCGCCGCTTGCCGGGATGAAGCCACCGCACTGTTGCATGGCTGGTTCGGCTTCATTCGAGGGGCAGGCCTGGACGCGCTCAACCAGGGTTTCGGCCTGCTGCAGCAAAGCCGTGAACGCAGTGCGGGGGCACTGGAGCTGGCCCAGCGGGACAGCACTGGCCAGCCGTTCGCGCCGCTGGATACCCAAGGTAAGCGAGCCTTTGAGGCACTGCTCGCGGCATTGCCGAGTGGCAAGCATGGCCAATGGCAGCTACCACCGCCGGAGCCATTGCTTAGCGCAGGCTGGGCACAACGCAAAACTCAGCTGCTGCCCGGTTCCCTGCATGTGACCGAAGTACTGCCCTCCAAGCGGCAATATGCTGCACTCTACCTGCGCTGGAAGGTGCCAAGGGACCTGCTTCAGCCTTTGTATCCGGTTCTTGAGCGCGCACTGGCACCCTTACAGGAGCGCTGCGACCGAGCCTCGGTGCAATTGCGCCTGGCCAGCGTTGGCGACCACCTGCAACTGCGTTGTACCGGGCTGCCGTCAGCCGTGGCTTATGCAACCGAGCACGCGTTGATGGCGCTGCTACACCCCCCCGCCGATTGCTGGCAGCCGCCCATTACAGCGGCGTTGCCATTGATGCCTATACGCGCCTTGCTTGAGCAACTGCCAGCCGCCGTGCAGGGGGCAGCGCGTGTGTCGGCCACCGAAGGCACAGGTAATCAGCTACACCTCGACGCGCTGTGGCAGCAGGCAACCTGGCACGGCCTGGCCGTGGGGTTCGAGCCGGCCGCCCACAGTGCCATGGCCGCAGCGCTGCAGCAGTGCCCGGGCCAGGGCCAGGGCTCGGCCCCGGCGCCGCTGGCCCCCTGGGCCGCGCGACGCTGGCACCCGGTGCAGGTCCCAGGCAGTGAGCACGCCCTGCTGCTGTTCTGCCGGTTGCCTGCGGCCAGCGAAGCAGCCGGCCGCCTGCTGGCCCAGCTGCTGCAGGGGCCGGTGTACCAGCGCCTACGGGTAGAGCTGCAACTGGGCTATGCCGTATTCAGTGCCTTCCGCCAGGTGGAGGGGGCATACGGCCTGCTGTTTGGCGTGCAGTCGCCCCATGCCAGGCCGGCCGATGTTCTGGGGCACCTGATGGAGGTATTGAAAGGTGGCGTAACGCTGACGCCGAGCAGTCGCCAGGCCCTCGCAGCGCAGTTCGACGAAGCGGTCATGGTCAATGCCGAGGTCGCCGAATGGGCCTGGCAGACACACCTCGCTACACAACCCGTCAAGCTGGAAGCGTTGCCCAAGGCTATTCTGAAGGTGCGGCAGTCGGATCTGGACCAACTGCTAAGCGACCTGTTCAATGCAGATTGCCCCTGGCTCTGTTTGGCCAACGCTGCCGCGCCAGCCTCCCCCTGGCAGTGGGGTGAGTGATTGTTACGCAATATGCAACGGCACTTTTCAGATAATTAACCTTTCGGTACATAATTATCTTGTAAGATAGCGCAATCCGCGCTCAGGGAACCTCCTGCCCACGGCGGTACCCAAGTAGTAGCTGAGCAATCCGTAACCCCTTCCGAAGGAGTAATCCCATGTGGACCAAACCTGCATACACTGACCTGCGTATCGGCTTCGAAGTCACCATGTACTTCGCCAACCGCTAAGCCAGGCTTACGGTTTCACGCCTCGGCCTGCCGGGGCGTTTTCGTTTTTCCGACACGGTTTTCTGCACAGTAAAGAGAGTGCCCATGCATATCCAGGTTCTCGGCTCGGCCGCCGGTGGCGGGTTCCCGCAGTGGAACTGCAACTGCGTCAACTGCAAGGGCTTGCGTGACGGCACCCTGCGCGCCACAGCCCGCACCCAATCCTCCATTGCGCTATCCGACGACGGCGTGCACTGGGTATTGTGCAACGCCTCACCCGACATCCGTGCACAACTCCAGGCCTTCGCGCCCATGCAGCCGGCCCGCGCCCTGCGCGACACCGGGGTCAACGCCATCATCCTGCTGGACAGCCAGATCGACCACACCACCGGCCTGCTCAGCCTGCGCGAGGGCTGCCCGCACCAGGTGTGGTGCACCGACATGGTCCACCAAGACCTCACCACCGGGTTTCCGCTGTTCAACATGCTCAGCCACTGGAACGGCGGCCTGCAATGGAACCGCATAGCGCTCGAAGGCAGCTTCGTTGTCGAGGCCTGCCCGAACTTGCGCTTTACCCCCTTCCCGCTACGCAGCGCCGCGCCGCCGTACTCGCCCCACCGCTTCGACCCGCACCCTGGGGATAACCTCGGCCTGCTGGTGGAGGATACCCGTACGGGTGGCAAGCTGTTCTACGCACCGGGCCTGGGGCAGGTTGACGACAACCTGCTGGCGATGATGCAAGGCGCCGACTGCCTGCTGGTAGACGGCACCCTGTGGGAAGACGACGAGATGCAGCGCCGGGGCGTGGGCACGCGCACAGGCCGCGAAATGGGCCACCTGGCGCAGAATGGCAGCGGTGGCATGCTCGAAGTGCTGGACGCCTTCCCGCATCAACGCAAGGTGCTTATCCACATCAACAACACCAACCCGATTCTCGACGAGGACTCACCCGAGCGCGCCGAGGTGGTGCGCCGTGGCGTGGAAGTCGCCTTCGACGGCATGAGCATCGAGTTGTAACGCACCATGAGGCGCCACTCACCTTCACCCGTGGGCCGAGACGCCGCTTTACAGGAGCCAGCCGAATGAGCGACGCACTGCCGATGTCCCCTGCCGAGTTCGAGCAGGCCTTGCGCGCCAAGGGCGCCTACTACCACATTCACCACCCCTACCACGTGGCCATGTACGAAGGCCGCGCCACACGCGAGCAGATTCAGGGCTGGGTGGCCAACCGCTTTTACTACCAGGTCAACATCCCGATGAAGGATGCGGCAATCCTGGCCAACTGCCCTGACCGCGAAGTGCGCCGTGAATGGATCCAGCGCCTGCTCGACCATGACGGCGCCCCGGGTGAAGACGGCGGCATCGAAGCCTGGCTGCGCCTGGGCCAGGCCGTTGGCCTGGATCCGGATCAGCTGCGCTCCCAGGAACTGGTGCTGCCGGGCGTACGCTTTGCCGTGGACGCCTACGTCAACTTTGCCCGCCGCGCCAGCTGGCAGGAGGCCGCCAGCAGCTCGCTCACCGAGTTGTTCGCCCCGCAAATCCACCAGTCGCGCCTGGACAGCTGGCCCCAGCACTACCCGTGGATCGACCCCGCCGGCTACGCCTACTTCCGCACCCGCCTGGGCCAGGCCCGCCGTGACGTGGAGCATGGCCTGGCGATCACCCTGCAGCACTACACCACCTGGGCTGGCCAGCAGCGTATGCTGGAAATCCTGCAGTTCAAGCTGGATATCCTGTGGAGCATGCTCGACGCCATGAGCATGGCCTACGAGCTGAACCGTCCGCCCTACCACTCGGTTACCCAGCAACGGGTATGGCACAAGGGGATCACCCTATGAGCATTGATCGCAACCAGGTGCCGAGCTGGCGCCCAGGCTACCGCTTCCAGTACGAACCCGCGCAGAAGGGCCATGTGCTGCTGTACCCCGAGGGCATGATCAAGCTCAACGAGAGCGCCAGCCTGATTGGGGGCTTGATCGACGGCCAGCGCAGCGTCAGCGCCATCATCGAGGCACTTCAACAGCAGTTCCCCGATGTGCCGGAAGTGGCTGACGACATCGAGCAGTTCATGGAGGTGGCCCGTGCCGAACACTGGATCCAGCTCAACTGAGCTGCCGGCCACGCCGGCGGTCGGCCTGCCGCTGTGGCTGCTGGCCGAGCTCACCTACCGCTGCCCGCTGCAGTGCCCCTATTGCTCCAACCCGCTGGACTTCGCCGCCCAGGGGCAGGAGCTGAGCACTGCACAGTGGTTCAAGGTAATGGCCGAAGCGCGGGAAATGGGTGCGGCGCAAATCGGCTTTTCCGGTGGTGAGCCCCTGGTGCGTCAGGACCTGGCCGAGCTGATCGGCGAGGCGCGGCGGTTGGGCTATTACACCAACCTGATCACCTCGGGCATCGGCCTGACCGAGGCCCGCATCGCGGCGTTCAAGCAGGCCGGGCTGGACCATATCCAGATCAGCTTCCAGGCCAGTGACGAGCAGGTGAACAACCTGCTGGCCGGCTCGAAAAAGGCCTTTGCGCAAAAGCTGGAGATGGCCCGTGCGGTAAAAGCCCACGGCTACCCGATGGTGCTCAATTTCGTGACCCACCGGCACAACATCGACAAGATCGACCGCATCATTGAGCTGTGCGTTGCCCTGGACGCAGACTTCGTCGAGCTTGCCACCTGCCAGTTCTATGGCTGGGCTCACCTCAACCGCCTCGGGCTGCTCCCCACCCGTGCGCAGCTGGAGCGGGCAGAAGCCATTACCAATCAGTACCGTGAAACGCTCAAAGCCGCAGGCAACCCGTGCAAGCTGATCTTCGTCACCCCGGACTACTATGAAGAACGCCCCAAGGCCTGCATGAACGGCTGGGGCAGCGTGTTCCTCACCGTTACCCCGGATGGCACGGCGCTGCCCTGCCATGGCGCCCGTCAACTGCCCGTGCAGTTTCCCAATGTGCGTGACCATAGCCTGCAGCACATCTGGTATGACTCGTTCGGCTTCAACCGTTTCCGCGGTTACCAGTGGATGCCGGAACCGTGCCGCTCGTGCGACGAGAAGGAAAAGGATTTCGGCGGCTGCCGTTGCCAGGCCTTCATGCTGACCGGGGATGCCAGCAATGCCGACCCAGTGTGTGCCAAGTCGGCCGACCACGGCATCATCCTCAAGGCTCGCGAGGAGGCGCAAAGCGCTGACCTTGCCATTGAACAGATGACTTTCCGCAATGAACGAAACTCACGTGTCATCGCCCGTGGCTGACTTCACCGCCGCGCAGGCTGTCGCCGCCGGCACCGACTTCGCCGAATTGAAGGCCAGCGATGCCGGGCTGTTCTGGGTCGAGTTCCGCCCGGCCGACGGTGCCTGCCGCATCTGGTGCTGGCAGCATCAGCAGGCCCGCTGCCTCACGCCCGACGGTTTCAGTGTGCGCAGCCGGGTTTATGAATACGGCGGTGGTAGTTTCTGCCTGGGCGGCGACGGCCTGGTGTTCGTCAACGAGCGCGATCAGCAAGTCTACACTCAGGCCCTCGACCACCCACAGCCGCGCCCCCTCACCGACGACAGCCGCTGCCGCTACGGTGATGTACTGTGGCACGACGGCCAGGTGCTGGCCGTGGAAGAGCGCCACGCATACACCGTGGAGCATCGCCTGATCGCCCTGGGGCACGGCAGCTGCGAAGTGCTGGCCGAAGGCGCCGACTTCTACGCATCGCCCACCGTCAGCCCTGACGGGCAGCGTCTGGCCTGGGTGGAATGGGATCGCCCAGCCCAACCCTGGACCTTCACCCGGCTGATGTGCCGTCAGCGCGCCGCCGATGGCAGTTGGGCGCCACCGCAGCCTGTGACCACGGCGCAGGCGTCATTGCAGCAGCCCCGGTTCGACCACGCCAACCAGCTGTATTGCCTGTCGGATCACAATGGTTTCTGGCAGCCATGGGGCGAGGTCGAGGGGCGTTGGAAGGCACTGCCCGCCGAACCTGCCGACCACGCAGGCGCGCCGTGGCAGTTGGGTGCCAGTACTTGGCTACCGCTAGGCCCGACGAGCTACCTGGCTACCTGGTTCGACGCGGGGTTCGGGCAACTGGGGCTGCGCGCTGAGCATGGCCCCGTGGAACGCTTCGCCAGTGCCTATACGCGCTTTCGCAGCCTGGCCATGGATGCGCAGTACCTGTATGCGATCGCCGCCTCGCCCATCAGCCCGCCAGCGGTTATCGCCATTGCCCGCGACACCCATCAGGTCAGTGTGCTGGCCGGTGGCGCCGAGGTACTTGCGGCCGAACACATCAGCCTGCCGCAGTCGTTCCACTGCGGCCGTGGCGCGGCACTGGCCCACGGCTTTTTCTACCCGGCTGCCCACAGCAAGGGCGCGCCGCCACTGGTGGTCTTTATCCATGGCGGCCCCACCTCGGCCTGCTACCCGGTGCTGGACCCGCGTATCCAGTACTGGACCCAACGCGGCTTCGCCGTTGCCGACCTCAACTACCGAGGCAGCAGCGGGTATGGCCGTGAGTATCGCCAGGCCCTGCACCTGCGTTGGGGTGAAACCGATGTGGAAGATGCCTGCAATGCCGTCGAGTATCTGGCCGCACAAGGGCTGATCGACCCGCGCAAGGCCTTCATCCGTGGCGGCAGCGCCGGGGGTTACACCACCCTGTGCGCCTTGGCATTTCGCGACGTATTCCGCGCAGGTGCCAGCCTGTATGGCGTCAGCGACCCCACCGCCCTGGCCCGGGCTACGCACAAGTTCGAAGGCGATTACCTGGACTGGCTGATCGGTGACCCCCATCAGGATGCCGAGCGCTATCGCCAGCGTACACCGCTGCTGCATGCAGCACAGATCACCGTGCCGGTCGTGTTTTTCCAGGGCGAGCTGGACGCCGTGGTGGTGCCCGAGCAGACGCGCTCGATGCTGGCAGCACTACAAGCCAACGGCATCAAAGCCCAGGGGCATTTCTACGAGGGTGAGCGGCACGGGCTGCGCAAGGCTGAGAACCTGGCGCATGCGCTGGAGGAAGAATGGAGGTTCTACTGCGAAGTGCTGGCGGGTGAGTGACCCAGGGGGCGCGGGCCCCCTGGTCGCAAACCGGGTTACACCTCACCGCTTGGCAATGATGTACACCGCGTGCACGATGCCAGGGATGTAGCCCAGCAGCGTCAGCAGAATGTTCAACCAGAACGCGCCGGCAAACCCCACCTGCAGAAATACGCCCAGTGGTGGCAGCAGGATAGCGATGATGATGCGAATGAAGTCCATGAGAGTCTCTCCGTAAAGGGGTTACATCACAGACTCGCCGCCGGTCGCAGAGGTTCCACAGGCAAAAAAACGCCCCGGGCCGAATGTAACAGGCCAGGGGCGGTGCGCAGAAACGCCAGACGGTTCGTTGAATCAGGGGTTGGCAACCTAGGCCGGCATTTCGCGGCGGCTCTGTTGGCGGGCGTGCAACCGGGTAAAGGCGCGGGTCAGGCGCTGCAGCATTTCGTCGATATTGCTCCGGCTCACGGTCAGCGCCGGCGTAAAGCGCACTACGTCGGGCTGCGGAGCATTCAGCAACAGCCCCTCCTGCAGCGCGGCAGCCACCAGCGCGGGGGCCAGGTTTTCCTTGAGCGGCAGCGCCCAGAGCAAACCCTGCCCGCGTATCGGGCCCTGGCCGAAGCGGCCCGCCAGCCGACCGAGGCCTTCTCGCAGGTGGCGGCCTTTGTCCTGCACCTCGTCGAAGAACCCTGGGGCCAGCACCGTGTCCAGCACCGTAAGGCCGGCAGCGCACATCAGCGCATTGCCATGGTGGCTGCCCTGCAGTTCGCCCGCCTCGGCACAGCAGGCCGCCCCCCGCGCCAGCAACGCCGCCAGCGGCACGCCCCCACCCAGGCCCTTGCCCAAGGTGACGATGTCGGCGCGTACCCCGTAGGTTTCCTCTGCCAGCAATGCACCACAGCGGCCAAGGCCGGTTTGCACTTCGTCCAGAATCAACAGGATGCCAAGCTCCCGGCAAAGGGTTTCCACACCCTTGAGGTATTCGCGCGTGGCCGGGATAACACCCGCTTCACTCTGCACAGGCTCAAGCATGATCGCCACCGTGCGAGAGTCCACCGCGGCGTGCAGTGCTGCGAGGTCATTGAAAGGCACCCTGCTGAAGCCGGGCACGCCGGGCTCACAGCGGCTATATGCTGTCGGGTCGGAGGCAGACAGCGTACCCAGGCTGCGCCCATGGCAGCCCCGGCTGGCGGTGATGATGTGGTACGCGCCATTGCGATGGCGCTGGCCCCACTTGCACGCCAGCTTGATCGCACCTTCGCAGGCTTCGGCACCCGTGTTCAGCAGGTAAGCCTGATCGCTGGCGGTGGCCTGGCAGAGCCGGCTGGCCAAGGTCAACAAAACCGGGCTATGGAACGCCGAGCCTGGCTGGATCAGCGCCTGAGCCTGATTTGCGAGCGCAGCTGCCAGCGCGTCTGGGCTATGGCCCAGGCTGTTGACGCCGCCGCCTTGGGTGAAGTCCAGGCAGGCTCGCCCCTGGTCATCCCACAACCACGCCCCCTGGCCACGCACGAACACAGGCGTTGCCCGGTTGTGCCCGGGCATCAGGTTGCCGGTTGAAGGCTGCTGCGGCATCGGCCTTGGCTCGACAACAGCCTCAGGGGCCGGGCGGCGCAGATTGAACAGGTTCATCAGGATTCCAACCCATCACGGTGGCGGCAGCTAAAGCGCGATCAAATGATCGCTGTGCGTTCTGTTGCCTTGCCTATCAATACGCTTTGCAGGTAGCTGCAACAATGTGACCATCAATTGCTGTAACCCCTTGTAATAGGGGGATAGACTAGGCGAGCAAGCGGTTTTACGACATTTCGATTTAGCAGCAATTTCAATAAGCAAACCTTATGGATTTTCGCCAACTGCGTTATTTCGTCGCGGTGTATGAGGAAGGCCACGTCGGGCGCGCCGCCGAGCGGCTGTCGCTGTCGCAACCCGCGCTCTCACAGCAGATTCGTCAACTGGAACATGGCCTGGACCTGAGCTTGTTCGAGCGCAGCAACAAGCGCCTGCTGCCCACACTCGCCGCCCACACCCTCTACAACCACGCCCTGCCGCTGCTCGACGGCCTGCAGCGCGCCACCGATGCCATGCGCAGCTTCAAAGGCCAGTCGCTGCGCACCCTGGCGATCGGGGTACTGCAAACCGTGCGCCCCAGCCTGGTGCCGCGGTTGCTCGAACGGCTGCGCAAGGCCCAGCCTCACCTGGTGGTGCAGATCTATGAACTGTCAGGCCTGGAGATCGAACGGCGCCTGCTCAATGGCAACCTGGACATTGGCATCAGCTACCTGCCGCCACGCCAGCCAGGGCTCCATGGGCTGCTGCTGTATGAAGATGAGTTGCAACTGGTCATCCCCAACACGCATCCCCTGAAGGACTTCAAGAAGGTTTCCATTCGCCAGGCCGCCGAGTTGCCGATGCTCATGCTTGGGGAAGAGTTCCAGATGCGCCAGATCTGGCAGGCACAACTGGCAAGCCAAGGCCGCAGGCCGCAAGTTCAGGCCGAGATGAACAACATGGCAGGTATTCTGGACAGCCTGGCGCACACATCGCTGGCGACGATTCTGCCGGGGCGCGCCAAGGAGGCGGCAGAAGATGAGCAAGGCTTGCTGTGGAAGCCGCTGAGCGAGCCACGGGTACCGCTGAAAGTGGGGCTGGTGTTCCGCGATGCGCAGCGCCAGCAGGCTTCAGTGGAGCTGCTGCGCAACCTGCTGGAAGAAGAGACCGATACCCGGCAACCCGCCCTGGATGTGTTGGCCTGAAAAACACACGCATAAAGAAAACCCCGCCTAAGCGGGGTTTTCCAGACTGTTTCCCTGTGACATCCGTATCGCCCCGCCACCCTGGCAGGAAATCCTTCGCCGTCGTCCTTGATCTGTCCTAGGCGCTTCCTGCGCTCCGTCCATGTGATAAAGATTAACCGTGGATCCAATCTGAGAACAGTGGTGAAAAGTCACCACGTGATGTAGGAAAAAGCTTACAAACCCAGAATCATTCTCAAAAAGCAAAACCCTGGGATTTTCTGCCAGCCCCTAGACAGGTCTCAGAACTGTTGTGCATCCAGCAGGTACAGTGACTCACTCCCCGCCCTCACCGATGCCACCAGCGAGCCGACCCGCGGCAGCAGCCGCGCAAAGTAGAAGCGCGCCGTGCCCAGTTTGCCTTGATAGAACCCTTCGTCGCCTTCCCCGCGCTGCGCTGCCTGCGCCATGCGTGCCCACATGTAGGCGTAAGCCACATAACCAAATGCATGCAGGTACTCCACCGAAGCAGCCCCAATCTCGTTAGGGTTGCCCTTGGCCTGCTCCAGCACCCAGTCGGTGAGCGCATCCAGCTGATCGAGCGATGCCGCCAGCGGCCGGGTGAACTCGCCCAGCTCATGGCCGGCACTGGCAATAAACGCGCGCACTTCATCAGCGAACAGTGTGTAGTAGGCCCCACCGCTGGCCACCACCTTGCGGCCCATCAGGTCGAGGGCCTGAATACCGTTGGTGCCTTCGTAGATCTGGGTGATGCGTACGTCACGCACCAGTTGCTCCTGGCCCCACTCACGGATATAGCCATGCCCGCCGAATACCTGCTGGCCGTGCACCGTGCACTCCAGGCCCAGGTCGGTGAGGAACGCCTTGGCCACAGGCGTCAACAGCGCCACCAGTTCTTCGCTGCGCTTGCGCACACTGGGGTCTTCGCTGTACTTGGCGCTGTCCAGCTGCATGGCCACGTAGGTGGAGAACGCACGCCCGCCTTCGATCAGCGCCTTCATGGTCAACAGCATGCGCCGTACATCAGGGTGCACGATGATCGGGTCGGCTGGTTTGTCCGTGGCCTGTGGGCCGGTGGGGGCGCGGCTCTGCAGGCGCTCGCGGGCGTATTCCACCGCGTTCTGGTAAGAACGTTCGGCCGAGGCCAGGCCCTGGATGCCAACCCCCAGTCGCTCGTAGTTCATCATGGTGAACATGGCCGCCAGGCCTTTGTTGGGTTCACCCACGATATAACCGACCGCGTCGTCGAAGTTCATCACACAGGTGGCCGACGCCTGAATGCCCATCTTGTGCTCGATGGAACCGCAGGTTACCGGGTTGCGCGCGCCCAGGCTGCCGTCCTCATTGACCAGGAACTTAGGAACCAGGAGCAACGAGATGCCTTTCGGCCCAGCCGGGGCATCCGGCAGCTTGGCCAGTACCAGGTGGATGATGTTTTCGGTGAGATCGTGTTCGCCGCCGGTGATGAAGATCTTGGTCCCGGTCACCTTGTAGCTGCCGTCGGCCTGGGGCTCGGCCCTGGTGCGGATGATGCCGAGGTCGGTACCGGCATGGGGCTCGGTAAGGCACATGGAGCCCGCCCAAACGCCGGCATACATGTTTGGCAGGTACTTCTGCTTCAGCGCTTCGCTGGCGTGGGCATTGATGGACAGGCAGGCACCTGCGGTCAGCATCGGGTACAGGCCGAAAGCCAGGCTCGCCGCGTTGACCATTTCTTCAACCTGCGCCGACACCGCCTTGGGCATGCCCATGCCACCCAACAGCGGGTCACCGCCCACGCCCACCCAGCCGCCCTCAGCATAGGTGTTGTAAGCCTCGATGAAGCCTGCCGGCGTCTGCACGGCGCCGTTATCCCAGTGGCAGCCTTCTTCATCGGCAGCACGGCTCAACGGCGCGATGGAGCGGGCCGCGACCTTGCCGGCCTCCTCAAGCACTGCCAAGGCGGTCTGCACATCGACAACGTCGCCGAGCCCGGGCAATTCTGCCCATTGCTGCCCCAAGTCGAAGACTTCATTCAGTACGAAGCGCATGTCGCGCAGGGGCGCTTTATAGTCAGCCATGACAACCTCTCGCTGGTCGGAACGGGCGGTGTCAGGCACCGCAGCACTGGAGTTGCAGTGAGTGTAACCGAACAACTTTTACGAGACATAGGGTCATCAACAGACCGCATGGTCAGTTATGGTCACGACGCACGCTCTGCCCCCCGGCGGGTTTTCAGGCCGTGCACCATCAGGCAGTTGCGCCCGGCCGCCTTGGCGCTGTAGAGCGCCTGGTCGGCGGATTTGAGCACGTCATCTGGGTTGCGGTGGTCCACATGCCGCTCTGCCACACCGATGCTGATGGTGACTGACACCGCACCACCACTGCTGCCGGCGCGCCGCTGCCGGCCCGTGCTGTCATCCTGGGGGCGAGCGCCCTGGTCACGCAGGCGCATGGCATAGCCGGCAATCGCTTCACGCACCGCCTCCAGGTGCGCCACGCAGTGCTCGGTGCTCTTGCCGGCAAACACCACCGCAAATTCCTCGCCACCGTACCGGTACGCCTTGCCACCGCCCCCCACCTTGCCCAGGCGGCTGGCAACCAGGCGCAGCACCTGGTCGCCGACGTCGTGGCCGTGGGTATCGTTGAAGCGCTTGAAATGGTCCACATCGCTCATCGCGATCACATAGTTGCGCCCCAGCCGCTGCATGCGTTCGTTGAGCGCACGCCGGCCCGGCAAGCCGGTGAGCTCATCCCGAAAGGCCATCTGGTAGGCCTCATGTGCCACCGCCGCAGCTATCATCAGCATCACCTGGCTGCACATGATGTTCAGGGTGAAGGGCAAGATGAACGTTTTGGGCAGCATCCAGAAGAGCCCCACCAACCCCATCACCAGCGCTGCATTCAAAGGCCTCGGCGCCCGCAGGTACTGCACCACCAGCAGCACCAGCACCCCAATGAACAACGGGTACGCCAACTGGATCAGGCTCATCCACTCCCCATGCAGGGCCGGCCAGCGAATATCGGCCAAGCCGGCCAACAGGGCGGCGGGGAAGCGTTGCTCCAGCGCCACCGCCACCGCACCTACAACCAACAGCACAGCGCCCCTGGCCACCATGTCCTGCAGCAGGTGCATGCGTTCCTGCCATACGCCGTAGATGCCATACAACGCCGGCAGTAGCAGGCACACCAGGTGGAAGATGACGGCAGCGTCATCGCGCACATGCCCGTTATCTCTGTAGAAGTCAGTCTGGGTATCGAGCAGGAAATAGGCGATGTACACCGTCAGCATTAAAAACAGCTCACGCTGACGCCTGTAGACCGCGCAGTAGGCACCACCCAGCAGCAATACCAGGGTGGGCAGCACATTGAACAAGGAGGTGAAGAACACACTGAGGTCTTTGGCGTAGGCCGCAGCGAGGCCCGCTATCAGCAACAGCAGCGAGGGCAGAAAGTGGCTTGCACGGACGGCGTCAAGGCGAAACACAGTAATCTCCAACCCGGCAGATCAATAATGGCATTGTGCCCTTAGTTGATCGGCCGTGCACCCGGACAGTTTAATCAGGCTCCGTCCGTGGAATGCAAAAAAACCCGCCTGCCCTAGCAGGCAGGCGGGTTTCGCTGGAGCAATTGCGCTTAGTACGCCAGGCCGAAGTGCGCTTCGTCCATGGCCATCAGGTTGTCGGCACCCGACAACATGGCGGCCACATGGGTACGGGTGCGCGGCAGGATGCGCTGGAAGTAGAAGCGCGCAGTCTGCAGCTTGGCCGTGTAGAAGGCTTGGTCGCCGCTGCCGGCGGCCAGCTTCTCGGCTGCAACACGTGCAATATCTGCCCAGAAATAAGCCAGGCAGGCGTAGCCGGAGTACATCAGGTAATCCACCGACGCTGCGCCCACTTCCTCACGGTCCTTCATGGCGGCCATGCCCACTTTCATGGTCAGCTCGCCCCACTCCTTGTTGATGGCCGCCAGCGGTTGCACGAAGTCGTTCAGCGCCTCGTTGCCTTCCTGCGCCTGGCAGAACTTGTGCACGATCTTGGTGAAGCCCTTCAGCGCCTCGCCCTGGGTCATCAGCACCTTGCGGCCCAGCAGGTCCAGGGCCTGGATACCCGTGGTGCCCTCGTACAGCATGGAGATGCGGCTATCGCGCACGTTCTGCTCCATGCCCCACTCGGCGATGAAGCCGTGGCCGCCGTAGATCTGCACGCCATGGTTGGCAGCTTCGAAGCCCACTTCAGTCATGAAAGCCTTGGCGATCGGCGTCAGGAAGGCCAGCAGGGCATCGGCCTTCTTGCGTGCTTCTTCGTCCTGGCTGTACTTGACGATGTCCACCTGCTGCGCGGTGAAATACACCATGGCCCGGTTGCCCTCGGCGAAGGCTTTCATGGTCAGCAACATACGGCGTACGTCCGGGTGGACGATGATGGGGTCAGCCGCTTTTTCCGGGGCCTTTGGCCCGGTCAGCGAACGCATCTGCAGGCGCTCGCGGGCATACTTGAGGCCGCCCTGGAAGGCCACTTCGGCGTGCGCCAGGCCTTGCAGTGCAGTACCCAGGCGCGCAGTGTTCATGAAGGTGAACATGCAGTTCAGGCCTTTGTTGGCCGGGCCGATCAGGTAGCCGGTAGCGCCGTCGAAGTTCATCACGCAGGTGGCGTTGCCGTGGATGCCCATCTTGTGTTCGATGGAACCACAGCTGACGCCGTTACGCTCACCCGCCGCGCCTTCAGCATTGGGCAGGAACTTCGGCACGATGAACAGCGAGATGCCTTTGGTACCGGCAGGCGCATCGGGCAGGCGGGCCAGCACGATGTGCACGATGTTCTCGGCCATGTCGTGCTCGCCGGCAGAGATGAAGATCTTGGTGCCCGATACCTTGTAGCTGCCGTCAGCCTGGGGCTCGGCCTTGGTGCGCAACATGCCTAGGTCGGTGCCGCAGTGTGGCTCGGTGAGGCACATGGTGCCAGTCCACTCGCCAGAGACCAGCTTGGTCAGGTAGGTGTGCTGCTGCTCGGCTGTGCCGTGGGCAGAAATGGTGTTCATCGCGCCGTGGGACAGGCCTGGGTACATGCCCCACGACCAGTTGGCGCCACCCACCATCTCGCTCAGCGCCAGGCCCAGCGACTCCGGCAGGCCCTGGCCGCCGTGCTCCACGTCGTGAGCCAGGCTCGGCCAGCCGCCTTCGACGAACTGCGCGTAGGCTTCCTTGAAGCCGGTCGGGGTTTTCACGCCCGACTCGCTCCAGGTGCAGCCTTCCTGATCACCTACACGGTTCAGCGGCGCCAATACCTGCTCACAGAACTTCGCGCCCTCTTCCAGAATGGCATCGACCATGTCCGAGGTAGCGTCCTGGCAACCCGGCAGGCTTTGATAATGCGCCTCATAGCCAAGCAGCTCGTCACGAACGAAGCGGATATCACGCAAGGGAGCTTTGTAGTCAGGCATCGCGATGAACCTCTAGGTGAGTTCTGTGGGGGGACCGGCGCACGCGGCAAGGTCTGTCAAACAGTTGTTTGAAACTTACGTTTACCGCAGGCTGATGTCAAGGATGGACGATGGTGCCATTTACGCCACGGAAAACGACGAAACCGCCACACGGTTGCATGGCCGTGGATTCACGGGCAGTTGGAGGACATTGGATAGGATGAAAAGCGACGGCTGGCGGCGTCGCTCAGGCGAGAGACGCCCCTGCGTCACGCGTGGCTAGCGGGGTGAAGCAGAGGTGTCAGGCGTGGATATCGATGATACGGCCGAGCATGTCGTCAGAGGCCTTGGCCACTTTCGCCCCCAGTTCGACCTCGAGCTTGCCCAGCGCCATTTGTACCGTACTGGTGGCAAGGTCCATTTGCTGACTGCGGTCGACGCCGCGCAGGCGTTCTGCCTGGAAGTCGCTGGACTGGCTGGTGGCAGTGCGTTCGGCACTGAGGTTGGCAACCTGGCTGGCGGCCTGGTCGACGCGTTCCTGGCCGGCCTTGATGGCGCCAAGGCCCGCATAGTAGGCAGAGCTACCGGTGATTTCCATGTCAGGGCTCCATTGAACCTGGATAACAGACAAGGCTGATTAAAACAGGCCTTGGGCAAAAAGGCCCGTTTAAAACAGTAATAGCTTGTTGCCATCTGATAGGCCCTGGGTATGCCGGTCAGTCCAGCAGGTCCAGTTGCAAGTGCTCAGCGACCATGTCGGCACTCGCCTGCTTCAGCTTCGGCACCCGCCCAAGGCAGGGCGCAGGCAGGCGCTCGGCCAGGCTGGCCAGGTTCTCTTCAAGCCGAGAGGTACGCGGCTCGATGATGTTCGCCACCCACCCCGCCAGTTGCAAGCCATCACGTTCGATAGCCTCGGCGCTGAGCAAGGCGTGGCTGATGCAGCCCAGGCGCACGCCAACCACCAAAATGACCGGCAGCTTCAAGGCCACTGCCAGGTCGGACAGGTTTTCCAACCCCGACAACGGCACCCGCCACCCGCCCGCACCCTCTATGAGGGTGAAGTCGGCGTCCTGCTGCAACACAATGCGCATCGCCCCCAGCAGGTGCGACACCGAGAGTGTGACGCCAGCCTCGCGCGCAGCCACATGGGGTGCGATGGCCGGCTCGAAGGCGAACGGGTTGACCTGGGCGTATTCGAGCTTGACGGTACTTTCGTCAATCAAGGCCTGGGCGTCACTGTTGCGCAAGCCCTTGGCGGTCAGGGTGCAACCGGAGGCCACGGGTTTGGCGCCAAGGGTACTCATCCCCTGCAAACGCGCAGCATGCAGAAGCCCTGCCGCGATGGTGGTCTTGCCGACATCGGTGTCGGTGCCAGCGATGAAATAGGCGTGCCTCATGTGGCTCCCCTTATGCCTGTGGCTTGCGCAACACACCATAGACCACCTGATAGGTGGCTGGCAGCCCCGAGGGTTGGCGAAATGCCTCATAGGCGTGCAGCAACCCCTGCATACGGGCACGGCCAGTCAGGCCAGAAGGCCGGCCAGGGTTGAGGTTGTGCGCGCCCAATGCCTTCAGCTCGTGGGTCAGGCTGCGCACGTCCGGGTAATGCAGCACGTGCGGGCACCGTTGCAGGGCCAGCGGGCGCAGGCCGCTGGCCGCGCACAGGCGCTGGTACTCATCGAAGCGGCGAAAACGGTTCACATGCACCAGGCCGTCCACTGCCTGCCAGCTGGCCCGCAGCTCATCGAGGGTGCCTGTGCACAGGCTGCTGAATGCCAGCACACCGCCGGGCCGCAACACACGCTGCGCTTCTGACAGCACACTGGCGAACTGGCTGCACCATTGCACTGCCAGGCTGGAAAACACCAGGTCGACACACCCATCGCTCAGCGGCAGGCGTTCGGCATCGCCCGCCACGTGATACAGCGCACCGCCGTGTGCCTCGCGGGCGTGGCGCAGCATGCCTTCGGCGATATCCACCGCCACGCCGCCGGCCGCAACATAGCGTTGGGCCAGCGCCCGGCTGAAGTGGCCCGTGCCGCTCCCCAGGTCTAGCCAGCGGGAGGGCTGCAGGTCTGCCGGCAGTTGCCCCAGCAGGCGCGTGCCCACCTCGCGCTGCAGGGCTGCAACACTGTCGTAGCTGCCTGCGGCCCGGGAAAAGGACGCCGCCACCTGGCGTTTGTCCGGCAGCGTACCGGGCAAGGCGGGTTGGGAAAGGTCAGTCATCGCCACTCTCATGCAAAAAACTCTTGATGCCCGCCGCCAACTCCTGAGGGTACTCCAGCAGAAACGCGTGGGAACTGTCTTCGACCAAGCCCACTTCCACATCAGGCAACAACTCACTCAGCGCCTGGGCAGCTTCGGCCGGCACCAACGCGTCGCTGCCGGCGAACAGGTGCAACTGGGGGCCGGCAAATGCCTGCAGCGCTTCGCGGGTGTCCAGCTGGGCCAGCACTTCCAGGCCGGTCGCGAGGTAAAGCGGGTCGGTGTCCGGCACACCCACACCGAGCTGGCGCAGGAGGGTGCGTGGTTGCAAGGCACCGTCGCTGCACAGGCTGCGAAAACGCTTGAGGGTCACGGCGGTATGGCTGCGACACCCATCCAGGAAGGTACCGAAGGTGTCTTGCGCCATGCCGTGGGGCCAATCCGCCCGGGCCACGAAGCTGGGGTTGCTGGCCAGCGTCAGCAGGCCGCAGCAATGATCGGCACGCTTGTGCGCCAAGGCGCTGGCGAGCATGCCGCCGAATGACCAGCCGCCCAGCCACACATCGTTGGGCAGCTTGCGGTCCAGGTGCTCGACCCAGCCCTGCACATCCGCGTGGTCAAGCTCCGGCAGTGGCATCAGGGTGATCTGCAGGCGGGCGTCCTGCGCACGCAGGCTGGCGGCGAGCGGCTCCAGGGCCGCGGTACCCAACCCCCAACCCGGCAACAATACAATTCGGTTACGCATCGGCGCGCTCCAGTTGTGGATAACACTCTGCCAATGCATTCAACAATAGCTGCACCTGCGCAGGCGTGTGCGCAGCGCTCAGTGTTACCCGCAGGCGTGCGCTGCCAGCCGGCACGGTGGGCGGGCGAATGGCGGTTACCAGCAGGCCGCGCTCGCGCAACATGGCCGACAGGCGAAGTGCCTGCGCACTGTCACCGATCAGGATCGGCTGGATCGGTGTGGGGCTGTCCATCAGTTGCAGGCCGATCTGGCGTGCCCCCTCACGGAACTGGCCGATCAAGGCGTTCAGCTGTTCACGGCGCCAGGTTTCGGTGCGCAGCAGCTCCAGGCTCTTGAGCGTGGCGCAGGCCAAGGCCGGGGGCTGGCTGGTGGTATAGATGTAAGGCCGGGCGAACTGCACCAGTGTGTCGATCAACGCTTCACTACCGGCCACAAAGGCGCCAGCGGTGCCGCAGGCCTTGCCCAAGGTACCGATCAGCACCGGCACATCCTCCACGCCCAGGCCAAAATGTTCCACCACGCCACCGCCGCCTGCGCCAAGGGTACCCAGCCCATGGGCATCGTCCACCATCAGCCAGGCATCACGGGCGCGGGCAGCACGGGCCAGGCCAGGCAGGTCGGCCACATCGCCATCCATGCTGAACACGCCGTCGGTCACCACCAAGGTGTTACCTGCCGCTTTCTCCAGGCGGGTGGCCAGGCTGGCAGGGTCGTTGTGCAGGTAGCGGCTGAAGCGGGCACCACTGAGCATGCCGCCATCGAGCAGCGAGGCATGGTTAAGGCGGTCCTGCAGCACCGTATCGCCCTTGCCCACCAAGGCCGTGATGGCGCCCAGGTTGGCCATGTAGCCGGTGGAAAACAGCAACGCCCTGGGGCGGCCGGTCAGTTCGGCCAGGGCCTCCTCGACCTGGTGGTGGGCGGTGGTATGCCCCACCACCAGGTGAGAGGCGCCGCCGCCCACGCCCCAGCGCTCTGCACCCGCCTGCCACGCCGCAATCACCTGTGGGTGATTGGCCAGGCCCAGGTAGTCATTGCTGCAAAAGGCCAGCAACTGCTGGCCATCGACCACCACCTGTGGCCTCTGAGGGCTGCCCAGCAGCGGGCGTTGCCGGTACAGGTCTGCCGCGCGCCGTTCGGCCAGACGCATTGCCAGGTCGAACGCCATGTCAGGCCGATGCTGCGTCGTAGAACATCTCGCTGCTGCGCTGCTCCACCAGCGCCTGTTCGATGGCGGCCTGGTGCACTTCGTCGGCATGCTCTTCACGGGCTTCGGGCTTGATGCCCAGTCGTGCGAACAGTTGCATGTCCTTGTCAGCCTGCGGGTTGGCAGTGGTCAGCAGTTTCTCGCCATAGAAGATGGAGTTGGCACCGGCCATGAAGGCCAGGGCCTGCATCTGCTCGTTCATCTGTTCGCGCCCGGCGGAAAGGCGCACGTGGGACTTGGGCATCAGGATACGGGCTACGGCCAGCATGCGAATGAAGTCGAAGGGGTCCACGTCTTCTTCTTCGGCCAGCGGTGTGCCCGCTACTTTCACCAGCATGTTGATCGGCACCGACTCGGGGTGCTCAGGCAGGTTGGCCAGCTGAATCAGCAGGCCGGCGCGGTCGTCCAGCGACTCGCCCATGCCCAGAATGCCACCGGAACAGATCTTCATGCCGGCATCGCGCACGTAAGCCAGGGTCTCCAGGCGCTCACCATAGGTACGGGTGGTGATGATGCTGCCGTAGAACTCCGGGGACGTGTCGAGGTTATGGTTGTAGTAGTCCAGCCCGGCCTGGGCCAGTGCCTGGGTTTGCTCCTGGTCAAGCTTGCCCAGGGTCATGCAGGTTTCCAGGCCCATGGCTTTCACGCCTTTGACCATCTCCAGCACGTAGGGCATGTCCTTGGCAGAGGGGTGTTTCCAGGCGGCGCCCATGCAGAAGCGCGTCGAACCGATGGCCTTGGCGCGGGCAGCTTCCTCCAGCACCTTCTGCACTTCCATCAGCTTCTGTTTTTCCAGCCCGGTGTTGTAGTGCCCGGACTGTGGGCAATATTTGCAATCCTCCGGGCAAGCGCCGGTCTTGATCGACAGCAGCGTGGAAACCTGCACGCGATTGGGGTCGAAATGCGCGCGATGCACGGTCTGCGCCTGGAACAGCAAATCATTGAAAGGCTGCTGGAACAGCGCCTTGACCTCGGCCAGGGACCAGTCGTGACGTGTTGTTGCAGTTGTGCTGGCGCTCATCGGCGTTTCCTTGTTTAGGCTGTAGCTGGTGCCGGGACAAGAACGCCCGCCAGCGGATCACGGATAGCTCGCATAGTCATGGAAGGCCTATGAACTGTCAACCACGCATCAGAAGACTGGTTTACAAGTGGTTACTTAATAATCAAACATGCCTGCTGTGCGATGGCCCGGCGCGGCAGGCTTATCCGCTGTGCATGGCGTGTGAGCAACAGCTGCCCTGGTTGGGGGACCACTGCCTGCGCTGCGCGCTGCCGTTGCCCATGGCCGGCATGACCTGCGGCCAGTGCAGCCGTCGGCCCCCTGCCTTCGATCAGGTCGTAGCGCCGTGGGCCTTCGGCTTTCCGATCGACACCCTGATCAGCCGCTTCAAGCACAACCGCCAATGGCCCATGGGGCGCCTGATGGCCGAGCAGCTGGGGCAGGCTCTGCTGCATCAGTTTGCAGAGGGGCTGCCGCGCCCACACCTGTTGCTGCCAGTGCCCCTGGCCAGGCGCCGGCTGCGTGAGCGAGGTTTCAACCAGGCGGCGATGCTGGCGCGTTGGCTGTCGGCGCAGCTGTCGGTGCGCTGCGACGAGCGCTTGCTCACCCGCAGCCGTCACACCCCCGCCCAGCAGCAGCTGGACGCCAAGGCCAGGTGGCGCAATCTGCGCCAGGTGTTCTGCCTGTCGGGTGATGTGCGGGGCTTGCATGTGGCAATCATCGATGACGTGATGACCACCGGGGCCACCGCCCAGGCCATTGCCCAGGTGTTGCGCAAGGCCGGCGCGCAGCGTGTCGATGTATATTGCCTGGCACGCACCCCAAAACCTGGGTATGCATGATCAACCGTGGACCGCCCATGCCCCTGCCAACATCGCTCACCCAGCACATTGCCCATCGCCCGCAGCGTATCGCGCTGCTGCAGCATGTTGCCGAACAGGGCTCCATCACCCGTGCCGCCAAGGCGGCCGGCATCAGCTACAAGGCCGCCTGGGATGCCATCGACGAGCTCAACAACCTGGCCAGCAGGCCGTTGGTGGAGCGCAGTACAGGTGGCCGCGGCGGGGGCGGTGCCAGGTTGTCTGCAGAAGGCGAGCGGGTACTGCGCCTGTACCAACGGCTGCAGGCGCTGCAAACGCAAATACTCGAGGCCGCTGAAGAATCCAGCGACCTGGGCCTGCTTGGCCGCCTGATGTTGCGCACCAGTGCGCGCAACCAGTTACAGGGCCAGGTCAGCGGGCTGCGCCGCGAAGGCCGACACGACCGGGTCAGCCTGGCCTTGGGCGGGGGGCTGGAAATCGATGCACTCATTACCCATGACAGCACTGAGCGGCTGGAGTTGACGTTGGGCGCGGTGGTGGTAGCACTGCTGAAGGCCGGCTGGGTGAAGCTGCTGGCGCAGGCGCAAGAAGCGGAGCCTGGCAGCAATTGCTTGAACGCCACCGTGGAAGAAGTACTGGCAGAAGGTGACGGGCCCAGCGAGGTCCGGCTGGCACTGGAGAATGGGCAAACACTGTGTGCCATTGCCGAGGCTGACTGGTTGGCCGAGCAGCAGGTGCGGGCTGGCAGCGCGGTACGGGTGCAGTTTCACCCGTCCTATGTGTTGATCGGGATTGCGGCATAGCTGGGCCGGCCTTGTCTAACCTGTGGGCGCAGGTTCAGCCGCGAACAGGCCGGCACCCGTAGAACGCGTTACCATGCCGTATCGTTCACCCCCGGAGTCACCATGTCTCACCCCTTCGCGACCCTGACACCCGACCTGGTGCTGGACGCCGTCGAAAGCCTCGGCTTTCTGAGCGACGCCCGCGTGCTGGCACTCAACAGCTACGAGAACCGTGTGTATCAGGTGGGCATCGAAGGTGAACAACCTCTGATCGCCAAGTTCTACCGCCCCGGGCGCTGGAGCAATGAGGCCATCCTCGAAGAACATGGCTTCACCGCAGAGCTTGCCGAACATGAGGTGCCGGTCGTGGCGCCACTTCAGCACGCAGGCCGTACGCTGTTCGAACACCAGGGTTTTCGCTTTGCCCTATTCCCGCGCCGCGGTGGCCACGCGCCAGAGCCAGGCAACGCGGACCAGCTTTACCGCTTGGGCCAATTGCTAGGCCGGCTGCATGCGGTCAGCGCCACCAAACCCTTCGAACACCGCGAAGCGCTGGCTGTGGACAACTTCGGCAATGCCTCGCTCGAAACCCTGCTGCAAGGCGGTTTTGTCCCTAAAGAGCTGCTACCCGCCTTCGAGTCCGTGGCCCGTGACGTGCTCAAGCGGGTCGAAGACATCTATGCCCGCACCTCGCACTCGCTCATTCGCCTGCACGGCGACCTGCACCCCGGCAACCTGATGCACCGGGACGAGGTGTACCACGTGGTCGACCTGGACGACTGCC
The DNA here is from genome assembly GCF_001320125.1 of Pseudomonas sp. NBRC 111119. NCBI lineage: Bacteria > Pseudomonadati > Pseudomonadota > Gammaproteobacteria > Pseudomonadales > Pseudomonadaceae > Pseudomonas > Pseudomonas sp. NBRC 111119. The sequence continues at coordinate 86,571 of NZ_BCAV01000048.1, forward strand.
GCATGGGGCCGGCAGTGCAGGACCTGTGGATGATGTTGGCGGGCAGCCGCGAGGAACGTCTGGGGCAACTGGCCGAACTGATCGATGGCTACAACGAATTCCATGACTTCGCGCCCCGCGAACTGGCACTGATCGAACCCTTGCGGGCGCTGCGCCAACTGCACTACAGCGCCTGGCTGGCACGGCGCTGGGATGACCCGGCGTTCCCGCTCAGCTTCCCCTGGTTCGGCCAGCCCCGTTATTGGGGCGACCAGGTACTCGCACTGCGCGAACAGATGGCAGCGCTGGATGAAGCTCCCCTGAAATTGTTCTAGAAGCAGGGCCTGGGCTGTCTACAATACGCACTGTTTTATTAGTGACCTGAGCAAGGACTCTGCATGCACGCTGCAAACCCGCGTCGCGGGTATCTGTTGGGCCTTAGTGCCTACATCATCTGGGGCCTGTTCCCCCTCTACTTCAAGGCCATCCAGAGCGTGCCGGCGGTGGAGATCATCGTCCACCGGGTGCTCTGGTCCGCCCTGTTCGGCTCGTTGCTGCTGCTGGTATGGAAGCACCCAGGCTGGTGGCAAGCGCTGCGGCAAAACCCACGCAGGCTTGCCATTCTGGCCATGAGTGGCACGTTGATCGCGGCCAACTGGCTGACCTACGTGTGGTCGGTGAACAACGGCCGCATGCTCGAGGCCAGCCTGGGCTACTACATCAACCCGTTGATCAATGTGCTGCTCGGCATGCTCATTCTGGGCGAGCGTTTGCGGCGCCTGCAGTGGCTGGCCGTGGCCATGGCAGCGCTGGGCGTGGCACAGCAGGTGTGGCAAGTAGGCAGCCTGCCCTGGGTGTCGCTGGCACTGGCACTGACGTTCGGCTTCTATGGGCTCATCCGCAAACAGGCACCCGTTGCGGCCCTGCCTGGGCTGGTGGTGGAAACCTGGATGCTGGTACCACTGGCGCTGGGCTGGCTACTGCTGCACCCCACCGCGATGAGCGCCCAAGGTACGTTCTACACCAGCTCCGAAGCCTTGTGGCTGATGGCAGCCGGCCCGGTTACGCTGGTGCCCCTGTTGTGCTTCAACGCTGCTGCACGGCACCTGCCCTACACTACCCTGGGCTTCCTGCAATACCTGGCGCCCACCCTGGTGCTGCTGCAAGCAGTGCTGCTGTTCAACGAACAGTTGTCAACCAGCACATTGGTGGCGTTCATGTTCATCTGGGCAGGCCTGGCGATCTACAGCGTTGATGCCTGGTGGAATCTGCGCAAGCGCAGCTGATCAAAAAACGACCTGATCTCTGCAGGCCAAGCCCTGCAAGGCCTGCAGAGACATCTCCAGAGGTTATCCACACCCTCGTCCCCGCCGTTTGTGCACAACCCGTCAGTTACTGAGCGTTTTTTGACCAAACCTCTGAAAGGCTTGCAGCAGTTGGGCTGGAGGCGAATAGCCCCAGGTTATCCACAGGGCCTTCCCCGTTAAACCGGGATAACCCCACACGCCGATCGGGCATGCCTGCGTATCAGTCCTGCGCCCGAAGTTCCAGCTCGACCATCAGGTCGTCCGCCAGGCTCTCCAGGCGCTGTTGCAATGCATCAAGTGGCACATCCAGTGGCAGCGCCAGCAGCGCATTGGCGTGGAACAGCGGCTCACTGCTCATGGGCGCCGGCCGCACCTCGGTGGTGAAGCGCTCCACGTTGACCTTCAACTCGGCCAGCAAGCGGGTAATGTCGCGCACAATCCCAGGCCGATCATTGCCCACCAACTCCATGGCGATAGGTTTGGACGAACTGGCAGCGTCGGCGCCGCTCTGCGCGATCAGCACCCGTATGCCATGGCTCGTAAGCCCCTCCAGGCCCTGCACCAGCGCTTCATAGTGATCTGCAGGCACGGCAACACGCAGAATGCCGGCAAATTGCCCAGCCATGCGCGACATGCTGCTTTCCAGCCAGTTGCCACGGTGGTCGGCAATGCATTGGGCAATGCGCTCCACCTGCCCGGCCTTGTCGGGGGCAATTACAGTGAGTACAAGATGGTCCACGCGTCGTTCCTCATGTCAGTCTGCGCAAGGCGGCTGGAAACCCGCACCGGTTCAGTATAGGCAAGGCGCGGCAACCTGCCGCAGCGCAATACTGGATACAAATCGTGTACTGTTTTTAGATTTATCTGGAACAATCACACGTTTTCTTGCGAACATACCGCTTCCCAGCGTGACCCTGCGCGACCAATGGGTCGCACAAAGGCGCTTTTAGTCTGATGTTGCCCCGTGTGCTGCTTCATGTAGTATCCCGTGGCGCGGACTACAAAACGTCGTGTGGATGTCTGCCGAGGCGCCTGTGAAGCAGGCACGTTGCCTGCCGTTCGTTAGGGCAGGCTGCACCCAGCCGTGTTCGGGCCCGCCCGGGCGCATGCACGGGTGCCGTGTTTGATGAAGCGCTACAGGCTTAATACAGAAGAGCGAAATAGCTGAGCAGAGTGAGGCAAGCAATGACTGGATACGTTCAAGTCGGTGGCCTTCAGGTCGCCAAGGTCCTGCACGACTTCGTGAACAACGAAGCCATCCCCGGGACCGGCATCGTCGCCGAGCAATTCTGGGCAGGTGCAGAAAAGATCATCAATGACCTCGCTCCAAAGAACAAAGCCCTGCTCGCCAAGCGCGACGAGCTGCAAGCCAAGATCGACGCCTGGCACCAGGCGCGCACAGGCCAGGCCCACGACGCCGCAGCCTATAAGGCTTTCCTGCAGGAAATCGGTTACCTGCTGCCACAAGCCGACGATTTCCAGGCCACTACACAGAACGTGGACGAAGAAATCGCCCACATGGCCGGGCCACAGTTGGTGGTGCCGGTCATGAACGCCCGCTTCGCCCTGAACGCCGCCAACGCCCGTTGGGGGTCGCTGTACGATGCCCTCTATGGCACAGATGCCATCAGTGACGAAGGCGGCGCTGAAAAAGGTCAGGGCTACAACAAAGTGCGCGGCGACAAGGTCATCGCCTTCGCGCGCGCCTTCCTGGACGAAGCAGCGCCACTGGCGGCCGGCTCCCATGTAGACTCCACCGCCTACCGTATCGAGGCCGGCAAGCTGGTAGTCGCCTTGAAAGGCGGCAGCAACAGCGGCCTGCGCAACGACGCACAACTGGTCGGCTTCCATGGCGACGCCGTCGCCCCTACTGCCGTGCTGCTCAAGCACAACGGCCTGCATTTCGAAATCCAGATCGACGCCAGCACGCCGGTTGGCAGCACCGATGCGGCCGGTGTCAAAGACATCCTGATGGAATCGGCACTGACCACCATCATGGACTGCGAAGACTCGGTCGCCGCCGTGGACGCAGATGACAAGGTCATCGTCTACCGCAATTGGCTGGGCCTGATGAAAGGTGACCTGGCCGAAAGCGTCAGCAAGGGTGGCAAAACCTTTACCCGCACCATGAACCCCGACCGCGAGTACGCAACCCCCAACGGCGGCAGCGTGACCCTGCATGGCCGTTCGCTGTTGTTCGTACGCAACGTCGGCCACCTGATGACCAACCCGGCCATCCTCGACGCCCAGGGCAACGAGGTGCCAGAGGGCATTCAGGACGGTCTGTTCACCAACCTGATGGCGCTGCACAACCTCAACGGCAACAGCAGCCGCAAGAACACCCGCACCGGCAGCGTGTACATCGTCAAACCGAAGATGCACGGCCCTGAAGAAGTCGCCTTCGCCGCCGAAATCTTCAGCCAGGTCGAAGACCTGCTGGGCATGCCGCGCAACACCGTCAAGGTCGGCATCATGGACGAAGAGCGCCGCACCACGGTCAACCTCAAGTCGTGCATCAAGGCCGCTGCCGAGCGTGTGGTGTTCATCAACACCGGCTTCCTCGACCGCACCGGCGATGAGATCCACACCTCGATGGAGGCCGGCGCAGTGGTGCGCAAGGGCGCCATGAAGAACGAGAAATGGATCGGTGCCTACGAGAACAACAACGTTGACGTGGGCCTGGCCACCGGCCTGCAAGGGCGCGCGCAAATTGGCAAAGGCATGTGGGCCATGCCCGACCTGATGGCCGCCATGCTCGAGCAGAAAATCGCCCACCCACTGGCCGGCGCCAACACCGCCTGGGTGCCCTCGCCTACCGCTGCTACCCTGCACGCCCTGCACTACCACAAGGTTGACGTGCAGGCCCGCCAGCGCGAACTGGCCTCGCGCACCCCGGCTTCGGTCGACGATATCCTGGCCATCCCGCTGGCCGCAGACACCAACTGGTCGGCCGAGGAAATTCGCAACGAGCTGGACAACAATGCCCAAGGCATTCTTGGCTACGTGGTTCGCTGGATCGACCAGGGCGTGGGTTGCTCGAAAGTGCCGGACATCAACAACGTCGGCCTGATGGAAGACCGCGCCACCCTGCGCATTTCTGCCCAGCTGCTGGCCAACTGGCTACGCCATGGCGTGGTCAGCCAGGATCAGGTGCTGGAAAGCCTCAAGCGCATGGCGGTGGTCGTCGACAAGCAAAACGCCAACGACCCGCTGTACCGGCCAATGGCGCCCAACTTCGACGACAACGTGGCGTTCCAGGCTGCCGTGGAACTGGTAGTGGAAGGGGGCAAGCAGCCCAACGGCTATACCGAGCCGGTGCTGCACCGCCGTCGCCGGGAGTTCAAGGCCCGTAACGGCCTCAATTGAGTGCTTGGGGGCTGCTTTGCAGCCCCCATTTTCTACTGCAGCTTAAGCTCCCGCCTCACCAACTCCAGCAGCTTGTCCAGGTCCACCGGCTTTAGCAGAAAGTCCACGACCCCCAGGTGCATCACATCCACCGCTTCTTTGACGTCGGTATCGCCCGATACCACGATGATCGACAGCGAAGCCCGCCCGGAGTCCGGGATCATGCGTACTTTGCGGATCAGCTCCAGGCCGTCTTCGGGCTGCATGCGCAAGTCGGTGATCATCAGGGCAATACGCGGCTCCCAATGCAGCTTCCACAGCGCCTCCTTGGCACCGTCGGCGGTCATGCAATCGATACCACGGCTTTTCAGGAAATAACCCAAGGCCTCACTGTTGACGGGGTTGTCATCGACGACCAGCACTACAGGCCGCAACGGCGGGGGTGATGTCACGGCTGCCAATGCCTCGCGCTCCGCGTCGCTCAGGATATCGGTATGCTCGGTCATGGTCGTCTCGTCAAAAAATTTTCGCTTCAGTGGTAAGACCGCAGAACCTTCGCCACCCGTTTGGCCTTTCGTCGGATCTTTGACAGGGGCAGCCCATAGACTTACGTCCAATGGGCACCACCGCCCCGCGGCCCGACCATGGAGACTGAAAACAACAAAGCCGGCACCTATATATAGATATATATAGTTCGGCGTAGCGATACGGTCAGGTCGATGAGCAAAAAGGACGCCTACAACCAGGCGGGCAGAACGGCGGTGTTGCAGAACATTCAGGGCACCTTGCAGTTCTTGCAGCGCTTCGCACCGTTCAACCAGATGGAACACAGCCATCTGGCCTATCTGGTGGAACAGTGCCAGCTGCGCTTCTATGCCAGCGGCGAGAGCATCATCAAACCCGTCGACGGCCCGGTGGAGCACTTCTACATCGTCAAACAAGGGCGCGTGGTCGGTGAGCGCCAGCACCGGGTGAAACCTGGCGTCGAAACCACCTTCGAGATCACCAGCGGCGAATGCTTCCCGCTGGCGGCCCTGCTGGGCGAACGGGCCACCCGTACCGAACACCTGGCCGGTGATGACACCTTCTGCCTGCAATTGAACAAGGCAGCGTTCATCCGCGTGTTTTCGATGTCCGGGGTATTCCGCGATTTTGCCTTGCGTGGGGTCAGCAGCCTGCTCGACCAGGTCAACCAGCAAGTGCGGCAGCGTGCCGTGGAAACCTTGGGTACACAATATTCACTGAACACCCCGCTGGGCGAGCTCGCCATGCGCCACCCGGTGGTATGCAGCGCCGATACGCCGCTGCGCGAGGCCGTGCAGCTGATGCACGAGCAGCAGGTGGGCAGCATCGTAGTGGTGGACGAGCAGCGTTACCCAACCGGCATCTTCACCCTGCGCGACCTGCGCCAAGTGGTGGCGGCGGCCGATGCCGACCTGAACGCGCCGATCGAGCGCAACATGACCGCCAAGCCGTTCTACCTGAGCCCACAGGCCAGCGCCTTCGACGCCGCCATGGCCATGACCGAGCGGCATATCGCCCATGTGTGCCTGGTGCACAACCAGCGGCTGTGTGGTGTGGTGTCGGAGCGCGACCTGTTCTCGCTGCAACGGGTCGACCTGGTGCACCTGGCCCGCACCATTCGCCATGCCCCGCGCCTGGAAAGCCTGGTTTCGCTGCGTGGCGAAATCAGCCAGTTGGTGGAGCGCATGCTGGCACACGGCGCCTCGTCCACCCAGATTACCCAGATCATCACCCTGCTCAACGACCATACCGTGTGCCGGGTGATCGAGCTGGCACTGGCCGAGCGTGGCGACCCCGGGGTCGCCTTCAGCTGGCTGTGCTTCGGCAGCGAGGGCCGCCGCGAGCAGACACTGCACACCGACCAGGACAACGGCATCCTGTTCGAAGCTGCCGACAGCGCTGCCGCCGACGCCATCCGTGCCCGCCTGCTGCCATTGGCGCAGTACATCAACCAGTGCCTGGCCCAGTGCGGTTTCACCTTGTGCAAAGGCAACGTAATGGCCGGTAACCCCGAATTGTGCCTGTCACGCAGCGAATGGGCACGGCGCTTTGCGGGGTTCGTGCGTGAGGCCAGCCCGGAAAACCTGCTGGGCTCAAGCATCTATTTCGACCTGCGCGTGGTGTGGGGCGACGAACAGGGCTGCGAGCAACTGCGCCAGGGCTTGCTGGAGCAGGTGGCCGACAACCGCATCTTCCAGCGCATGCTGGCAGACAATGCACTGCGCCAGCGCCCGCCCGTTGGCCGTTTGCGTGATTTCGTGCTGACCCGCCAGGGCAATGACAAGGCCGCCACCCTCGACCTCAAGGTGCAGGGCCTCACCCCCTTCGTCGACGGTGCCCGGCTGCTGGCGCTGGCCAATGGCGTAGGGGCGTGCAATACCCTCGAGCGGATTCGCCAACTGGTGACCAAGGGCATCATCGAGCCACTGGACGGCGCGGCCTATGAGGAGGCCTACCACTTCATCCAGCAAACCCGCATGCAACAACACCAGCGGCAGGCGCGGGACAACCTGGCGTACTCCAACCGCCTGGACCCGGACAGCCTGAACCACCTGGACCGGCGCATTTTGCGCGAGTCCCTGCGCCAGGCCCAGCGCCTGCAAAGCAGCCTGGCGTTGCGGTACCAGCTGTGAGCCTGTTTACCTGGCTCCGCCCCAGTGCGACACCGCAGCTGCCCCCCCTGGCCCGCCAGCGCCTGGCCCGGTTGCCCAAGCCTGCAGCACTGGGGGTATGCACCCTGCGCGAACAGCGCTGGGTAGTGCTGGACCTGGAAACCAGCGGTCTGAACACCCACCGCGACCAAGTGCTGTCGATTGGTGCGGTTGCCATCGAAGACGGCGCGCTGGACTTCGCGCAGCAGTTCGAGCGCACCCTGCACCGGCCCGAGCAGAAGACCAACGCCAGCGTGCTGATCCATGGCTTGGGCCCTGATGCCCTCGCGGCAGGCTGTGACCCGGCCGAAGCCTTGCTCGACCTGCTGGAATTTATCGGCGACAGCCCGGTGCTGGCGTTTCATGCCCCCTTCGACCAGCGCATGCTGGCGCGAGCGCTCAAACAGAGCCTGGGCCACCGCCTGCAGGTGCCCTTCCTGGACGTGGCAGAAATTGCCCCGATGCTCAACCCTGACACGGTGCTGCGCGAAGCCGGGCTGGACGATTGGGTAGCGCGCTTTGGCCTGCAGGTGCAGGAGCGCCATCATGCCAGTGCCGACGCCCAGGTGACGGCGGAGCTGGCCCTGATCCTGTTCAGCCAGGCCAGGCGCCAGCAACTGGACAGCCCACTACAGCTGGAACAACGGCTGCGTGGCTGGCGCCGGCGCAATACCCATACCCACGGTCTGTAGCGCCTGCGAATCCCAAGAGGCGTCACCGTAGCTGGGGCCTGGAGGAAGTAACTGTCTTCCACAAAGCCTCAAAGTTGGCGCAATCACTGTGAGAGCAACTGT
>NZ_BCAV01000049.1:0-28149 GCF_001320125.1 Pseudomonas sp. NBRC 111119
CTGCGCGAGTAAATTGGCTACCACATTTGATATGAAGTCCGTCTACTCGCTTACCCCTCTTAGATTCCATCGATTCCTTGTTACGGTGGCTCATGACGAGAGTGGCCGCACTGGCGCAGCATTGGAGCCTCAATTGGAAGTCTTCCGGAAACGCGGGGAATGAGCTAGGGCGGAGAGTATAGGTTGCAGATGGGGCTCTGAATCCGAGTGAGGGCAGTATCGTGATTACCAGTTGGGCCACGCCGGACATCGTGGTTGACGCATACTTGGTCTCGGCAAGGGGTCAATCGATCATCTGCGAAAGCGGGAGGAATTCTTCAGATCTGAGTTCAGCAGCGCGATAGTTTGTGTAAACTAACTCCTTGACTGGCGCGTATCAAATTATTGGTAGAAATCGAGCAGTTTCATTAAAAAGCTTTAGAAATCAACGCGCTGAAAGCGGCTAGGGGTTTCGCTTCACTGGAGTATTTGGCCGCACCACTGTCGCAGCTCACCCGAAAGGGTATCTGCCACTGACGCTAAGAAGGGATTCTAAAATGGATGCTCCGATTGTCTTTGTAAATATTGGCTGGATGGTGTCTTACCAAGGCCCGGATAACGATCCAACCATTGGTGGACATGGATGGTTAAAGACACATGCTTACGGCCATGAAGCGTGGAATTTCCAGCCTACGCGCAAAAAGTTGTATGGCTATATTCCCCGGTCTGCTCGAATAGATTTGAGGAGGCTTGGTGCTGCCAGAAACGATGACAAGGTCGAAGGCGTGACCGTGATCTGGGTTGCCAGGAGTCCAAGGGATCAAGTCACGTACGTGGTTGGCTGGTACAGAAGTGCTGTGGTTTACCTTGAGTCAGGCCATTTCGAGATCAAGCGATCAAGTGGCGACGTCGTTGGGTATCAGATTGAAGCGCATACTGCTGGCGCGATCTTATTGGCACCAGACCAGCGTGTTCTTAAAGTACCTACAGCGAAAGTTAAGGGTAACCTCGGGCAAAGCCCAGTCTGGTACGGAAATCCAGAGTATGTGGCTAAGGTGAGGTCGTATTTGGACGCAGGTGGGAGCCTCTCCCAGATGGCGGCGAAGAAGGAGGTGAATTCTCCTAGGCAACAAGATCCCGAGATGAGGAAACTCGTGGAGCTGGCGGCAGTACGTCATGCCATCAAATATTACGAGTCTGTGCAGGGCGGGAGTCGGGTTGTAAAATCGGTAGAAAAAGACAATATGGGCTGGGACCTTACGGTCTCTAGTAATGACGTAGATCTGAAAGTTGAGGTCAAAGGACTGTCAGGAAGCGATCTATGCGCTGAACTAACTCCCAACGAATACAAGCAAATGCTCGCCGCCGAGCATCGCAGGTCTTACGTAGTCTACATCGTCACGAATGCCCTAGACTCCTCAGCTCGCTCTCATGTTTTTTATTACAATTCCGAGCTGAGCAACGGCGGTAGTCATTGTTGGCTCACTGAAGATGGGAGAGTACTGAAGATCAAAGAGCTAACCGCTGCTCGGCTCACGATTGATTGATCAGACGTTCATTATATCCATTACTTGGATTGTCGCCGCTTTAACCGACTACCGACCGTTCCAAGGCGCTCTGTTCTTTAGCGATTGCTGTCAGCAAGGGCGACGGCGTCCTGCTGCTCAAGTGAGGAAATCACCAAGCTGGCATGCTGCTTTCGATCCATAGCAGCCATTCGCGAAGGACGACTTTCGGCCAGAAGCGGTCCTTCGTTGACTACAAAACCTGGAGCAATTCAGTTTTCTGCATATCGCATAACGAAGCCCACAAAAAGGATGGCTGATTCAAGGGAGGGGACGACTGGCTGTTTACGGAGCGTTTTCCTAATTCTCTACATATCCTTCATGGACTAAGTATGCGGCTATGGTGTTGCATACGACATTTATGGAAATGAATCGAACCAGATGCAGGGTCGCCATTAGCACAACACCGACAACTAAAGGATGTACATCTCCCTTAACGTTTATATTTTCGGCCAATTCAACGACCGGTGATCCGCTGAAGCCTCGATAGTCGTGCTCCTTCCAGTTCACTTCCGTCAAGCAGTATTGATTCGGAAATAGTCCATCGACGGAGAGCTTTCCATAAAACCCTCTTGGCTGGATTCGCATTTGCCCAGCATCATAGTCAACTTCTGTTGCACAGTTCGGATGATTGTGAGTTGGGTATCCGACTGCACGCAAATTACTACCGCGAGCAAGTGCTAAATTTAATAGATTATCTACGTGATCTTGGTGTTGTAATGGTAACGCACGTTCACGTAGCGCTACATATTCTTCAGTGCTAATTTCTTCAGAAACTGCGTATATGGCGACGTCTTCAATGTCGTTATCACAGCTATCGTCAGCAGCTGCCTGTAAAACATGGCTAAATAATACGGACTTGCTCCCGCCAGGAACAACAGGAATCATCAGCTTGGCTTCGGAGCTATCTGGCAAGATATCTACAATGCAATGTCTGGCGGTAACGTAAAACACCGGCTCGAATGGTGGGAAGGTTACGAAAAAACCGGTGCCATAAAGTCCCGGATACGACTCAAGTCCTTTGCATACAATGATATTGGGAGAGATGCTTTTATAAGGCATGTATGCAGAAGTGTTCATGGGTGTCTCGTTAAAAATAGCAGTGCTAGCCGAGCCTGAATTGACATCATACGCCTCCAGGGCAGATAACATTTGCGGATGTCAATATATACACATTCACCATAATTACCTGGCTTGATTTATCTCAAATCGGGAGTGACACTCGTTACACTCATAGGTGTGGGTATGTTCTGATACTGTACCGTCAGCCCGAACATAACCGGGCGAGCGCATTTCATTTCTTGGAATATTTCGGAGGCCACCTCGGCAAATAGGACAAGATTGGATGTCCGGTTGTTGGCCCGGTATGTTCGCCATTCTGCTTCCTCAATGAGATAGTCTATATTTATTGAACTTGTGCTTTACGTATGTTATATCTCGCCTGACAATGATAGCTAAGTGGCATCGTTTTATCTAGTCCCGACCAAACCAATTCGATGGCCAGTAACCAAGCATCGGAGCCCCTCCATAGAGGAGCAGGTCAAATCGATGGCAAAAAGCACCCAGCGGTTCGTTATGGAGCCCGTGCAGCCTTTCTCGTTTGATATCTTGCCAGCGGAAACGCTTCTTTGGACTGATGTCGATGGAATGAATAGCTCACGCCAAGTGAAACTCTGGTGGCAGATCGCCTTTCGAGTCGAAACTACGGCAGGCGGGAATGTCCGCTATGGGTCGAAAGCTGCCAGTCACTACTGACCGCTACCAGCCCATCGCGACGTCCGCAGTATCCCGCACACTAGGCACAGGAACATGGAGCAACCGTCCACATCCGCGGATAGGCCACGCTTGATTCCCTGTCCCGGTTCTTGTTCTACGCCGCGTATTTCTTGGCCCCTGCAACACAGATGACAGCCCCCAGCGTTACCACCAGCATCACCCAGCTGACCTGCTCATGCAGCAGCAAAGCTGCCAGCCCAAGCCCCATGAACGGCTGAAACAGTTGCAGCTGGCCCACCGCTGCAATTCCACCCTGGACAAGCCCTCGGTACCAGAACACAAACCCGATCAGCATGCTGAAGAGCGAAACGTAGCCGAGGCTGAACCACGCAGGGGCGCTTACCTTGGCGAAGGCATCTGGCGCGGGAAGATTAACGATGGTTAGCAGCAGCATCAGCGGCAACGCCACCAGCAACGCCCAGCTGATCACCTGCCAGCCCCCCAATGTCCGCGACAGACGTGCCCCTTCCGCGTAACCCAAGCCACAGACGACTACCGCTGCCATCATCAGCAGGTCGCCCACCGCGGAAGCCTCACCGCCATTCATCAACGCGTAACCCGCCACGATCCCGGCGCCCATCATCGAGAACAGCCAGAACAGTGGCCGGGGCCGCTCGCCGCCCCGCAGCACGGCAAACCCTGCGGTACACAGTGGCAGCAGCCCCACGAAGACTATGGAGTGCGCAGAGGTGACGTGCTGCAGGGCCAGGGCCGTCAGCAGCGGAAACCCGATGACCACGCCCAGCGCGGTTACAGCCAATGGCCACACGTCACGCCGTTCAGGTCGAGGCTGGCGCAGCACCAGCAAGAGAAGCGCACCCAACACGGCGGCAATCGTTGCCCTGGCAGAGGTCAGGAACGTTGGTTCGAAGGCCGTCACTGCCACACGGGTCGCCGGCAAGGAGCCCGCGAAGATTGCGACGCCTATGAAGCCGTTGATCCATCCGCTTGTTGATCTTTGCATTGCCCAGCCCTCTGTAAGTGCGGGCTCAGTACATCACTGACGGGCGCAACCGAGCCATGTACAATCCAGTACAGTTTGGTCGAACTGTTATGCACATCAATCCAGCACAGTTGAGGGTGAGATGAAACGCGGTGCAACGCTGATCCGGACAGTCATGGGCGAAGTCCATTCCAGGATTGCCTCTCGAACCTACTCACCAGGTGCGCGCATTCCTTCGGTGCGGGCGATGGCGCAAGCCATGCAGGTATCGGTTTCCACCGTTCTGGAGGCCTACGAAAGGTTGATGGCCGAGGGTGTACTCAGCTCACGCCCTGGCTCGGGCTACTTTGTAGCCGGGCCCGTGGCGCCGTTGGCACTGACCGAGCTCGGGCCCAGGCTCGATCGTGAAGTCGACCCACTGTGGATTTCGCGCCAGTCGCTTGAAAGCTCCAGCGAAGCGCTAAAACCGGGGTGCGGGTGGTTACCTGCGTCCTGGATGCACGAAGCCGGCGTGCGCAAGGCGCTTCGAATAGCGGCCCGGTCCGACACACTGCAACTCACCGAGTACGCTTCGCCGCTGGGGCATCCGCCGCTCAGGCAATTCCTGTCCAGACGGCTGGCAGGGAGCGGCGTTGAAGTGCCTCTGGAGCAGATCATGCTCACAGACTCCGGCACCCAGGCCATCGACCTGATTTGCCGCTTTCTCCTGGAGCCGGGGGACACCGTCCTGGTTGACGACCCCTGCTATTTCAACTTTCACGCGCTACTGAAAGCACACAGGGTGAACATCGTAGGCGTGCCGTACACGCAGAACGGCCCAGACATCAATGCATTCGGCGCGGCTCTGCTCAAGCACGCGCCCAGGTTGTACATGACCAATTCCGGTATCCACAACCCGACCGGGGCCACTTTGTCTCCGGTCACCGCGCACCGGTTGCTGAAGCTGGCCGACACTTCCAACCTGGTGATCGTGGAGGACGACATCTTCGCGGATTTCGAGCATACCCCCGCGCCACGGCTGTCGGCCTTCGATGGTCTCAATCGCGTCATCCAGATAGGCAGCTTCTCCAAGACCATCTCCGCTGCCATCCGCTGTGGCTATATCGCCGCCCGTGGCGACTGGATCGAGAGCCTGGTCGACCTCAAGATTGCCACCACCTTCGGGGCTGGGCGCTTGGCCGCGGGCATCATCCATCAGGCGATAACCGATAGCGGGTACCGAAAGCACTTAGAGAGCGTTCGTCTCAGGTTGGCCGAGGCCATGGACAGCACGGTCGCGAGGCTTCAGGCCGTCGGTATCAAGCCCTGGATAATTCCCCGGGCAGGCATGTACGTCTGGTGCCAGCTGCCTGAAGGCAAGGATGCCGCAACCTTGGCCAGGGCTTGCCTGAAGGAAGGTGTATTGCTGGCGCCCGGTAATGCGTTCAGCCAGTCCATGACGGCGGGGGATTACCTGCGGTTCAACGTTGCCCAAGCGGAAGACAGCAGGATCTACGAAGTGCTGAAACGGGCGCTGGGTACATAGTCGCGAGCGCTAGTGTGATGACACGACCGGCGAGGGTGTGGTCGGCGCCGGCAACGCATAGGCCTGCTTCATCCGTGGCACTTCCGCCAACGTTGTCCGGCCGAGCAGGCGCTTGAAGTTGCGGCTGAACAGCGACCACCTGAAGCATTTAGTGTTTCAACTAAGGGGGGTGCTGGCGATATAAGTGACGATTTTAGCTAATAAAATTCCCGTAGGTAAAAAGTCCTACAACTACCTGGGAAGTTTCCGACGGCACTCCAGCTTGTACATCTTTCCATCTGCACTACTCTCTGAAGTGCCGCAATGACGCGGCATCTTAATGGAGATACAAAAATGAAAATCATCCACATGGAAACTACCCAGCTGGCAAACTTTGCGCTTGTGGTTCAGACGTGCAAGTAACCCCTGAGCGTTGAAAATTGAAGCGCAGGGCCGGCCTGCGCTTCAATTGGGAGGTTAAATGATAAATAAAAATTGCTTTTTTATAGATTTCCAAGATTCATTAGTGTGCTGGGATTTCAAGCAGCATAAGCAGTACCAACTGTCCAGCGCGCATGCGATTGAAGTGATCAATCACATTTATGGTGGCGCTGATCATGATGGCAGCGTTGATGCTATGACTGATCTTAGAGGTGTCGGGATCATTGCAGAGGAGGGTGCGCAAACCCATCCGTGGGACTGGGATATCCTTTCACGGATCTTCCATATTGGAACAAAAGATCTTATAACGGACGACCAGCCATCGAATGAAACAGAGTGGGCACTCCACTATCTTGCTCACTGTGATGAAGCTCTGCAACAAGAGAGATTTTCATCAGGCCCGGCAGAGGGTGACGGGTTTTTGTTGCCTCGATGGGATGATGGCGACGAAGTCAGCCGTGTAATGGGGCAGCGTATAACGGTTAGAAATTTTAAAGACACGCCTGTCTCTTTGGTTGATCTTGGTCGTATCCTTCAGCAAACACTAGGCTTCTCAGTCACCCGTTCTCGGACAGACTGTACGATGACGAGTAACCCGTTTGCCCAGCGTCGTTTGAGCCCGTCTGCAGGTGGACTCAACGCGACGGAAGGGTAAGTATATGTCTCAAACGTAACGGGTCTAGACCCTGGCTTCTATTACTATGATCCCCAGCACCATAGCCTACACTGGCGTGGTAAGCTGGTTTCAACGCTCGGCGATTTAGTCGCCGGTCAGCACTTTGTTAATAATGTGCCTGTCGGATTATTTCTGACGTCGCGTTTCGACAAGCTATGGTGGAAGTACAAGCACTCGAGAGCCTACAGGATGGCCCTGATTGAGGTTGGGCATGTTGCGCAGACTTTCCAACTTTCGGCCACTGCGACGGGTATGCAGACTTGGTTAACCGGCGCTCTGAGTGACTCGCTCGTTGAACAAAGAATCGCGCTAGATAACCCTTTTGAGCACGTCCTGTTTTTCGTGGCCTGCGGATACAGCGAGGGTGCTGCCATACCCGACTGCATGCGTGAGTTATTGACGTCTCGGGAGTCGGATCAAAAATGATGGGTGTATTAAATCGCAGGTCAAGAGTTTTCAAGGCGTGGGACTCATCAAGTACAGTGCGCTCGAAAGCGTACTGCTATGAGCTAACGCCAGACGATTTTTCCATCAATGACCCCGAAATGTGGTTCCCGTCTCTGCTTGGTCCTGCATTGAGCCATCCAGCTGTATGTGCCTTGCCGGTTGAGAATAGGAAAATTCTCCATATTCACTATCTATTGTATTTCATGGATTACACGGCTCAACTTGAGATGGGTCAGGTGAATGAGGCTGTTCAGTGTATGTCAGTCGGTGGGCTTAGTGAGTATTTCAGTGCGGAGGACCGTAGAATGGGAATCCAACTGTATGTGGATGAAGGCTATCACGCGCTCTTTTCACTTCATTTGGCAGATCAATTGGCGACTCACTATGCCCTTGATAGGGTGAGTTCTTCTCGAATCTTAAATATGCATAGCCTTATCTCAAGCAGTGCAGAGGTCTACAAAGATCTAACCCGATTCTGTATAGCGTTCGTTTCAGAAACTGTCATTGTTCGCGAGTTGCTTGAGCTGACACGTGATGACCTCGTCAGGCCTGTGGCAAATATGTTTATGGATCACCTGCATGATGAAGGGCGTCACTCAATATATTTTATTGAGTGTTTTCCCATTCTTTGGCGCCAGCTCGGGGCGGGTGAGCGTGATCACGTGGTTGAAACTTTAATTAAGGTGCTGGCGGTATTCAGTCGGCCCGATGCGCGTTTCGTGAATTCGCTTTTCGCCTCGCACCCCACTATGGCGTCTCACGTGCTTCCCGACCTCAAGCGGGGCTGGGTGGAAAGAATGAGGTCTCTGTCTGCTTCAACAATTCAAGCAATTAGCCGGACGGATATGTTGCGTAATACACATTATCACCAATTGTTCAAGTCCGCAGGCTTACTTTCGTGAATGGCGTGTATCAACCTGTGATGCGTATCCATTTGCTCGCTCTGTTATTGTTGATGACCTTGATGGGTGTGTTCCCAATAGATGTAATTCTGCCCTCTTTTCCATCGCTCGCGGACAGGTTTGACGTTGATGTGAGTCACATAGCGTACTCAGCGAGTGGTTTTGCTCTCGTGGTCGCGCTGTCACAACTATTGATAGGGCCACTCTCCGACAGGATCGGTCGTAAGCGGCTACTCATGGCTGGACTGACATTAGCCACACTAGGCGCTGTCGGTTGCATGCTTGCGAACCGCTATACGGATTTCATGTTCTTTCGGTTCGTTCAGGGGCTGGGGTGTGGTAGTTTTGTGCTGAGCCAGGCACTTGTGCAAGATCTGTATGAAGGACGGCAATTAAACGCGGTACGTATCATGCTGACGACTGCAAGTGGGGTGTTCATCTGTTTATCCCCAGTGGCTGGCGTTATGTTGGAAACGTCGTTCGGGTGGCAGTCCAGTTTTTTGGTTTTCACAGTGCTTAATTTAGTTGCATTCCTACTGATTATATTCATCCCGCCCGAACATACGATATCGGGTAGTCGCGACCCTATCCTCCATGTGTACAGGAAGATGTTGTTAGACAGGACCTACATGTCTTTGTCCCTGTTATCAGCATTCGCCTTTGCTTGCCATTTTTCATTCGTTATCGCAGCCCCCATTTTACTCATGGGGACACTGGAGCTCTCCGCACATGAATTTTCTTTAGTGTTCATGTGCTATGGGCTGTCGTACGTATTGGGGGGCGTGATCGCTGGCTGGTTTAATCGTATGGTCAACCCATTGTTCCAGGTTGGATTGGGGTTGCTGCTGGTGGGGTTTGCCAGTTGTTTGCTCTTGCTTTGGCAGATGACAGAAGGAGTGACCTTGGTGGGGCTGATGGTTCCGATGATCGTTTGTACAGCGGGTACGACACTGGTACGGCCTGCCGCTACCACTCAGGCGTTGTCACGGCACCCCCGTCACGCCGGGGCGGCGTCGGCACTGAACACTACTCTCATGTTTGCGGTCGGTGGACTCGCAAGCACACTAATGGCAGCCATGAAGACGGTGACGCCGATGAACCTTGGTTTCATGTTTCTTGCTTTCTGTATGCTTGGATGGCTGTTGCTTCAGGTGCTCAAGCACTGCCAGCCTACAGCGGTTGACCACCGCACCCAGCGACGCGCTTCTGGCCGCCGCCAATCACGTGGTAACCACAACTCCCTCACAACACCGCCGAAAACACCGAAGCTGTAATCCGCTCACTCAACAATTCCAACGCCCGAATCCCCGCCAGCGAGTTCCCCGAGGCATTCAACGCCGGCGACCACACGCAGATGCTGTAACGCCCCGGCACCACCGCGACAATACCGCCGCCTACGCCGCTCTTGCCGGGCAGGCCGACCCGGTAGGCGAAGTTGCCGGCCTCGTCGTACAGGCCGCTGGTGGCCATGATCGCGTTTACCTGCTGGGCCTGGCGGGGGGTGAGGATGTGTTCGCCGCTGTGTGGGCAGTAGCCGCTGTTGGCCAGGAAGGCGAAGCCGCGGGCGACGTCTGCGCAGTTCATGGACAGCGCGCAGTGGTGGAAGTAGCTGCCCAGTACGGCGTCCACGTCGTTGTGGAAGTTGCCGAAGGCTGTCATCAGCCAGGCCATGGCCGCGTTGCGGGCGCGGTGTTGGTATTCGGATTCGGCGACCACGGCGTCGCTGACGATGCGCGGGTTGCCTGCCAGGCGGCGGACGAAGTCGCGCATCGACAGGGCGGGTGTGGCGAAGCGTGACTGGTTGATGTCGCAGATCACCAGGGCGCCGGCGTTGATGAAGGGGTTGCGCGGGCGCCCTTTTTCCACTTCCAGCTGTACCAACGAGTTGAACGCCTGGCCGGAGGGCTCGTAGCCCAGGCGGGACCAGATGTCTTCGCCGCTGTGGTTGATTGCCTGGACCAGGCTGAACACCTTGGAAATGCTCTGGATGGAGAACGGCGTATGTGCGTCGCCAGCGCAGTGCAGCTGGCCGTCGAGGCTGTGCACCGCGATGCCCAACTGGTTGGGGTCGACCTGGGCGAGGGCGGGGATGTATTGCGCAACCTGACCTTGGCTTAGCAGGGGGCGGACCTGGTCGAGGATCTCTTGCAGCATGTCTTGCATCGCAACGGCCTTGGGGACGAAGGTGGAGTAGTCACAGACGACGCTCCACGGCGGCAAGGCACGTACCGAGTGTGTGGATCAGGCCCAGAGCCCCAGCACTACCAGCGCTGCCACACCCAGCCCAACGGCCACTGAACAACCCCCTACAGACAATGCGGCTTTGCCTTGGCGGTACCAGCCGTCATGCCCCAGTTGCCGTGCCGGTGCCAGCAGGCTCCGCCAGCGCATTTCGGTATCGTGAAACGCCTGCAGGTTGGCGGGGTGTGCATCGAGCCAGCGGCGGAAGTCGATGCGTTCGCAGGCGGATACGTCTGGGCTTTGTAAGCGTACGTACCATTGGCCGGCAACGCTCGCCAACACGTCACGGCGCGGCAGGCCGGCGTGCAGGGCTTGGGCCATGTGGCGCTCGATGCTGCGCACGGGCAGGTCGAGGCGGGCGGCGATGCGGGTGAAGTCGAGCTGGTCCAGGCGGCTGAGCAAAAACACCTGTTGTACCCGCCGGGGCAGCCGCTTCAATGCGTGCAGTAGCGCAGTGTCGCCATCGGCGGTGCTGGGGGTTGGGGCCTCAAGGCGCAGCAGCAGGCGGGTCATGGACAGCTCCTTGCTGATAAGGGGAGGGTCGTGATGTCTTCCGTGATGGGAGTGAGCGTAGGTGAAACGAGATTGATTCTCAAGTGCTGATTCGGCAAAGTTTTGTAATGAGCGTTCACGCTCTGACACACCTTTGCTATCATCCGCGCCATCACGATCTTCATTAGCCTGAAGAGCCAAAAAAAAGACCCGGCAAAAAGCCGGGTCAAAAACCGTGATTAGCCTGATGAGGAGATAATCTGAGAGCGACCTAAGCTCCAGATTATCCAGCGGATCTCGCGATCAGCTGAGTGCAATAATAATCGTTATCATTTGGCAGTCAAATGATTTTTTATTCATCCGGTAAAAAAAATCACCGGAGCGCTTCCTTGTCCCGGCAATCGGGGCCATTGCCGTGACGCGGCCACCACGTTTCCCTTCCTGCTACCCGTCTGTTTCCAGCCCGCGCCTGTGCTCCAGCAGAGCGCGCGCCATGTCCATCATGTGCATCAACGCAAACGTGAGTTCCCGCTGGCTGCCATGCTGGTGCGTGGCCGTTTCCTGGGCGGTTGCGGCGGCGCAACGCAGCAGGGCGATGGCGTGCTCCTGGGCCTGCTCGCTGGTAACGCCTTCATGCAGCGTCCAGATTTTGTTCTCCAGCGTGGGGCGTGGAGGGTTGGGGTTCAGGTAGTAATCGAGGGCGCGGCGGGCTGCTTCGCTGTCGAGATCTGTTTCGTCGTTTTTCGATGGTTTCATCCTGATACCTGCTAGGGCCAGTAGTGAAAGGGGTCAGCTCGATACTAATACCTAGAGTATTTTTGTGCTTTGACATAAATAATACTGAATGTTTATTGAGCGGTAGAAGGCAGTCCGTATCGTGCCAGCGATGAATATGGATAAATGGATTGCCCTCGTCCGTGATCGGATGGAGGAGCTAGGGCTCACCCAGGAGCAGCTCGCTGAGCGAGTGGGTGTCTCACAAGGTAGCGTCGGGCATTGGGTCAACAAGCGACGTCAGCCGAAAATCGAATCGATGAACCGCACGTTCGTCGAGATCGGCATGCCTCATTACAACGTAAGCCTGCAATTGCGCATTCAGGGGCAGGTTGGTGAGGAGCGGGGCGTTTACCAGGTCAAAGACAGCGATGATCAGCTGGACCTGATGCAATACATTGTGTGCTTCCGCTATCCCGTGCTGACTTGGAGCCAGTTGGAGGTACCACCTGACGATGAGCCTCGCGTGTTTGAACAGACCGACTACATGGCACAGGGCAAAGCGTTCTGGCTGACGGTAGAGAATGACGCCATGAGCGCCAGCACCGGGCGCAGCGTCCCTCAGGGTATGCGGATGCTGGTGGATCCCGGTGTGGAAATTGAGGCGGGCCGTTTGGTCATCGCGCGGCAGCCGGGCAAGCCCGCTATTTTCCGCGAGCTGGCCGACGAGGGTGGTCAACGTTACCTCAAGGCACTTAACAGCAATTATCCAACGCTATTATGCGAGGACGGCTGCGAATTCCTGGGTGTGGTGGTGCGTGTGCACGGGTCGTTTTGACGGGCGCGCAGTGAGCTGATTCAACAAGCTGGCTACGCTCCCTGGCTTTGCAGGGGATGGCACGGGCTGCGCCCGTGTTCGCGGGCAAGCCCGCTCCCACAGGTGCTACGCCAATTTGCAGATTGTGTGCAAGGGGGGCCAAGGACGCCCGCTCATTCATCACCAAGTGCAGCTCTGTGAGAAACCGGGCTCCACTCACCCTACGTGCCGCTGCCCTCCAGATCCACCAGCACCGCCCCCTCACTCACCATCTCGCCTTCCTCACAGAACAACGCCTTCACCGTGCCGTCATGGGGCGCGCGAATGCTGTGTTCCATCTTCATGGCCTCCAGCACCACCAGTGCAGTCCCTGCCGTAACCTGCTGGCCGGGGGTGACCAGTACGCGCACGATACTGCCGTTCATGGGCGCGCCCAGCCCGCCCTGGTGGCCGTGGCTGGCCTCGGCTTCGGCAATGGCGTCGAAGGCCGACACGGTATGCACCTCGCCCGCCCAGTGCAGGTACAGCGTGTTGCCGCGGCGGATAGCCAGGTGCTGGCGACGCACCCCCGCCTGGTCATGCACCAATTGGTCCCCCTGCAACTGCCATGCAGACGGCGCGCTGTGCTGCACCGTTACGGCCTGGCGCTGGCCGCCGCTGCACAAGTGCAGGGTGTTGCAAGGCGGCAGGCCCAAGCGCAGGCCGTTACGCTCAGCCCAAGGGGAGTGGCTGTCGTCCTCCCGAACCCGGGCGGCATCGCTCAGCAACCAGGCTTCAGCGGCCGCCTCCCACAGGGCCTCCGGCAACGCCGTGGCCTCAGGGAGTAGAACCTCTTGGTGCCGCCCAATGAAGCCAGTGTCCAGCTCCGCCGCCGCGAACGCGGGGTGGGCCAGGATGCGCTGCAGGAAGGCGATGTTGGTCTTGACCCCGCCAATGGCGAACTCGCCGAGCATGGCCAGCAGGCGCAAGCGGGCCTGCTCGCGGTTTTCGCCCCAGGCAATCAGCTTGCCCAGCATCGGGTCGTAGAACGGCGACACTTCATCGCCCTCGCTCACGCCGCTGTCCACGCGCCGGCCCGGGCCGGGGGCGGACTCGCGGTAAAGCGCCAAGGTGCCGGTGGCAGGTAAAAAGTCGTTGGCCGGGTCTTCGGCGTACAGCCGCACCTCGATGGCATGGCCCATCAGCGGCACCTCGCTCTGGGTGATCGGCAATGGGTCACCGCACGCCACCCGAATTTGCCAGGCCACCAGGTCCAGGCCGGTGATGGCCTCGGTGACCGGGTGCTCTACTTGCAGGCGGGTGTTCATCTCCATGAAGAAGAACTCGCCACGGGCATCGAGCAGAAACTCCACCGTGCCGGCACCCACATAGCCGATGGCCTGGGCCGCGCGCACGGCCGCTTCGCCCATGGCGCGGCGCAGCTCAGCGGGCAAGCCTGGGGCGGGGGCTTCTTCAACCACCTTCTGGTGGCGGCGCTGAATGGAGCAATCACGCTCGTTGAGGTACAGGCAGTTGCCGTGCTGGTCGGCGAACACCTGAATCTCGACGTGGCGGGGTTTGAGCACGTACTTTTCCACCAGCATGCGGGCATCGCCGAACGACGACTGGGCTTCACGCTGCGCCGATGCCAGGGCGTCTGCCAGCTGGCTTTGGTCTTCTACAACCTTCATGCCCTTGCCACCGCCCCCGGCACTGGCCTTGAGCAGCACCGGGTAGCCGATGCGCTCGGCTGCGGTGCGGAAGGTGTCCAGGTCCTGGGCTTCGCCGTGGTAGCCCGGCACCAGGGGCACGCCTGCGGTTTCCATCAGCGCCTTGGCGGCAGACTTGCTGCCCATGGCATCGATGGCGCTGGCCGGTGGGCCCAGGAAGATCAGCCCGGCTTCTTCGATGGCCCGGGCAAAGCCTGCGTTTTCGGACAAGAAGCCGTAGCCCGGGTGGATGGCCTGGGCCCCGCTGGCTTTTGCCGCAGCCAGCAGCTTGTCGATTTGCAGGTAACTGTCAGCGGCCTTGCTGCCGCCCAGGTCAACGCTGATATCGGCCTCGCGGCTGTGGCGGGCGTTGCGGTCGGTGGCGCTGTGCACCGCGACCGTTGTCAGGCCCATGGCCTTGGCGGTGCGCATCACCCGGCAGGCGATTTCGCCACGGTTGGCGACCAGCAGGGTGGTCAAGGCTTGGCGGCTCATGGGCGCGGCTCCTTGGTGTCATGGGTGTGCCAGGCGGGGCGGCGTTTTTCCAGAAAGGCATGCAAGCCTTCCTGGCCTTCGGCGCTCACGCGAATGCGGGCGATGGTGTTTTCACAGTATTGGCGCAGGGCAGGGGTAAGCTGGCCGGCGTCCACTTCCTGCAGCAGGTCTTTGGTGGCGCGCAGGGCCTGGGGGCTGTTCAGCAGCAGGTTGACGGCCCAGGCCTCAGCCTGTGCATCCAGTTCGTCGGTGGGGTACACCTCGGCCAACAGGCCCAGCTCCCGGGCCCTTACGCCGCTGAAGCGCTCGGCGGTGAGCGCATAGCGGCGGGTGGCACGCTCGCCCATGGCCTTGACCACGAACGGGCTGATAACGGCCGGCGCCAGGCCAATGCGCACTTCGGAAAGGCACAGCTGGGCGTCCTCAGCGCCGATTGCCATGTCGCAGCAACTGATCAGGCCCAGGGCACCGCCAAACGCAGCACCTTGTACGACGGCCAGGGTCGGCACCCTGAGGCGTTGCAAGGCATACATCAGTTCACCCAGCTGGTGGGCGTCCTGCCGGTTGGTGTCGAAGTCCAGTTGCGCCGACTGCTGCATCCAGGCCAGGTCGGCACCGGCGCTGAAGTGGCGGCCACGGCCACGCACAAGCAAAAAACGCAGGCGGGCATCTTTGGCCAGCTGCCCGAGGGCTGCGATCAACTCCTGGATCATCAGGGCATTGAAGGCGTTGTTCTTGTCTTCGCGGCTGAGCCACAGGGTGGCGAAGCCACGGGGGTCGTGGAGCACTTCCACGGTGCTGAATTCGCGCATGGGGTCACATCCGGAAAATGCCAAAACGGGTCGGTTCGATGGGGGCGTTCAAGGCCGCCGACAGCGCCAGGCCGAGTACCTCGCGGGTTTGCGCCGGGTCGATTACCCCGTCGTCCCACAGGCGGGCGCTGGAGTAGTAGGGGTGGCCCTGGTGCTCGTACTGGTCCAGGATGGGCTGTTTGAGCCTGGCTTCGTCGTCCGCCGTAAAGGCCTGGCCGCTGCGTTCGCTCTGCTCGCGCTTCACCTGCGCCAGTACCCCAGCGGCCTGTTCGGCGCCCATCACGCCAATGCGTGCGTTAGGCCACATCCACAGAAAGCGTGGGTCGTAGGCGCGGCCACACATGCCATAGTTGCCCGCCCCAAAGCTGCCGCCGATGATTACCGTGAACTTGGGCACCTGGGCACAGGCCACGGCAGTTACCAGCTTGGCACCGTGCTTGGCGATGCCGCCTTCTTCGTACTTTTTGCCCACCATGAACCCGGTGATGTTCTGCAGGAACAGCAGCGGAATGCCGCGCTGGCAGGCCAGCTCGATGAAGTGCGCGCCTTTTTGCGCAGCTTCGGCGAACAGGATGCCGTTGTTGGCCAGTATCGCCACCGGGTAGCCGTGCAGGTGGGCGAAGCCGCAGACCAGGGTGGTACCGAACAAGGCCTTGAACTCGTCGAATACCGAGCCATCCACCAGCCGGGCGATCACTTCACGTACATCGAAGGGCTGCTTGGCATCGGCAGGTACCACCCCGTACAGCTCATCGGCAGCGTACAAGGGGGCCACGGGTGCCAGGCGCTGCAGCTTGCCCAGCTTTTGCCAGTTGAGGTTGGCCACGCTGCGGCGGGCCAGGGCCAGGGCGTGCTCGTCGTTGTCGGCGTAATGGTCGGCCACGCCGCTGGTGCGGCAATGCACGTCGGCGCCGCCCAGGTCTTCAGCGCTCACCACCTCACCGGTGGCGGCCTTTACCAGCGGTGGGCCGGCGAGAAAGATGGTGGCCTGCTGGCGCACCATGATCGCTTCATCGGCCATGGCCGGCACATAGGCACCGCCTGCCGTGCAGCTGCCCATCACCACGGCGATCTGTGGGATGCCCTGGGCGCTCATGTTGGCCTGGTTGAAGAAGATACGGCCAAAGTGCTCCCGGTCGGGGAACACTTCGTCCTGGCGGGGCAGGTTGGCGCCGCCCGAGTCCACCAGGTAGATGCACGGCAGGCGGTTTTGCAGGGCGATGGTTTGCGCACGCAGGTGCTTTTTTACCGTCAGCGGGTAATACGAACCGCCTTTCACCGTGGCGTCGTTGGCCACGATCATGCATTCAACGCCTTCGACGCGGCCGATGCCGGCGATCACGCCTGCTGCCGGCACGTCCTCGCCATACACCTCATGGGCCGCCAACTGGCCGATCTCGAGAAACGGTGAACCTGGGTCCAGCAGGCGATCGATACGGTCACGCGGTAGCAACTTGCCCCGCGACGTGTGCCGCTCCTGGGCTTTCGGGCCGCCGCCCTGGGCAACGTGGGCCAGCAGGCTGCGCAGGGCTGTTACCTGCTCAAGCATGGCCGCGGTGTTACCGGCAAACTCCGCTGAACGCGGGTTGATCTGGGTGTTCAAGGTAGCCATGTACGCTCGTCCCTTATGCTCAGCGGGTTTCGTTGAACAGCTCGCGGCCAATCAGCATGCGGCGGATCTCGCTGGTGCCGGCGCCAATCTCGTATAGCTTGGCGTCACGCAGCAGGCGCCCGGCCGGGAACTCGTTGATGTAGCCGTTGCCGCCCAGAATCTGGATAGCTTCCAGGGCCATTTGCGTGGCGCGCTCGGCGGTGTAAAGGATGACGCCGGCAGCGTCCTTGCGCGTGGTTTCGCCACGGTCGCAGGCCTGGGCCACGGCATACAGGTAAGCGCGGCTGGCGTTGAGCTGGGTGTACATGTCGGCGACCTTGCCCTGGATCAGCTGGAATTCACCGATGCTCTGGCCGAACTGCTTGCGGTCGTGAATGTAGGGCACCACCAGGTCCATGCAGCTTTGCATGATGCCGGTGGGCCCGCCCGACAGCACCACGCGCTCGTAGTCCAGGCCGCTCATCAGCACCCGCACGCCACCGTTAAGCTGCCCCAGAATGTTCTCTTCCGGCACCTGCACGTCATCGAAGAACAGCTCGCAGGTGTTGGAGCCGCGCATGCCCAGCTTGTCGAACTTGTTGCTGCGGCTAAAGCCTTTCCAGTCCCGCTCCACGATGAATGCGGTAATGCCGTGGGCGCCCTTGTCCAGGTCGGTCTTGGCGTAGATCACATAGGTGTTGGCGTCTGGGCCGTTGGTGATCCAGGTCTTGCTGCCGTTGAGCACGTAATGGTCGCCGCGCTTGTCTGCGCGCAGTTTCATCGAGACCACGTCAGAGCCGGCGTTGGGCTCGCTCATGGCCAGGGCGCCGATGTGCTCCCCGCTCACCAGCTTGGGCAGGTACTTGGCCTTCTGTTCGGGGTTGCCGTTGCGGTTGATCTGGTTCACACAGAGGTTGGAGTGGGCGCCGTAAGACAGCGCCACCGATGCCGAGCCCCGGCTGATTTCTTCCATTGCAACCACATGGGCCAGGTAACCCAGGCCGGATCCGCCGTACGCTTCGGGCACGGTGATGCCCAGCAGGCCCATGTCGCCGAACTTGCGCCACATGTCAGCCGGGAACAGGTTGTCGTGGTCGATCTGGGCGGCGCGCGGTGCCAGCTCTGCGGCGACAAAGGTGCTGACCTGGTCGCGGAGCATGTCGATGGTTTCGCCCAGGGCGAAGTTCAGGGTGGGGTAATGCATGCTGGGGCACCTTCTTGTTCTTGAATGAGGGTTTGACTGTTGCAGCCCAGGTGGCTGTTTCACCTTTACGTTAACGTAAACTTGGTAATGTTGGCTGTCAATGCGTGAGTGACCTTTACGTTAACGTAAATCTGCGCCACAGTATCGGCGTCTTCATCCGCCGTGCCCAGAACAATCACAAGAAGGGACACCCATGAACCAACCCAGCTACACCCGTGGTCGCCAGGATCGCCCGCTGCTGACCCACACCATCGGCCAGGCCTTCGATGCCACGGTCGCCCGCTGCGCTGGCCGGGAGGCGCTGGTCTCGCGTCACCAGGGGCTGCGTTACACCTGGCAGCAGCTGGCCGAGCAAGTCGACATCCACGCACGGGCCTTGATGGCACTGGGCGTAGCCACCGGCGACCGCGTCGGCATCTGGTCACCCAACTGTGCGCAGTGGTGCATCCTGCAAGTGGCCACCGCCAAGGTCGGGGCCATTCTGGTCAACGTCAACCCGGCCTACCGGATGGCGGAACTTGAATACGTGCTGCGCCAAGCCGGCTGCCGCTGGTTGGTCTGTGCCGATGCGTTCAAAACCTCGGACTACCACGCCATGGTGCAGTCACTGGCGCCGGAGTTGGCCAATGCGCCTACGGGCCAGCTGGCCTGCGAGCGTTTGCCCGAGCTGCGTGGGGTGGTGAGCCTGGCCAGCAACCCGCCAGCGGGCTTCCTGCCTTGGCATACCTTGGCCGACTGTGCGCAGCAGGTCACCGCCCAAGCCTACACGGCGCGCCAGCAAAGCCTGCAATTCGACCAGCCGGTGAACATCCAGTACACCTCGGGCACCACCGGGGCACCCAAGGGCGCCACGCTCAGCCATTACAACATCCTGAACAACGGCTTCATGGTCGGCGAAAGCCTGGGCCTGACCGAGCAGGACCGCATGGTGATACCGGTGCCGCTCTACCACTGCTTCGGCATGGTCATGGGCAACCTGGGTTGCATCACCCATGGCAGCACCATGGTCTACCCCGGCGATGCCTTCGATGCCGAGCTTACCTTGCGCGCCGTGGCCGAAGAGCAGGGCACCATCCTGTACGGCGTACCCACCATGTTCATCGCCATGCTCGACCACCCGGCCCGCCCAGGCATGGACCTGTCCAGCCTGCGCAGCGGCATCATGGCCGGCGCCACCTGCCCGATCGAGGTCATGCGCCGGGTCATCGACCAGATGCACATGGGGGAGGTGCAGATTGCCTACGGCATGACCGAAACCAGCCCGGTGTCCCTGCAGACCGGCCCGGACGATGAACTGGAACTGCGCGTGACAACCGTCGGCCGCACCCAGCCGCAGCTGGAAAACAAGCTGATAGACGCAGAAGGCTGTGTGGTGCCCCGCGGCGAAATCGGCGAGCTGTGCACCCGCGGCTACAGCGTGATGCTGGGCTATTGGGAAAACCCCCAAGCCACGGCAGATGCCATTGACGCGGCCGGCTGGATGCATTCGGGCGACCTGGCGGTGATGGACGAGGCGGGGTATGTGCGCATCGTTGGGCGTAACAAGGACATGATCATTCGCGGGGGTGAGAACATCTACCCGCGTGAACTGGAAGAGTTTTTCTACACCCACCCGGCCGTGGCCGACGCGCAGGTCATCGGCATCCCCTGCAGCCGTTACGGCGAAGAAATTGTGGCGTGGATCAAGCTGCACCCGGGGCACAGCGCGACGGCGCAAGAGCTGCAAAGCTGGTGCAAGGCGCACATCGCACACTACAAGGTGCCGCGCCATATCCGCTTTGTGGAGGAGTACCCGATGACGGTGACGGGTAAGGTACAGAAGTTCAAGATGCGAGAGATCAGCGTGGCCGAGATAGGGGGCGGCCCCAAAGCGTAGGAGTGGCTGCTGGGCCCCGGCGCGGCAATTGCGCTTGTGGGGCCCGCAGCATGTAACAATTCTGGGCTAGCCTTAAACCTTCATTGGCGGTTCCGGGTCGGGCGGGTCGCCTACGGTTGGTGGCTCGGTCGGTTTGATCGGTAGGTTGTCAGGGTCTTCTTCAGGTACGGGCGGTGGAAGCGTCGGGTCGTCTATATTCGGGTCCGGGGTTTCCGGTGGCGTTGGAATGCTCATGGCCTACCTCGCATGGGTGAACGAACACGTGCTGACTATTACGACCACCGGCACCTGGCATCGGCTCACTTTTTTTGAACCCCGACGCCTGCCCCGGCTCTGAACCCTTACCGCCAACAGCCCAGGGGAGCAAGGCCTGATGTCTTTGAATGAGCCCTTCGAAAGCGTGTCCACGGCCGATCAACCACACGACCAGGGCATCAGCTTGTCCCAGGCGTTGATGGCCCCACGTATCGCCATCGAGGCGACCCAGCCGGTGCTTGATGGCGGCGCATTTGCAGCCAAGGCCATCAGCAACCAGCCTGTTGCGGTCAGCAGCAAGGTGTTCACCGACGGCCACGACCGCATGGCGGTGGTGCTGAACTGGCGCCAGGCAGGCAGCCGACGCGTTCACAGCGTACCCATGACATCCCCTGGCAACGACCTGTGGCTGGCAGAATTCACCCCCACTGAAATCGGCCCGCATGTGTTCACCATCGAGGCTTGGATAGACCCGTACGCCACCTTTTGCTACGACCTCGAGAAAAAATTCAATGCCGCTGTCGGCATCAAGCTGGAGCTTGAAGAGGGCAGGCTGCTGCTGGGCAAAGGCATCGAGCTGAGCACCGGTGCGCTGCGCGAGCAGTTGCAAGCGTTGCAGGGCCGGTTACCAGGGTTGCCGGAGGCCGAGCAGGTGGCACTGCTGCTGGGTGACGAGGCCACCCAGCTGATGGCCGCTGCCGAGCACCGCAGCTACCTCGCCCGCAGCTGTGAATACCCGCTGGATGTGGACCGCCCCGCAGCGCAGTTCGCCAGCTGGTATGAGTTGTTCCCGCGGTCGATCACCGATGACCCGGAGCGCCACGGCACGTTCGACGATGTGCATCAACGGCTGCCGATGATCCGCGACATGGGCTTCGATGTGCTGTATTTCCCGCCCATTCACCCCATCGGCAAACAGCACCGCAAAGGCCGGAACAACTCGCTGCAAGCGCTGCCCGGCGACCCTGGCAGCCCGTATGCCATCGGCAGCCCCGACGGCGGCCACGAGGCTATTCACCCGCAACTGGGTACCCGTGAAGACTTCCGCAGGCTGGTTTCGGCGGCTGCCCAGCACGGCCTGGAAATCGCCCTGGACTTTGCCATCCAGTGCTCCCAGGACCACCCGTGGCTTACCCAACACCCCGGTTGGTTCAGCTGGCGCCCCGACGGCACCATTCGCTATGCGGAAAACCCGCCGAAGAAATACCAGGACATCGTCAACGTCGACTTCTACGCGCCCGACGCCGTGCCAGGCCTTTGGACCGCGCTGCGCGATGTGATCATCGGCTGGGTGGAAGAGGGCGTGAAAACCTTCCGCGTCGATAACCCCCACACCAAGCCCCTGCCGTTCTGGCAGTGGCTGATCGCCGATGTGCGGCGCCAGTACCCGGACGTGCTGTTCCTGGCCGAAGCGTTCACCAAGCCGGCCATGATGGCGCGGCTGGGCAAGGTGGGGTATGCCCAGAGCTACACCTACTTCACCTGGCGCAACACCAAGGAAGAACTGCGCGAATACTTCGAAGAGCTCAACCAGCCGCCGTGGAGCCAGTGCTACCGGCCCAACTTCTTCGTCAATACGCCGGACATCAACCCGTTCTTCTTGCAGCAGAACGGCAGGGCGGGCTTCCTCATCCGCGCAGCGTTGGCGACCATGGGTTCGGGGCTGTGGGGCATGTATTCGGGTTTTGAGCTGTGCGAAGCTGCCGGCTTGCCAGGCAAGGAGGAATACCTGGACTCCGAGAAGTACCAGATTCGCCCGCGTGACTTCAGCCAGCCTGGCAATATCATCCCGGAAATCGCCCGGCTGAACCGCATTCGCCGGCAGAACCCGGCATTGCAAACGCACCTGGGTGTGGCGTTCTTCAATTGCTGGAACGACAACATCCTGTACTTCGCCAAGCGCACACCCCAGCGCGACAACTACATTCTGGTCGCCATCAGCCTGGACCCGCACAACGTCCAGGAGGCGCATTTCGAGCTGCCACTGTGGGAGCTGGGCCTGGGCGACGATGCAGAAACCCACGGCGAAGACTTGATGAATGGCCACCGCTGGTCGTGGTACGGCAAAACCCAGTGGATGCGCATCGACCCTTCGCATCAGCCGTTCGGTATCTGGCGCATCAGCAAAGCCTGAACAGGGACAGGAGCCGCACATGGCCAAGCGTGCACGCCCGCAAGCGTTCATCGATGATCCGCTGTGGTACAAGGACGCGGTCATCTACCAGTTGCACATCAAGTCGTTCTTCGACGCCAACAATGATGGCATCGGTGATTTCGCCGGCTTGATCGGCAAGCTCGACTACATTGCCGACCTAGGGGTCAACACCCTGTGGCTGCTGCCGTTCTACCCCTCGCCGCGGCGGGACGATGGCTACGACATCGCCGAGTACAAGGCGGTGCACCCGGACTACGGCACCTTGGCCGACGCCCGGCGTTTTATCGCCGAGGCCCACAAGCGCGGCTTGCGGGTGATCACCGAACTGGTGATCAACCACACCAGCGACCAGCACCCGTGGTTTCAGCGGGCCCGGCATGCCAAGCGCGGCAGCAAGGCCCGGGACTTCTACGTGTGGTCGGATGACGAGCACAAGTACGACGGCACCCGCATCATCTTTCTCGATACCGAAAAATCCAACTGGACCTGGGACCCTGTGGCCGGGCAGTACTTCTGGCACCGCTTCTACTCGCACCAGCCCGACCTGAATTTCGACAACCCGCAGGTGATGAAGGCGGTCATCGGGGTAATGCGCTTCTGGCTGGACATGGGGGTAGACGGCCTGCGCCTGGACGCCATCCCGTACCTGATTGAGCGCGACGGCACCAACAACGAAAACCTGCCGGAAACCCATGCTGTTCTGAAGGCGATCCGTGCCGAGATCGATGCCAATTACCCCGACCGCATGCTGCTGGCCGAGGCCAACCAATGGCCGGAGGACACGCGGCCTTACTTTGGCGAGGGTGAAGGCGACGAATGCCACATGGCGTTCCACTTTCCGCTGATGCCACGCATGTACATGGCGCTGGCCATGGAAGACCGTTTTCCGATCACCGATATTTTGCGCCAGACGCCGGAAATCCCCGCCAACTGCCAATGGGCAATCTTCCTGCGCAACCACGATGAGCTGACGTTGGAGATGGTCACCGACCGTGAGCGGGACTACCTGTGGAACTACTACGCTGAAGACCGGCGAGCGCGTATCAACCTGGGTATCCGGCGGCGCCTGGCGCCGTTGCTGCAGCGCGACCGCCGGCGTATCGAGCTGCTCACCAGCCTGCTGTTGTCGATGCCGGGTACACCCACGCTGTATTACGGCGACGAGCTGGGCATGGGCGACAACATCTACCTGGGTGACCGTGACGGCGTGCGTACGCCCATGCAGTGGTCGCCCGACCGCAACGGCGGCTTCTCCCGCGCCGACCCCCAGCGCCTGGTGCTGCCCCCGATCATGGACCCGTTGTACGGTTACCAGACGGTGAACGTGGAAGCCCAGAGCCACGACCCGCATTCGCTGTTGAACTGGACGCGCCGCATGCTGGCCGTGCGCAAGCAACAGAAGGCGTTTGGCCGCGGCAGCATCCGCACCCTCACGCCCAGCAACCGGCGCATTCTCGCGTACATCCGTGAATACACCGACGCCGATGGCACTGCCGAAGTGGTGCTGTGCGTGGCCAACGTATCCCGCGCTGCCCAGGCGGCCGAGCTTGAGCTGGCCCAGTACGCGGGCATGGTGCCGGTGGAGATGCTGGGCGGCAGCGCGTTCCCGCCCATCGGCCAGTTGCCGTTTCTGCTCACCTTGCCGCCTTATGGCTTTTATTGGTTCCTGCTGGCCTCCCACGACCGCATGCCCAGCTGGCACATACAGCCCACCGAGGGGTTACCCGAATTGACTACTTTAGTGCTGCGCAAACGCATGGAGGAGCTGCTCGAGGCCCCCTCCCGCGACACCCTGCAAACGTCGATTTTGCCCCAGTACCTGCCCAAGCGGCGTTGGTTCGCCGGCAAGGAAGGGCCCATCGATGCTATTCGCCTGAGCTACGGCATACGCCTGGCGAACGCCAGCGTGCCGGTGCTGCTGAGTGAAATCGAGGTAGAGAGCGATGGCGTCACCCACCGCTACCAGTTGCCGTTCGGCCTGCTGCCCGAAGACCAGATCAACAGCGCACTGCCCCAGCAGTTGGCACTGTCACGGGTACGCCGTGCCCATCAGGTGGGGCTGATCACCGACGCGTTCGTGTTGGAGCCGTTCATCCGTGCAGTGCTCAAAGCCTGCAAAGACGGCGTGCGCCTACCCTGTGGCAGCGGCCAAGGGGAGCTGCGCTTCGAGCACACCCAGCAACTGGCTGGCCTTGGCCTGAACGATGAAAGCCCGGTGCGCTACCTCAGTGCCGAGCAGTCCAACAGCTCGGTGGTGGTGGGTGATTCGGTGGTGCTCAAACTGATCCGGCGGGTCAATGCCGGCATCCACCCCGAGCTGGAAATGAGTGCCTACCTGACTGCTGCAGGCTTCGCCAACATCTCCCCGTTGCTGGCATGGGTCAGCCGGGTGGACGAGCAGGGCGCGCCGCATTTGCTGATGATTGCCCAGGGCTACCTCAGCAACCAGGGCGATGCCTGGGCCTGGACCCAGAACACCTTGGAGCGCGCCATTCGCGACCAGATGCAGCCCACCAGTAATGAGGCCGACTCGCACACCGACGCACTGACCGAACTCAGTGGCTTCGCTGCGCTGCTTGGCCAACGCTTGGGCGAAATGCACCTGCTGCTAGCCGCCCCAACAGCGGATGAAGCCTTCACGCCACGCCCCAGCGACGGGCAGGACAGCGCGCGCTGGAGCACGCAGATAAGCGCCGAGCTGACCCACGCGCTGGACCTGCTGGCCCAGCACCGCGACAAGCTGGACAGCGACAGCCAAGCCTTGGTGGACGACCTGCAACAGCAGCGTGACGGGCTGGCCCAGCATATCCAGGCGCTCACGCAAAAGGCCCAGGGCGGCCTGTTGATGCGCGTGCACGGGGACCTGCACCTGGGCCAGGTACTGGTGGTGCAGGGTGACGCCTACCTGATCGACTTCGAGGGTGAACCGTCCCGCCCACTGGAAGAACGCCGTGCCAAGCACAGCCCGTACAAGGACGTGAGCGGCGTGTTGCGATCCTTCGACTATGCTGCTGCGATGATCTTGCGCAGCGCCTCTGGCGTGGACCTTTCCGACGCGGCGCGGCAGGCCCGGCAGCGCGTGGCACGGCACTACCTGCATCAGTCGCGGCATGCGTTCATCGAAGCCTACGGGCTGGCGACCGCAGCCATGCCCCATGCCTGGGAACAGGCTGACGGCGAGCGTGCCGCGCTGGAGCTGTTCTGCCTGGAAAAAGCTGCCTACGAAATAACTTATGAAGCCGAGAACCGTCCAAGCTGGCTGGCCGTGCCTTTGCATGGTCTGCATGGACTGATCAGTACCTGGGGAGAGTCAGAATGAACGTTTCAACGCGTGATAACGGTGGCCTTCGGCAACGGGACCTGGATGCCCTTGCTCGCGCCGAGCACGCCGACCCTTTTGCGGTACTTGGGCCTCACGGCGATGCACAAGGCGGGCTGACCGTGCGGGCCTACCTGCCCGACGCGCTCAGCGCCCGTGTGGTGGCGCGCGAGGGCGGCCAGGTGCTGGCCGAAATGGTGCAAGGTTCGCTGCCTGGCCTGTTCACCGCGCACCTCGAAAAGGCACAGCCCTACCAGTTGCAGATCGGCTGGGCCGGCGGCGAGCAGGTCACTGAAGACCCCTACAGCTTTGGCCCGCAACTGGGCGAGATGGATTTGCACCTGTTCGCCGAGGGCAACCACCGCGACCTCGCTGGGCGCTTCGGTGCCCAGCCCACCCAGGTGGACGGGGTAGACGGCGTCAACTTCTCGGTGTGGGCGCCCAATGCCCGGCGTGTGTCCGTGGTGGGCGACTTCAACAACTGGGACGGGCGCCGCCACCTCATGCGGCTGCGTCACGAGGCCGGCGTGTGGGAGTTGTTCATCCCGCGCCTGGGTGTGGGCGAAACGTACAAGTTCGAAGTGTTGGGCAAGGGCGGCATTCTGCCGCTCAAGGCCGACCCGCTGGCGCGCGCCACGCAATTGCCACCGAGCACGGCGTCCAAGGTGGCAGGGCCGTTGGGCCATGCGTGGGGCGACCAGCAGTGGATGGACGAGCGCGCCCAGCGCCATGCCTACAGCGCGCCGCTGTCCATCTATGAACTGCACCCCGGTTCATGGCGCTGCGAGATGAACGAGGCGGGTGAGGTAGGCCGCTACTACAACTGGCGCGAGCTGGCCGACCGCCTGGTGCCCTATGTACAGCAGTTGGGCTTTACCCACATCGAGCTGCTGCCGATCATGGAGCACCCGTTTGGCGGGTCCTGGGGCTATCAGCCGCTGTCCATGTTCGCGCCCACCTCCCGGTATGGCACGGCTGAAGATTTTGCCGCGTTCATCGATGCCTGCCACCAGGCCAGCATCGGCGTGATTCTGGATTGGGTGCCTGCGCATTTCCCCACCGACGAACATGGCCTGGCCCGCTTCGATGGCACGGCGCTGTACGAGTACGACAACCCGCTGGAAGGCTACCACCAAGACTGGAATACCCTCATCTACAACCTGGGGCGCAACGAAGTGCGCGGCTTCATGATGGCGTCGGCCTTGCATTGGCTGAAGCACTTCCATATCGACGGCCTGCGGGTGGATGCCGTGGCGTCGATGCTGTACCGCGACTATTCGCGCAAGGCGGGGGAGTGGGTGCCCAACCGTCATGGCGGGCGTGAGAACCTGGAGGCCATCGACTTCCTCCGCCACCTCAACGGTGTGGCGGCCCATGAAGCGCCCGGCGCGTTGATCATCGCCGAAGAATCCACTGCCTGGCCTGGGGTTAGCCAGCCGATCGAACAAGGCGGCCTGGGCTTCGGTTACAAGTGGAACATGGGCTGGATGCATGACACCTTGCATTACATCCAGAACGACCCGGTGCACCGCGCCCACCACCACAACGAAATGAGCTTCGGGTTGGTGTATGCCTATTCCGAGCATTTTGTGCTGCCGATCTCCCATGACGAAGTGGTGCACGGCAAGCGGTCGCTGATCGACAAGATGCCGGGTGACCGTTGGCAGAAGTTCGCCAACCTGCGCGCCTACCTGACCTACATGTGGGCACACCCGGGCAAGAAGCTGCTGTTCATGGGCTGTGAGTTTGGCCAGTGGCGGGAGTGGAACCACGATGCGGAGCTGGACTGGTACCTGCTGCAGTACCCGGAGCATCAGGGGGTGCAGCGCCTTGTCAGCGACCTTAACCGCCTGTACCGCGAGGTGCCGGCGCTGCACGAGCAGGATTGCCAGCCGCAGGGCTTCCAGTGGTTGATCGGTGATGACGCGCAGAACAGCGTGTTTGCCTGGTTGCGCTGGAGCAGTGATGGGGAGCCCGTGTTGGTGGTGGCCAACTTCACGCCGGTGCCGCGTGAGGGTTATCGCGTTGGGGTGCCGTTCGGCGAGCGTTGGCAGGAGCTGTTGAACAGTGATGCCGAGACCTATGCGGGTTCGAACATAGGCAACATGGGAGCGGTGGAGAGTGTAGAAACGCCTAGCCACGGGCAACCCCTGTCGCTGGCGCTGAACTTGCCGCCATTGGGGGTGTTGATCATGAGGCCTGCTCGGTAGGTGCAGGTTATTCAGGTTTGGGCCGGGAGGTGATCGCCGTGGCGGGT
>NZ_BCAV01000050.1:0-66322 GCF_001320125.1 Pseudomonas sp. NBRC 111119
ATACGCCACGGCAAAACCCCCAGCCGCGACCTGGCCTTACTCCTCTTCTCGCTCCAACACCATCAACACCACCGAACGCCCGGTCACATCGAACGTGCTGTCGAATTCCAGCTGCTGCGCTTTACGCAGCTCCGGCCGGTCGGTGTCGATCACGCAACCCCAGTGGTTACCCTCAGGTACGGTCGGCAACTTGAACTGCACGGTGTCATGGTGCGCGTTGACGATCAGCAGCACCGTCGCCTCGGCACCCGGCCGTGCAATGCCGCTGACCTGGGCACGGCCGTCGATCAGCATGCCCAGGCAACGGCCATTCGGGTCTTCCCACTGCTCCACGCTCATCTCGTTGCCGTCCGGCGCCAGCCAGGTGACGTCCTTCACCCCAATGGCCTCGTTGTAATCACCCACCAGGAAGCTCGAGCGGCGTAGCACGGGGTATTTAAGGCGCAGGCGGGTGAGGCGGCGGACGAACGTCAGCAGGGCCTGGCCCTCGTCATCCAGGTCCCAGTTCACCCAGCCAATTTCGCTGTCCTGGCAATAGGCGTTGTTGTTGCCATGCTGGGTGCGGCTGAACTCGTCCCCCGCCACGATCATCGGCGTGCCTTGGGCGAACAGCAGGGTGGCGAAGAAGTTGCGCATCTGGCGCATGCGCAGGGCGTTGATTTCCGGGTCCTCGGTAGGGCCCTCGGCGCCGCAGTTCCACGACACGTTGTTGCTGGTGCCGTCCTGGTTGTTCTCGTCGTTGTCTTCGTTGTGTTTCTCGTTGTACGAGACCAGGTCGCGCAGGGTGAAGCCGTCGTGGGCGGTGATGAAGTTCACCGACGAGTACGGCCTGCGCCCGCGGTTGTTGAACAGATCGCCAGAGCCCGTCATGCGCGCTGCAAAGTCTGCCAACTGGCCCTCGTCACCTTTCCAGAAGGCCCGCACCGTGTCACGGAACTTGTCGTTCCATTCAGCCCAGCCCGGCGCGAAGTTACCCACCTGGTAACCCCCAGGGCCGCAGTCCCAGGGCTCGGCAATCAGCTTCACCTGGCGCAGCAGTGGGTCCTGGCGGCAAGCTACCAGGAAGCTGTGGCGTTCGCTGTAGCCGTCGTGGTAGCGGCCCAGAATGGTCGCCAGGTCGAAGCGGAAGCCATCGACGTGCATCTCGCCTGCCCAGTAGCGCAGCGAATCGGTGACCAGCTGCAGCACGCAGGAGTGGCTCAGGTCCAGGGTGTTGCCAGTGCCGGAATCGTTGATGTAGTAACGCTTGTTGTCCGGCATCAGGCGGTAGTACGAAGCGTTGTCGATGCCGCGCATCGACAGCGTGGGGCCCATCTCGTTGCCTTCGGCGGTGTGGTTGTAGACCACATCCAGAATCAGCTCCAGGCCGGCATCATGCAGGTGCGCAACCATTTCCTTGAATTCGGCGATCTTGCCACTGGCCAGGTACGCCGGGTGCGGGGCGAAGAAGGCGATGCTGTTGTAGCCCCAGTAGTTGTTCAGGCCTTTCTGCAGCAGGTGCTGGTCGTTGACGAAGGCATGAATGGGCAGCAGTTCGATGCTGGAAACGCCCAGGTCCTTGATGTGCTTGAGCAGCTCGTCATTGGCAAGGCCGGCGAAGGTGCCGCGCAGCTTCTCCGGCACTGCCGGGTGGCGCATGCTGATGCCCTTGGCGTGGGCCTCGTAGACGATGGTGCGGTCCCACGGGGTTTGCACGCGCTGGTCACGGCCCCAGGTGAAGGCCGGGTCGATGACCTTGCACTTGGGCACGAAGGGGGCACTGTCACGCTCATCGAACGACAGGTCGCCATCGGGGTGGCCGATGGTGTAGCCGAACAAGGCTTCGGACCATTTCAGTTCGCCCACCAGCTGCTTGGCGTAGGGGTCGATCAGCAGCTTGTTGGGGTTGAAGCGGTGACCGTTTTCCGGCTCGTAGGGGCCGTGTACGCGGTAGCCGTAAACCAGCCCAGGGTGAGCGTCGGGCAGGTAGCCGTGGTAGATCTCGTCGGTGTATTCCGGCAACTCGATGCGCTCGAGTTCCTTCTCGCCAGAGGCGTCAAAAATACACAGTTCAACCTTGGTGGCATTGGCCGAGAAGATGGCGAAGTTGACGCCAAGGCCATCCCAGTTGGCGCCGAGGGGGAACGGTAAGCCTTCGCGAATGCGCGATGGTGCAACGGAGCGGGTTTTCTTTGGGGTGCGCGGGCTCATGGCAATCCTCGAATGGCCGTATAGGGCTGGATAGTGTGGGTATTGCTACGCCTCTGCCGCCGACAGGCCTGGTTCACGAATCGCTCGTGGTCAGTGGCTGCCTGCCAGCGGCAGAACCGTTGAAGGCTCAGCTCGCGGTGGGTTTTTTCACAGCGCGAGGTTTTTTGGCAGCGGCAGGCTTGTCGCCTGCAGGCAGCGCTGCAACCTTGGGGTCGGCCGGTGGTTTGGGCGCCGCAGATGCCTTGGGCTTGGCAGCGGGTTTGTCCCCGGGTTTGGCCTTTGGTGCAGGCTTGGCCTTGCCCTTGGCTTTTGCATCGGGGGCCAGGGCCTCCGCTTCGACCAGCTTGCGCGCCATTTCCCAATGGCGCTCTTCGTGACCTTCCGGTTTGCCCTCCGACTCCCAGATCTGATAGGCAAACTCGCGTATCCGCTTATCGTTGACACTCATCGTGACGCTCCTGAATGCTAGTTGTGTTCGATCAACACGTTGACCGGAAACTCGGAAAGTACGGCGCTTAACTTCAACTCTCTTACAGGGCTGACAACGCTTGCGCCGAAAAGTCCAGTCGAGTTGGCCGGGGAAAAGGCAAACGGCAGAATTACCCGCGTATCGTCCCAATTCTGAGGTGGGATCAGGGGCGTCGCAGCCGCGCCCAGCAGCGAGCTGGCCAGGCGTGGCGCAATGATCACCGCCCGTTCGCTGTCCCCCAGGCGGGCAAATGCCACTACCTTGTCGGCGTGCTTGCCTTGCACGGCAAGGGGCAGGTAGGCCCCACGGCGGAACAGCTCAGGGTGGGCCATGCGGCAGTCGAGCACACGCGCAACCAATGCCTGTTTGACCCGTGCGTCCTGCCAATTAGCCAGCAGCTCGGGCAGCGGCGCACTGTCGGTCAGCGAGGCGCGCCGCGCCGGGTAATCCACCGGCCTGCGGTTGTCTGGGTCGACCAGGCTGAAATCCCAGTACTCGTTGCCCTGGTACAGGTCGGGCACACCAGGCACGGTCATGCGCATCAGGGCC
Organism: Pseudomonas sp. NBRC 111119; assembly: GCF_001320125.1. NCBI lineage: Bacteria > Pseudomonadati > Pseudomonadota > Gammaproteobacteria > Pseudomonadales > Pseudomonadaceae > Pseudomonas > Pseudomonas sp. NBRC 111119. Next base: position 3,209 of record NZ_BCAV01000050.1, read on the forward strand.
TGCACCAGGCTGTTGAGCGCGCCGGGGCAACTGATCAGCTGCGTGGCATCCGCCACGGACTTGCGCAGCTGCAGGTGGTCGTCGTTCAGCAGCAGGCCATCCAGGTAGCGTACACAGCTGGCTTCATAGGCTTCGTTGGGTGCGTTCCAGCTGCTGCGCAATTTGGCCTCGCGCAGGGCCTTCTGCTGCCATTGACGAACCCGTTCGGCGTACTGCTCCAGGCCTTGGTGGTCATGCACATCCAGGCCCAGAGGCCAGGTGCCCAGCAGGGTTTGCAGCAGCATGTACTCGTCGCCGGGGCTGGGGGCCACGCCGTCGTCCAGCGGCTCACGCAGCGGCTCGGCCAGCTCGCGCCAGTGCTCCAGGCGGCTGGCAAGCCAGGGCGCACGTTCGCTGAGCACCGCCAGGCGGGCACGGGTATCCTCGCCGCGTTTGTGGTCGTGGGTGGCAGTGGCCAGCAGGTTATCGGGGAAGTCCCGCAAGCGCCGCTGCGCCTCAATGTGGAAGTCGTCCAGTGGTGCGCCAAAGCGCTCGGCTTCAAAGCCCACATCGTTGCGCGACAGCAGGCGTGCGCTGCGGTAGAAGGCGGTGTCCTCCACGGCCTTGGCGGCGCTGGGGGCAGTCAGTTGCTGGAAGCGTACACAGGCATGGCGCAGTTGCTTGCGTGCCCGCCCTGGCGGCAGCTGGCGCCAGCCTTCGCCACCCAGCCACTTCTCCATTTGCTCCAGCAAGGGCCAGTCTGCCTCGCTGAGGTCTTGCCGGGCGCCTTCCAGGGCCTGCTGGAAAAAGCCCTCGTCCTCAGCCGGCCTGCCGCAGGCGTTGAAGTAGGTGCGGTACACCGGGTAGTGCGCCACCAGTGCTTGCAACGCTCGGCGAATGGCACCCAAGGACAGGTCGCGGGTCATCAGGTCGTTGCGCGCCACCTGCAACAATGCCTGGGCCACCGACTCGCAGTCACCGGCCAGGCTGGCGTTGAGCACCAGGTGCCGCGCCAGGCGGATTTCTTCGGCGTAGTCCGGGCGCTCGCTCACATTCGCCCACAGCTCCGTCAGTGGCACTTCGCCGGCGGGGTCGTGCTGCAGCAGCGACACCTGGTTCATGAACTCGTAGCCGGTGGTGCCGTCGGTGAGCCAGTCGCGGTGCAGGTGCTCATCCACGCCCAGGATCTTCTCAACATAAATGGGGAAGTGCTCAAGCGACGCCTGCGGCGGGCGGCTGGCCATCAGGCTGGTGACGCGGCGGCGCAGCTTGCGGCAGTAGCCGCGTGGGTCGGCCAGGCCGTCGATGTGGTCGATGCGCAGGCCGTCCACCAAGCCGCGCTCGATCAGTTCGAACAGCTTGGCATGGGTGGCTTCGAACACCACCGAGCGTTCGACCCGCAGGCCGCCCAGTTCGTTGATGTCGAAGAAACGCCGCCAGTTGATGTCGTCCGCTGCCGTGCGCCAGCTGGCCAGGCGATAGGTCTGGCGTTCCAGCAGCAGGTGCAGGCGCTTGAAGCCCGCTTCGCTGCGGCTGTCGAAGGCCACCAATGCCGACTCCAGGTCGGCACCTTCGCGCACCAGGCGCGCCAATTCGGCTTGCAGGGGGAGGGCTTCCTCCACGGGTGCAGCCGAATCGCCCAAGGCAGTGAAGTGCTCAGCCAGGGCTGCCAGCGCCGGGTCCGGACTTAGCGCCAGGATCCAGCCATAGTCCACCGGGCAAATCGGGAAGCGGTGCTCGTAATGGGCAATCTGGAGTACGCCGTTGGCCTTGTCGAATTCAAGCGGGATCTCGCCCTCTTTCAGGGCCACGCCGTAGTCGCTGCCCAGGAACGGCAGCAGCAACTGGCCAGCCAGCAATGGGTCGGCCGAGTGCCACTGGATATCGAAGAATTCGGCATAGGGGCTGCGCCGGCCCCACGCCAGCAGGCTCTGCCACCACGGGTTGTCGGCCCCGCCCACGGCCATGTGGTTGGATACCGTGTCTACGATCAGCCCCATGCCGTGCTGGCGCAAAGCGGCCACCAGGCGCTCCAGGGCAGCCTCACCGCCCAGTTCCGGGTTTACCTGTGTAGGGTCGACCACGTCGTAGCCGTGCCGCGACCCTGCGCGGGCTTTCAGCAGGGGCGATGCGTACAGGTGGCTGATGCCCAGCTGGGCGAAGTAGGGCACCAGCGGCAGGGCGTGGTCGAGGGTGAAGTCGCTGTGAAATTGCAGGCGCAGCGTGGCGGTAAGCGGCTTCATCGGTCGCGCTCCCAGGCTTGCTCGCGGGCTTGGGCCAGCAGCTCCAGGCGCCGTGCGGCGTCTGCATCGTCCAGCATGCGGTCGGCGGGCAGGGCAAAGCGGCGGCGCCAGTTGGGGTGGCCATCGGTGGTGCCGGGCATGTTGGGCTGTTCGTCCAAGCCGAGCAGGTCTTCGAGCGGGACCAGTACCAGGGGTGCGCGGGTATGGCCTACATAACGGATAGCGGCATCGATCACGGCAGAGGTGTCCTCAAGCGGGCCATAGTTGGTTTCCAGCGTACGGCGCAGGCCGTCGTGTTCCTTCTGGCGGTCGGCGCGCCAGTGTTGCTCGGTGGCGGCATCGACCAGCCCCAGGCGGTGGCTCCAGTCGATATCGCGGTTCTGCAGCCAACCGGCCACGGGGGCGAGGTCGTGGGTGCCGGTGGTGGCCAGGGCGTCGTCGGGCCAGTCCATGATGGGTGTGAATTTGCCGGGCGAGGCTTGCTCGAACGGCAATACACGCATGCCCAACACATTCTTGGCCGCCAAGGCTTCGCGCAGCCCGTCCGGCACTGTGCCCAGGTCTTCGCCCAGGATGACCGCCTGGTTGCGCACCGACTCCAGCGCCAGCAGCCGCAGCAGGTCTTCCAGCGGGTAATTCAGGTAGGCACCTTCGCTGGGCTTGGCGCCACGGGGGATCAACCACAGCCGGCGCAGGCCCATGACGTGGTCGATGCGCAGGCCGCCGGCGTTGGCCATGTTGGCCCTGAGCATTTCGATGAAGGCGCGGTAGCCGTTGCGCTTCAGGCCCTCGGGTGAGAACCCGCAAATGCCCCAGTCCTGGCCGGCGCGGTTGAGGATGTCGGGCGGAGCGCCCACGGTGAGGTTGGCCAGCAATTCGTCCTGGCGGCTCCAGGCCTGGCTACCCGCGCCATCGGCCCCCACCGCCAGGTCGGCAATCAGCCCGATGCCCATGCCGTTGCCTGTGGCGGCCTGTTGAGCACGGCGCACGCTGCGCTCGGTCAGCCATTGGCAGAACGCATGGAATTCCACGCTGGACGGGTAGCTTTCGGCTAGGCTCTGCACGCTTGGGTGATACGGGTCGCGCCACTCGGCTGGCCACTTGCGCCAGTCGGCGCCCAGGCCTTCGTCCACCGCCTTGGCTTGCAGTACTTCGAAGCGGCAGTGATGCTCCAGCGCTTCGCCGGCGTCGTCGCGGAAGCTTTCGAAATCGGCGCGCAGGGGGTGGTCGCCCTGGCAAAAATCCTTGTACAGCGCACGCAGCAGCTGGAAACGGAAGTCGGCTGCGCGCGGCCAGTCCACCAGCGGTTCCTGCTCCAGCGCTTCGAGTGCCTGCTCAAGCCCGCTGCTGACGATGGCCGTCCTTACAGCGCGCTCCCCCAGGATGGCGGCCGGGCTGGCATATAGGGTGTTCAGCAGCAGGCGGCTGGAGGGTGAGTAGGGGCTGTAGTGCTCCTGCTCGAAGGCGGACAATGCGTGAATAGGGCTTATGGCCAGTGCATCTGCGCCGCGCTCGGCGGCGCTGCGGGCCAGCTGTTCCAGGGCCAGGCAGTCGCCATAACCCCCGTCACCGGGGCGGCGCAGGCTGTAGAGCTGCGCTGAAAGGCCCCAGCAACGTGCGGGGGCTTCTTCGGCTACCTCGTGCAATGACAGGCAGCCGGCTGGTGCCACGGCCAGCGTGAACGCATGCCCTGACACCTCAAGCTGGTGGTAACCCACCGGCAGGGTGCCGGGCAGCCGGGCATGGGCGTCCAGCGCCAGTTCCGTCTGGTTGCCGTCCTCCAGTTCACAGCGCACTGCTGCGCCGCTGGCAAAATAGCGTGAGAGGTCGAGCGGCTCGCCCTGGTCTGCAGTCAACAACGGGGGCACATGGTCGGCATCGTCGCTGTGCTGGAGGTCTGCCAGGCTTTCGCGAACCTGCGCATCATCCGCCGCAGCATGGCCGAGCGCTTCAAGCACCTGGCGCAACACGTCATCAGTGACTTGCTGCGGCTTGTTGTTGGCATCGACCCAGTCGCGTGCCAACCCGGCTGCGCTGGCCAGTTTATGGAGCAAGGTTTCGCTCATGGCGCCTCCTGGCCAGCGGGCAGTAAGGTGACCACGCAGCTGTAAGGGGAAAGGGTAGAGCCCGGGTGGGCCGTGTCGCCGCTGTCGAACAGGCAGGCACCGGCAGGCGGCGCATGCAACGTGAGCGGCTGCTCGGAGAGGTTGAGGTCGATGCGTAGCGTGCTGCCATCACCCAGCTGCCAACGGGCGCTGAGTGCCTTGTCTGCCAACACTTCTGCACCCAGAGCACGGGTGCCAGGCAGGCGCGGCATCAACTGTTGCCGACGTACCGCCAGCAACTGCTGGTACAGCCCGTGCCAGCCCGCCAGCACATCCTGTGCATCGGGCCGCGAGTCATCGAAGGTCTGCCGGGCGTTGGGGTCGGGGATGCGCGCCCGTTGCTCCGGGTCGGCAAACGCGGCGAAGTGCTCGAACTCGCCCCGGCGGCCTTCGCGCACCGCGTCGGCCAACTCATCGTGGAAGTCGGTGAAGAACAGGAACGGTGCACGGCTGCCGTCATCATCGCCCACGAACAGCAGCGGAATCATCGGGCTCAGCAACAGCAACCCCGTGGCAGCGCGCAGCGCGGCAGGCGGTGCCAGGCGGGTGAGGCGCTCGCCCATCGCCCGGTTGCCGATCTGGTCGTGGTTCTGCAGGAACAGCACAAAGGCGCTGGGCTGCAGGTGCCCGCTCGGTTCGCCGCGGGGTTGGCCATGGCGGTTGGGTTCGCCCTGGAAGACAAAGCCCTCACTCAGGCACCGGGCCAGCTTGTTGATCGGCTGGTGCTTGTAGTCTTCGTAATAGCCCTCGGTCTCGCCTGTGAGCAATACATGCAGCGCGTTGTGGCCGTCATCGTTCCACTGCGCATCAAAGCCTTGTTCCAGCAGAAACGCTTGGTTGTGCTCGTTCTCCAGCACCAGCCAAATCTGCCGGCCAGGCTCCACCGCCTCGCGCACGCGACGGGCCAGTTCAACCAGGAAGTCGGGCTGGTCGATGGCGTGCACGGCATCCAGGCGCAGCCCGTCGAAGCGGTAGTCGCACAGCCACATCAGGGCGTTCTGGATGAAGTACTCGCGCACTTCCGGGCGGCGGAAGTCGATGGCCGCGCCCCAAGGGGTCTGGCGGTCTTCACGGAAGAAGGGGCCAGCGTAGGCATGCAGGAAGTTGCCGTCCGGCCCGAAGTGGTTGTAAACCACGTCCAGCATCACCATCAGGCCATGGCCGTGGGCCTGGTCGATCAAGCTGCACAGCTGCACGGGGGTGCCATAGGTGTGCTGCGCCGCGTAGGGCAGCACGCCATCGTAGCCCCAGTTGCGGGTGCCCGGGAACTCGCCAACGGGCATCAGTTCGATAGCGGTGATGCCGGTTGCGGCCATGCGTGGCAGCTGGCGTGCCACGCCGTCATAGCCACCCAGCACGCCGACGTGCACTTCCTGAATGACTGCTTCATGCCAAGGCCGGCCCTGCCAGGTGTGTTGCCAGGCATAGCCAGCCAGATCCACCAGCTGGCTTGGGCCGTGAACGCCCTCAGGCTGAAAGCGCGATGCCGGGTCGGCCACTTGCAGCTTGCCGTCAATGCGATAGGTGTAGCGGTCCCCGGGCTTGGCAGGTGCATCAACGGTAAACCAGCCGCCACCCTCTGCCTTTAATTCAACCCCAGGTTGTTGCTGCAGTTCCAAGCTCACGCTGCGCGCGTCGGGTGCCCAGAGGGCGAAGCGCGCCGACGTGGCGTCCAGTGAGTGTGCGCCATGCCTGTGCATCTTCGACCCCTTTTTCAGTAATAAGCCAGGTGAGCCTGCTTGACCAGGTCCTCGTAAAGGCGCGCATAGGGTTCAACGGCTTGGCACCAGTTGAATGGCTGCGTCATCGACAGGCAGCGCATGGCGTTGAGCAGGTCCTTCTTCTGGTAGATGTAGAAGGCACGGCTCAGCGCTTCGCGGTAGCTTTCGACGGTCGATTCATTGAACAGGAAGCCAGTGACGCCGTTCTCGATGGTGTCGGCCAGGCCGCCGGTGTTGCGGGCTACCGGCAGCGAGCCAAAGCGCTGGGCATACATCTGGCTCAGGCCGCAGGGCTCGTAGCGCGACGGCATGAGCAAGAAGTCGCTGCCGGCGAACATGCGCCGAGCATCGGTTTCGTTGAAGCCGATGCGTACACCGATACGGCCCGGGTGGCGCAGGGCCAGCTCGCGCATGGCCTGCTCTTCTTCGGGCTCGCCGCGGCCGATGATCGCGATCTGGCCGCCTTGCTCGACAATGTATTCGGCAACACCCAAGGTCAGGTCCAGGCCTTTCTGGTAGACCAGGCGCGACACCACGGCAAACAACGGCCCTTCGGACGGTTCCAGTTCGAACAGTTCACGCACCGCCTCGGCGTTGCGCGCCTTGCCGTCCCAATCGTTGAGGCTGAAGTTGTGCTGCAGGTAGGTGTCGGTGGCGGCATCCCAGCTGTCATCGATACCGTTTGGGATACCCCCCAGCAGCCCCTGCTGGGCCTTGCTGGCCAGGAAGCCATCCAGGCCGCAGCCAAACTCCGGCGTGGTGATCTCCTGTGCGTAGGTGGCGCTGACGGTGGTGATGTGGCTGGAGTAAGCCAGGCCTGCCTTGAGGAACGACAGCTTGCCGTAGAACTCCATGCCTTCCTGCTGCATGGCGTGGTCGGGGATCGCCAGTTCCGGGCTGCAGGCACGGCTGTACACGCCCTGGTAGGCCAGGTTGTGAATGGTGAACAGGGTAGGGGTGCTCAGGCCGCGCCAGTGCATGTAGGCAGGCGCCAAACCGGCAGGCCAGTCGTGGGCATGTACCAGCTCGGGCTTCCAGTGGATCATGCCTTCACCGGCGGCAATCTCGGCGGCGGCCAGGCCCAGGCGGGCGAAACGGATATGATTGTCCGGCCAGTCGCGGCCGTTTTCGGCAGCGTACGGGGTACCGGGGCGCTGGTACAGCTCAGGGCAGATCAGCACATAGATCACCAGGCCGTCGGGCAGGTCCATGCGCCCGATCTTGCAGGGGGGCAGGGCCGCGTGGCCGCCCAGTTCACCCACGATGTGAATGGGGTTGTCGCTGTCCATCACCTGGGGGTAGCCGGGGATCAGCACCCGTACATCATGCAGGTGCGCCAGGGCGCGGGGCAGGGCGGCGGAGACGTCACCCAGGCCGCCGGTCTTGACCAGGTCGGCAATTTCCGAAGTCACGAACAGCACCTTGCGCTTGTTCGGGTTGTTCTGGCGTTGGGCGCCGGGTGCCTTGCCTGCCGGGGGGAGCTCCGGGATGAGCGGTTCGCGATGGTCCGTGGTGAATAAGGTAGCTACATGTGGCTCGACAGCGGCACTGATCATTCTTTCTCTCCATCCCTAAGCTTGGCCGGGTGCTGATAACGCGGCCGTATTACGTATATGTGGTTCTCTCTGTTTCTAAATTCTGCGTACTGCGTTCCATGCCCCTGGGTCATGCGCACGAGCGCGGCTCAATCGGCATTCCGGCCGAAAGGCAAATGGACTGTCTGGGGTGGGTGGGCCGATTGGGCGAATTTCCCATTGCGTTGGCCTACTTATGTCCTGACCTGCCGGCTTTCGTGAAAGTTCGACTTATTTTCGTCACTTACACCCCCAGCAAAAGCTGGGCCGACAATCGAGTGTAGGGTAGAAAATGTGACAAATGTGACCCGCTGGTCACTATTGTCAGGCCCCGTGCCAGACGCAAACGTTGGCGCTTGCGCCGCCAGCGCAAGCGGGCCCGGGTGGGGCACATCCGAGGGCAGGCTGCGGGGCACTGAACATCATGGCTGCACTGTGATGGTGCGTCATAATGCAGCGTGGTCCACGAAGCGGCGCATGGCCTTGTGCCGTTCGTCGCTGAACCCTCGCGCAGCGCGCTGGACTAACCTGAAAGGTTGAACTGTCGTCATCCATTCCAGAATTCAGAAGGGGAGCATCGGCTCATGCAATTGGGAATCGTCGGGCTTGGCCGCATGGGCGGCAATATCGCAAGGCGGCTGATGCGCGCCGGCCACCACACCGTGGTGCACGACCGCAACCTGGATGCCGTTACCGCGCTGGAAGGTGAGGGCAGCCAGGCTGCCCAGGATCTGGGCGCATTGGTAGCACAACTGCAGGCACCCCGTGCGGTGTGGGTGATGTTGCCGGCAGGCGAGCCTACCGAACAGACCATCGCCCAGCTTGCCGACCTGCTGGAACCGGGGGATGCGATCATCGACGGCGGCAACACCTTCTACAAGGACGACATGCGCCGCGCCGCCGAGCTGGCCACGCGCGGGTTGCATTACCTGGACGTGGGCACGTCCGGTGGCGTGTGGGGGCTGGAGCGTGGCTACTGCATGATGATTGGCGGCGAAAAGGACGTGTTCGAGCGGCTGGAGCCGCTGTTTCTGGCACTCGCCCCTGGCGTGGGTGAAATCCCGCGTACCCATGGCCTGAGCGGTGAACACCAGCGTGCCGAGCACGGTTACATCCACGCTGGCCCGCCTGGCGCCGGGCACTACGTGAAAATGGTGCATAACGGCATCGAGTACGGGCTGATGCAGGCCTATGCCGAAGGCTTCGACCTGCTGCGCAGCAAGGGCGGTACCGAATTGCCCGAGGACCAGCGCTTCGACCTGAACGTTGCGGAAATTGCCGAAGTGTGGCGACGCGGCAGCGTGGTGACGTCCTGGCTGCTGGACCTCACCGCCGATGCGCTGGCGGCCGATCCTCAGCTTGCCCAGTTCAGCGGCTCGGTGTCGGACAGCGGCGAAGGCCGCTGGACGGTCGACGCCGCGGTAGAGCAGGCGGTGCCGGTGCCGGTGCTGTCCAGCGCGCTGTTCGCACGGTTCCGCTCCCGGCAGCAACAGGGTACCTACGGTGACAAAGTGCTCTCGGCCATGCGCCTGGGGTTTGGTGGCCACGTCGAGAAAAAACCTGAATGAGCAAAAAACAGAAAACCCCCGCTGCCCCACCGTGCACCCTGTTTCTGTTTGGCGCCAATGGCGACCTGGTAAAGCGCCTGCTGATGCCGGCGCTTTACAACCTCAGCCGTGATGGCCTGTTGGACCGCAACCTGCGCATTGTGGGTGTGGACCACAACACTGCCACCGCCGAGGAATTTGCCGAACGCCTGCACACCTTCATCGCCGAGCGCGACAAGGGCGGCGAAGGTGCGCCTGCCAGCCTGGACGAAACCCTCTGGGCCGGCCTGGCCAAACGCCTGGACTACCAGACCGGCGATTTCATGGACCCGGCCACGTACCAGGCCATCGCCGAACGGGTCAACAAAACCCGCCACGGCAACGCCATTTTCTACCTCGCCACCTCACCGCGCTTTTTCCCCGAAGTGGCCCAGCGGCTAGGTGAGGCGGGCCTGCTGGATGAATCGGGCGGTGGTTTTCGCCGCCTGGTGGTTGAAAAACCCTTCGGCACCGACCTGGCCAGCGCACAGGCGCTCAATGCCTGCTTGTTGAAGGTGATGGACGAGCGGCAGATCTACCGCATCGACCACTTCCTGGGCAAGGAAACGGTGCAGAACATCATGGTCAGCCGGTTCTCCAACGGCCTGTTCGAATCATTCTGGAACAACCACTACATCGATCACATCCAGATCACGGCAGCTGAAACCGTGGGCGTAGAAACCCGGGGGGCCTTCTACGACAGCACTGGCGCGTTGCGCGACATGGTACCCAACCACCTGTTCCAGCTGCTGGCAATGGTGGCCATGGAGCCGCCTGCCGCGTTTGCCGCCGATGCCGTGCGGGGCGAAAAAGCCAAGGTCATCGGTGCCATCCGGCCTTGGTCCACCAAGATGGCATTGAAGAACTCCGTGCGTGGCCAGTACGTGGCTGGCAAGCAGGGGCGCAAGCAGATTGCCGGGTACCGCCAGGAAGAGAACGTTGCCGAGGACAGCCAGACCGAGACCTTCGTCGCACTGAAGGTGATGATCGACAACTGGCGCTGGGCCGGCGTGCCGTTCTACCTGCGCACGGGCAAACGCATGAGCGTGCGTGACACCGAAATCGCCATCTGCTTCAAGCCTGCGCCTTATGCCCAGTTCCGCGAGTCGGAGCTGGAGCGGCCCAAGCCCAACTACCTGAAAATCCAGATCCAGCCCAACGAGGGCATGTGGTTCGACCTGCAGGCCAAACGCCCTGGCCCCGAGCTGGTGATGGAAAACGTGGAGCTGGGCTTTGCCTACAAGGACTACTTCAAGATGACCCCTGCCACCGGGTACGAGACCTTGATCTACGACTGCCTCACCGGCGATCAGACGTTGTTCCAGCGCGCCGACAACATCGAGAACGGCTGGCGGGCGGTGCAGCCGTTTCTGGATGCCTGGGCAGCGGGCGGCGAGGTGCACGATTACGCGGCAGGGGAAGATGGGCCCGAAGCGGGCAATGCGTTGCTCGCCCGCGACAAGCGCGAGTGGCACCGCTTGGGTTGAGCCCAACAGCAATCACACACAGGAGCCTCAATGCCCGCTCATATTGAAGACTACGCCCTGCTGGGCAACTGCCGCAGTGCTGCCCTGGTCAGCAAGGACGGCTCGATCGACTGGCTGTGCCTGCCGCGTTTCGATGCCCCTGCGGTGTTCGCGGCGCTGCTGGGCAACGAAGAAAACGGCCGGTGGCGCCTGGCGCCGTGCGACCCCGTGGAGCACTGCAGCCGGCGCTACCTGGACGACACGCTGGTGCTGGAAACCACCTGGGTAACGGCCACCGGGCGTGCCCGTGTGCTGGATTTCATGCCGCTGGGTGAGGTCAATTCGGTGGTGCGCATCGTCGAGGGGATCAGCGGCGAAATCAACTTCGAGATGGACCTGGTGATGCGCTTCGACTACGGGCGCACGGTGCCCTGGGTCGAGCGCCTGGCGCCCCTTACCCTCAGCGCCGTGGCGGGGCCGGACCGGTTGATTCTGGCGACCAGCGTGCCGCCCCACGCCCGCGATCACCACACCGGTGCGCGGTTCCGGGTGGGCGCTGGCGAGCGGCAGGTCTTCAGCCTGCGCCACCAGCTGTCGCACCTGCCGGTGCAGCCTGACCAGGATGTCGACGCCTCGCTCAAGGACACTGTGGACCAGTGGGAAACCTTTGCTTTCCGTTGCCCGGAGGTGGGGCCGTACACCGCGCTGGTGCGCCGCTCGTTGCTGGTGCTCAAGGCCATGACCTACGCACCTACCGGGGGCATCGTCGCCGCAGTGACCACCTCGCTGCCCGAGCGCCTGGGCGGTGAGCGTAACTGGGACTACCGCTTCTGCTGGCTGCGCGATGCCACCATGACCTTGCTGGCGTTCATGAACCTGGGTTACTTCGAAGAGGCGCAGGCGTGGCGCGAATGGTTGCTGCGCTCGGTCGCCGGCAACCCCGAGCAGATGCAGATCATGTACGGCCTGGCCGGTGAACGGGACTTGCAGGAGTACACCCTGCCGTGGCTGGCCGGTTACGAGCACTCCCAGCCGGTGCGCGTAGGCAACGCGGCATCGGCGCAGACCCAGCTGGACATCTACGGCGAGCTCGCCGATGCCATGAGCCAGGCCATTCGCGGCGGGCTGCCTCGGCACCCACGCAGTGCCGCCATCGCCCGGCTGATCCTGCCGTACCTCGAAAGCATCTGGCGTGACCCGGATGAAGGCATCTGGGAAGTGCGCGGCGGTCGGCAGCACTTCGTGCACTCCAAGGTCATGGCCTGGGTGGCGTTCGACCGTGCCGCCGGGCTTGCCGAAACCACGGAAGAAGGCCGCGAACAGGCCCGCCATTACCGCCAGGTGGCCGACCAGATCCACCAGGAGGTATGCGAGCAGGGCCTGGATGCCGGGGGCAGTCACTTCGTCCAGGCGTATGGTTCTGCGGAGATGGATGCCAGCCTGCTGCACATTGCCCTGACCGGCTTCCTGCCCGCAGAAGACCCACGTTTTCTGCGCACGCTGGAGCAGATCGAGCAGCGCCTGCTGAAAAACGGCCTGCTGCTGCGCTATGACACCGACAGCTGCGGTGACGGCCTGACTGCAGGCGAGGGCACGTTCCTGGTGTGTTCGTTCTGGCTGGCGGATGTGTATGTGCTGTTGGGGCGCCAGGCCGAAGCGCAGGCGCTGTATGAGCGGCTGACCGGCCTGTGCAATGACGTGGGGCTGCTGGCCGAGCAGTACGACCCGGCCGACCAGCGCATGCTGGGTAACTTCCCGCAGGCGTTCAGCCATATCGGCATTATCAATACGGCCATCAACTTGCACCGGGCACAGTGCCCGGCGCGGGACAGGGCGAGGTGTGGGTAGCAGACGTGGCCATTTTGCGGCCTACCGTCCTACATGGGGTAATCTTGCGTATTACCTTCAGATGGCAGTGGGCTGATGGCCAACCACAAGATCGAGATACGCCGGCGTAACGTGCAAAAAATTCTGCAAGCGGCGGAAAAAGTGTTCGCCGAGCAGGGCTACGGCGGCACGTCCATGGGCGACATCGCCGAGCAGGCCGGGCTGCCGCGTTCCAACCTGCACTACTACTTCACCACCAAGGACGAGCTGTTCCGTGCCGTGCTGCAAGACTTGCTGGAGGAATGGAAGCAGGACGCCCAGTGCTTCGAGCATTTCGATGACCCGCGTGTGGTGCTGACCAGCTACATACGGGCGAAGATGGGCCATTCCCGGTCGCGGCCGCTGGGTTCGCGGATCTGGGCCGAGGAGATGCTGCACGGTGCCCCGGTGCTGGGCATCAACCTCAGCGAAAGCCTGGTGCCCTGGGCCCGGCTGAAGGAGGCCAAGATCCGCCGTTGGGTAGAAGAGGGGCGCATTCAGCCGGTGGAGCCGTCTGCGCTGCTGTACATGATCTGGGCTTCCACCCAGCACTACGCGGACTTCGGTTTCCAGGTAACCCTGCTCAACGGCGGCAAGCCGCTGTCTGACCGCGCCTTTGAAAGCGCGGTGCAGACAGTGACCTGCGTGATCCTGCGGGGCATCGGCCTGGAGCCCTGATGCGCAGGCTTGGCCTCAACTGGCCTCGCGGTAGGGGTTGCGTGGGTCCTGGGTCCAGTTCAGGTAGGGCTTGCCGGTGTCCTGGGCCACCATCTCGATGCAGTCCTGCACCGGGCAGGTGATCTGGCACAGGTTGCAGCCCACGCATTCTTCCTCGATCACCTGGTAAACATGGGTGCCATCGGCTGCAGGGGTGCTGGCGATCGCCTGGTGTGATGTGTCTTCGCAGGCGATGTGGCAGCGACCACAGCCAATGCAGGTTTGCGGGTCGATGTGGGCGATGGACTTGTAGTTGATGTCCAGATACTTCCAGTCAGTGGTGTGCCCCACCGCCTGGCCACGGAATGCTTCCAGGCTGCGATGCCCGTGCTGGTCCATCCAGCGCGCCAGCCCGTCTTTCATGTCTTCCACGATGCGAAAGCCATGCAGCATCGCCGCCGTGCACACTTGCACCGCACCGCTGCCCAGGGCGATGAACTCGGCGGCATCCCGCCAACTGCCAATGCCCCCAATGCCGCAGATGGGGAGGCCGTGGGTCGCCGGGTCGCGGGCGATCTCTGCCACCATGTTCAGGGCAATCGGCTTTACCGCCGACCCGCAATAGCCGCCGTGGGTGCTCTGGTCGCCAACGATGGGGTGGGCCACCATGCGCTCCAGGTCGACGCTGGTGATGGAGTTGATGGTGTTGATCAACGACACCGCATCGGCCCCGCCCCGGTGCGCGGCGCGTGCCGACTGGCGGATATCGGTGATGTTGGGCGTGAGCTTGACGATCACGGGTAGCGAGCAGTAGGCCTTGCACCAGCGCGTGACCATTTCCACGTACTCCGGCACCTGGCCCACTGCGGCGCCCATGCCGCGTTCGGGCATGCCGTGGGGGCAGCCGAAGTTCAGCTCGATCCCATCTGCACCGGTAGCTTCCACCAGAGGCAAAATGAATTTCCAGGCGTTTTCTTCGCACGGCACCATCAGCGACACGATCAGCGCCCGGTCAGGCCAGTCGCGCTTTACCTGGGTGATTTCACGCAGGTTGATTTCCAGCGAGCGGTCGGTGATCAGCTCGATATTGTTGATGCCTTGCACCACGCGGTTGGCGCCGTAGTGCGCCGAGTAGCGCGACGACACGTTCACCGCAGCCGGGTCTTCGCCCAGGGTCTTCCACACCACGCCGCCCCAGCCCGCCTCGAAGGCCCGTACCACGTTATAGGCTTTGTCGGTTGGCGGCGCTGACGCCAGCCAGAACGGGTTGGGTGCCTTGATGCCGGCAAATTCGATCGACAGGTCAGCCATTACGCAGCCTCCACGTTGGTCATCAGTTGGGCTTGGATGGCTTCAGCCGCCAGCTTGCCGTGTTGCACTGCCTGCACGGTGAGGTCCTGGCCCAGCGCGGTGCAGTCGCCTCCGGCGTACACGCCCGGCAGGCTGGTGCGCATGTGCGCGTCTACCCGAATGCGCTCCCCCTCGCGCGCCAGCTGGGCGGCGGCCGGGTCGGCCAGGCTGGCATCGTCGAAGCACTGGCCGATGGCCTTGAAAATGGCGTCGGCGGCCAGTTCGAAGGTTTCGCCCGTGTCGCTCAGGCGGCCCTCTGCCAGGGTGGTGCGGGCAAAGCGCATGCCGCGCACCTGCCCGGCTTCGTCCAGCAGCACGGTGTCGGGGCGTGCCCAGGTATGCAGGCGCACCTGGTTGGCCTTGGCGATGCTCTGCTCGTGGTCCGTGGCGCCCATGTCGGCGTGGCCGCGGCGGTACACCAGGTTGACGTCGCGTGCACCCAGGCGGCTCATCTGCACGGCCATGTCGATGGCAGTGTTGCCGGCGCCGATCACCAGGCAGCGGTCGGCCAGGGGCAACTGGCTCAGGTCATCGGCCTGACGCAGTTCGCGGATGTAGTGGGTAGCCGGCAGCAGCCCCGGGGCATGTTCATCCGGCAGGCCCAAGGCGCGCACGGCATTCAGGCCCAGGCCCAGGAACACCGCGTCGTACTGCTCCCGCAGGCTGGCCAGGCTGAGGTTGCCGCCCAGGCGCTGGCCGTGGCGGATTTCGATACCGCCAATGCCCAGCAGAAATGCCACTTCACGCTGGGCATAGTCGTCCACCAGCTTGTAGCGGGCGATGCCGTATTCGTTCAGGCCGCCTGGCTTGTCACTGGCTTCGAACACCACCACCTCGTGCCCATGCAGTGCCAGGCGGTGGGCGCACGACAGCCCGGCCGGGCCGGCACCGACCACGGCGATACGTTTGCCGGTGGCCGGTGAGCGCCGAAACGGGTGTTCTGTAAAGTGCGCGTTATCCAGTGCATAGCGTTGCAACTGGCCGATCAATACGGGTGCGCATTCCTGGGCATTGTTCCGCACGCAGGCCTGCTGGCAGAGAATTTCGGTAGGGCATACGCGGGCGCAGCTGCCGCCGAGGATGTTGGCCGAGAGAATGCGCTGGGCCGCCCCCTGAAGGTTTTCGTCGCTGATACGGTGGATGAACGACGGGATGTCGATTTCACTGGGGCAGGCATTGATGCACGGGGCGTCGTAGCAGTACAGGCAGCGCGCGCTTTCTACGGCGGCCTGGCGGGCGGTGAGGGGTGGGGCCAGGTCGCTGAAGCGCTCGGCCAGCTGGTCTGCACGGGCCTGGGGGCGCGGCAGATGGTTCAGGGGATCGATCACGGTGGTAGCCTCTTTTTTTTATGAGTGCAGACAACGCGAGGGTTGCGTGGCAGGTGCTCAGCGCTGCACGGGTGTAGGGCGCTGGTGCTCGGCCCGTCGCTCCAGTACCTCGTACACCGACGGGTACGCTGAGCGCTGCACGTAACGGCCCGCCCCGGCTTCGGCGCGCAGGTCACCATCGGCCCACACCACCTTGCCCTGGCTGATGGTGTGGCTGGGTATGCCACGTACCGTGCGCCCTTCGAAGATGTTGAAATCCACGCGCTGGTGGTGGGTCTTGGCCGAGAGGGTGCGGGTGCCGTGCGGGTCCCACAGCACCAGGTCGGCGTCAGCCCCCACGCGCACGGCGCCCTTGCGGGGGAACAGATTGAAGATTTTCGCCGTGTTGGTGGAGGTCAGCGCGACGAACTCGTGCATGGACAGGCGCCCGCTGTTCACCCCGGCATCCCACAACACGGCCATGCGGTCCTCGATGCCCGCAGTGCCATTGGGGATGCGGCTGAAGTCATCCCGCCCCATGGCTTTCTGCTCGGCGCAGAAGCAGCAATGGTCGGTGGCCGTGGTGTGCAGGTTGCCAGACTGCAGGCCGTGCCACAGGGCCTCCTGGTGTTCGCGTGGGCGGAACGGCGGGCTCATCACGTAGCCGGCGGCGGTCGCCCAGTCGGGGTCGCGGTACACACTGTCATCCAGCAGCAGATGGCCCGGCAGCACTTCACCGTAGACCGGTTGGCCCTTGCTGCGCGCATAGGTGATTTCGTCCAAGGCCTCGCGGCTGGAGATGTGCACGAGGTACAGCGGGGTGCCCAGGGTTTCGGCGATGCGGATGGCTCGGCTTGCCGCTTCTCCCTCGACCTGGGAGGGGCGCGACAGCGGGTGCGCTTCGGGCCCGGTCATGCCCTGGGCCAGCAGTTTTTTCTGCAGGTGGTACACCAGCTCGCCGTTTTCGGCATGCACGGTGGGCACCGCGCCCAGTTGCAGGCAGCGCTCGAAGCTGGCCACCAAGGTGTCGTCGGCGGCCATGATCGCGTTCTTATACGCCATGAAGTGCTTGAAGCTGTTCACCCCATGCTGACTCACCAGTTCGCCCATTTCTTCGGCCACCTGCTCGCTCCACCAGGTGATGGCGACGTGGAAGCCATAGTCGCTGGCGCTTTTCTGTGCCCAGCCGCGCCAGGTGTGGAAGGCCTCCAGCAGCGATTGCTGAGGGTTGGGGATGACGAAATCAATGATGGACGTGGTACCGCCCGCGAGCCCGGCAGCGGTGCCGCTGAAGAAGTCTTCGCTGGCCACCGTGCCCATGAACGGCAGTTGCATGTGAGTGTGCGGGTCGATGCCGCCGGGCATCAGGTACTGGCCGCTGCCATCGAGTATTTCGCAGTCGGTGGGCGCTTCAAGGTCTTGGCCGATGGCCTGGATCAGGCCCTCGGCACACAGCACATCGGCGGGGTAGCTTTCTTCGTGGGTGACCACGGTGGCGCCACGGATCAACAGGGGCATACCGTCTTCCTCGCAGGCTGACCGGTCTTGGCCGGTTCTTGGAATTGTCGGGGCAGGCCTGGCAGGTTTTGATCCTGTCAGTACTGACAAGAATCGAGGCTAGATGCTGATTGCGCATTCAGCAAGAAATAATTCCCACGAATTTTGTGGTTTTTAAGTTGTTGAAAGTAAACAACAAATAATTATTTCGCGGTCTAGCATGCGGGTTTCAGAGGAGATTGACTGACTTGACAAGATGCAGATCTGGTCAAGATTTTAACCACATTCAGCGTGTGTACTCCGGCCATCGCATTAGCCCGATGAGCAAACAACTACAACAAATCTGGAGAAGGCCCCATGCAACAGAGCAGATCGCAAGTGGTCGAGCAAAATGGCCTGTTCGAGCTGTGCGAGGGCAGCGATGTACTCGACAGCCCGCGCTACAACGCCGACATCGCACCTACCAAGGTGCACCAGCGCACCTGGAACAAATGGCACATCACTGCACTGTGGGTCGGCATGTCGGTGTGTGTGCCCACCTACACCCTCGGGGGCGTGCTCACGGCCTATTTTGGCCTGAGCGTGGGCGAAGCGTTGATGGCCATCCTGTTGGCCAACCTGATCGTGCTGATTCCGCTGACGCTCAATGCATTCCCTGGGACAAAGTACGGTATCCCGTTCCCGGTACTGCTGCGCTCGTCGTTTGGTGTGTTCGGTTCGAATGTACCGTGCCTGGTGCGGGCGGTGGTGGCCTGCGGCTGGTTCGGCATCCAGACCTTGTTCGGCGGGCTGGCCATCCACCTGTTCCTGGGCTCGGTGTTCGAGGGCTGGAAGGCCCTGGGCGGCACCGGCGAGGTGATCGGCTTCATGATTTTCTGGTGCCTGAACCTGTGGGTGGTGCTGCGCGGTGCCGAGTCCATCAAGTGGCTCGAAACCCTTTCGGCGCCGTTGCTGGTGGCGGTGGGCCTGGGCCTGCTGGTATGGGCACTGCCGCACATGTCGATGACCGAACTGCTGGCCCAGCCGCCCAAACGCCCCGAGGGGGCGAGCATGGTCGGCTACTTCTGCGCCGGGCTTACCGCCATGGTCGGTTTTTGGGCCACGCTGTCGCTGAACATACCGGACTTCAGCCGTTATGCCCGCAGCCAGAAGGACCAGATTCTGGGGCAGATTTTCGGTTTGCCGCTGACCATGTTCCTGTTTGCGTCATTGGGCGTGGTACTCACGGCGGCTTCCGCGTCGCTGGTGGGCGAAACCGTGTCGGACCCGGTCAGCCTGATCGGCAAGATCCACAGCCCGTTCTGGGTGGCCCTGGCCATGGCGCTGATCGTGATAGCCACTCTGTCGACCAATACGGCGGCGAACATCGTCTCGCCCACCAACGACTTCCAGAACATTGCCCCGCGTTTGATTGGCCGCAGCCGGGCGGTATGGCTTACCGGGTTCATCGGCTTGGCCCTGATGGGCCACGAGTTGCTGAAGAAGCTGGGCTTGATTGTGTCCGACCTCAGCCTTGAAAGCGTGTATTCCAATTGGCTGCTGGGCTACTCCAGCCTGCTGGGGCCGATTGCCGGCATCATGGTGGTGGACTACTTCCTGGTGCGTCGCCAGCAGCTGGACCTGGCCGGGCTGTACCGCGACGACGTTTACCCGGCCTGGAACTGGGCCGGGTTTGCCGCCTTTGGCGTGCCGGTGGCATTGACCGTGATGGCCATCGGCAACAGCCGCTTCAGCTGGTTCTACGACTATGGCTGGTTCACCGGGTCGTTGCTCGGGGCCGCCTTGTATTACCTGTTCGCCGGGCTGGCCGCCCGCAGCCCTGCGCGGGTGGCCAAGCCGTTGCCTTGAAGCCGGCACACACGCCGTGCGCCACGATCACAACAATGCCTGAGGATGAACCCGTGAACCCAGCCCAAGACATTCTGCAAAGCACTGACCAGCACGTCGACAGCGCACGCCTGTGGCAATCGCTGATGGACCTGGCCCGCCTGGGGGCCACTGCAAAAGGCGGTGTCTGCCGCCTGGCCCTGACCGACCTGGACCGCCAGGCCCGGGACCTGTTCGTGCAGTGGTGCGAACAGGCCGGGTGCACGGTCAGCATCGATGGTGTAGGCAACCTGTTTGCCCGCCGCCCCGGGCGCAACCCGGCGCTGCCACCGGTGATGACGGGCAGCCACATCGATACGCAGCCCACGGGCGGCAAGTTCGATGGCTGCTTTGGGGTGATGGCTGGCCTGGAGGTGATCCGCACCCTCAACGACCTGGGCGTGGAAACCGAGGCGCCGCTGGAGGTGGTGGTGTGGACCAACGAAGAGGGCTCGCGTTTTGCGCCGTGCATGATGGGCTCAGGCGTGTTCGCCGGCAAATTCAGCCTGGCTGACACGTTGGCCAAACGTGATGCCCAGGGCACCAGCGTCGGCGAGGCCCTGGGTGCCATAGGCTATGCCGGGCCCCGCAGCGTGACCGGCCACCCGGTGGGTGCGTACTTCGAGGCACACATCGAACAAGGCCCGATTCTGGAAGACCAGGCCAAAACCATCGGTGTGGTGCTGGGGGCGCTGGGCCAGAAGTGGTTCGACCTGACCTTGCGCGGGGTCGAAGCGCATGCCGGCCCCACCCCCATGCACCTGCGCAAGGACGCCCTGGTAGGTGCGGCGGCCGTGGTGCAGGCGGTAAACCGTACCGCGCTGGCTCACCAACCCCACGCCTGTGGCACTGTGGGTTGCCTGCAAGCGTACCCGGGGTCGCGCAATGTGATACCCGGGGAAGTGCGCATGACTCTGGACTTCCGGCACCTTGAAGGTG
Source organism: Pseudomonas sp. NBRC 111119 (assembly GCF_001320125.1). Classification (NCBI taxonomy): domain Bacteria; kingdom Pseudomonadati; phylum Pseudomonadota; class Gammaproteobacteria; order Pseudomonadales; family Pseudomonadaceae; genus Pseudomonas; species Pseudomonas sp. NBRC 111119. The sequence continues at coordinate 23,365 of NZ_BCAV01000050.1, forward strand.
AACGGCTGGATGCGATGATTGCTGAAGTGCGCGGGGTGATCGAGGCCACCTGTGCCACCCATGGCCTGACCCATGAGCTGGTGCCTACGGCAGACTTCCCGGCCTTGTACTTCGACAAAGGTTGTGTCGACGCGGTGCGCCAGTCGGCCGAGGCGCTGGGTTTACCGCACATGGACATCGTCAGCGGGGCAGGGCACGACGCGATCTTCCTGGCAGAGCTGGGCCCGGCAGGGATGATTTTCGTGCCCTGCGAGAATGGCATCAGCCACAACGAGATCGAGAACGCCACGGCAGAGGACTTGGCTGCGGGCTGTGCGGTGTTGCTGCGAGCGATGCTGGCGGCTTCCCAGGCGGTGGCCAAGGCGCAGCTGGTGGCCTAGTCAGGATGCTGGCACCAGCAAGCCATCGCGCCCCAGGTGGTAGCGCTGCAGGTCGGCGGCCAAGGTCAGGTTGCCGCGATAATGCGCCTGGGCTTCGTGGCGTACGTCGTCGATGGAGGGGCTGCGTTGGGGGTCTGCCTGGTAGCGGGCGCTGAAGTGCGTCAGCACCAGGTTTCGTACCCCGGCGCTCTCGGCCATGTGCGCCACATCAGCGGCGGTGCTGTGGCCGTAGGTAACCCCTGTGCGTTCCACCGCCGGCTGGGTAAACGTGGCCTCGTGCACCAGTACGTCGGCATCGGCTGCCACCCCTGCCAGCAAGTCGGGGGTATCGTTATCCCCGCAGATGATGACCCGACGCGGTGCACGGCCGGGGTTCAGGTAATCGGCGGCATCCAGTGCACGTTCACCATGCTGCACAGGCAGGCCCTTTGCCAAATCCCCCCACAGCGGGCCGCGCGGGACGCCTTCGGCGTCCAGGCGGTCGGTGTTCAGGCGCGGCTGCGGACACACTTCGTCGAATACATACCCCACACTGGGCACTCGATGGGAGAGCGCGACAGTGGTGACCCTGACCGTGCCGTTCTGCCAACCCTCGAAACCTTCCACCGCCAGTAGCCGCAGCTCGAAAGACAGGTGGCTGTCGGTAGCCGCAAGGCTCAGGCGCAGCCAAGGGTGCAACGCCTCAGGCAACACCACGTCCAGGGGATCGCGCCGGCCATTCATGCTTGCGCTGGACAACAGGCCGGGCAGGCCCAGGCAATGATCGCCATGCACATGGGTGATGAAAATGCCCGCCAGATCCTGTGTGGACAACGGCGTGTGCAACAGGCGGTGCTGGGTACCTTCACCACAGTCCACCAGGTACCAGCCTCTGCCCGTGGTTTCGAGCAGTGCTGTTGCGCTGACATTGCGGGCCTTGGTCGGCACTCCGGCCGAAGTGCCGAGAAACAGCAGGTCCATTCTTACCCCTGTAATGGCCGGCTTATGCCGGGGCGGTGTTCAGTTCATGGCCTTGGTATCAGCCTGGCGCCACACCAGCTTGCTGGTGTCGTAACCCTGTTCACGGGCGATGCCCAGCAACTGGTCGCGGGTCTGGTCGGGGATGGCGGGGGTACGTGACAGCAGCCACAGGTATTCCCGGTTCGGGTGGCCTACCAGCGCCACGCGGTAGTCCTTGTCGTGGTACAGCACCCAGTACTCGCCTTTGGTCAGGTCCGGTGCCAGGCGGCTGAACCAGTTGTCGAAGCGTACCCACAGCTTGTCGGTACTGCCAGCCTGCTGGGCCTCGGCAATGCCCTTGGCCTCGTTCCACTCGCCGTCCTTCTCCTTGCAGCGGTTGGTGACGTCGATGCGGCCGTCGGTGCGCAGGGCATAGTGGGCCTCGGACTGCACGCAGTTGCGCTGGAAGAACATTGGCAGGCGCGCCAGTTCGTACCAGGTGCCCTGGTAGCGTTGCAGGTCCACTTGCTGAGTGCGCGGCGGGGCTGGGTGATCGTTGCCGGCGCAGCCGTAAAGGGCCAGGGCCATGCAGGAAAGCATCAATGCCTTGCGTATCGCCATTGCGTTTCTCCCGGAAGTTGGGTGCCTGACTGTTTCGATGCCGGGCGCGAGCAAAAGTTGTGCGCAATCGCACGATGCACCAGTCCCGGTTTTGGCAGACGTGCAGCCACCTGCCTGAGTTACCATCGATGGCATCGCCTTATACCCCCAGGAGTGTCGCCCATGGCCGAATACAGCGCGTTCAAGGTCGAACTGATCGACAACATCGCACACGTCCAGATCAACCGGCCTGAAAAGCTCAATGCCATGAATGCGGCATTCTGGGAGGAGATCATCGACATCTTCCAGTGGGTGGACGACACCGATGCCATACGGGTGGTGGTCATCAGTGGCGCCGGCAAGCATTTTTCTGCCGGCATCGACCTGGCGCTACTGGCGTCGGTGGCGGGCCAGCTGGGCAAGGATGTGGGGCGTAATGCGCGGCTGTTGCGCAAGACCATCCTGCGCATGCAGGCTTCGTTCAATGCGGTGGACCAATGCCGCAAGCCGGTGCTGGCGGCGGTGCAGGGCTATTGCATCGGCGGGGCCATCGACCTGATATCAGCGTGCGACATGCGCTATTGCAGCGCTGACGCGCAGTTTTCCATCAAGGAAATCGACATGGGCATGGCGGCCGATGTCGGCACGCTGCAACGTTTGCCACGTATCATCAGCGACGGCATGATGCGGGAGCTGGCCTACACCGGGCGCAATGTGGAGGCTGACGAGGCGCTGCGCATTGGCCTGGTGAACCGCGTGTACGATGACGCTGCTACCCTGCTGGACGGGGTTTTTGCCATGGCCCGGGACATTGCCGCAAAATCGCCCATTGCCGTGGCCGGCACCAAGCACCTGCTCAGCTACATGCGCGACCACCGCATTGATGACGGCCTCGACTACATCGCTACCTGGAACGCTGCGATGCTGCAGTCCGAAGACCTTCGGCTGGCGATGGCAGCGCACATGAGCAAACAGAAACCGACGTTCACCGACTGACAACCCCGGGGGACGCGCCTTACAGGAACCCTGATATGTCAGCACGCTGGACCACTGCAGTACTCGACCCCCAGATCACCGGCGGCCTGGCAGTGGCCCGTAGCCCGGAAGGGTTTCTGGTGGCCGACGAGGGGGCAATGTTCCCCCGGGACTGGCTGAAACGCCAGGGCCTGGACGTGCTGTGTGAACACGGCATCGGCCATTTCGACGGCCAGCCAGTGTTCCTGCTGGAGCTGCACAGCGCAGCGGCCCTGCCAGGCTGCAGCTGGCGCGGCTTGCGCGCGTTCATGCTGGAGGGTGATTTCGACACCTACAAGGTGCTGGGCTATGCCGCACAGATTGGCACCTGGGCGCGGGAACACCGGTTCTGCGGCAGCTGCGGGCAGGCCATGACGCAAATCCGCTGGGAGCGGGCCATGCACTGTACGGCCTGCGACCTGCGCAGCTACCCGCGTATTTCACCGAGCATGATCGTGCTGGTGACCCGTGGCGATGAGATCCTGCTGGCACGCTCCCCGCGCTTTGTGGCCGGCGTATACAGCACCCTGGCAGGTTTCGCCGAGCCCGGCGAGTCGGCCGAGGATTGCCTGGTGCGCGAGGTACACGAAGAAGTGGCGGTGCAGGTGAAGAACATCCAGTACGTGGGCAGCCAGTGCTGGCCATTTCCCCACTCGATGATGCTGGGTTTTCATGCCGAGTACGCCAGTGGCGACATCGTGATGCAGCCCGATGAAATCGAGGATGCGCAGTGGTTCAGTGTGCACCACCTGCCACCGCTGCCGGCGGGCCGCTCCATCGCCCGCCACCTCATCGACCTGTATGTGGCGCGGCGGTTAGGCCTGCCCGAACCAGTGCTGCCACGCTAGGCGCACGGTCAGCGCCAGCACCACGGTGATGAACACGGGGCGGATGAACTTGCTGCCCCCGCTGATGGCGGTGCGCGCACCAAAGAACGCGCCGACCATCACCGACAGGCCCATGCACAGGCCTACTATGTAATCCACCTGCCCGGACAACACGAACACCGTCAGCGCTGCGATGTTGCTGACGAAGTTCATGCTGCGGGCCACGCCGCTGGCACGCACCAGGTCGATGGGGTACAGCAGCAGTGTACTCACCGTCCAGAATGCCCCAGTGCCGGGGCCGGCAACGCCGTCGTAGAAGCCCAGGGCCAGGCCCTGCGGCGCCTGCCACTTCTTGCTGATTGGCGCTTCGGCATCCAGCGGCGCCTTGGGCGTGCCGCCGAACAGCAGGTAGATACCGCAGGCAAACACGATCACGGGCAGCATCTTGTTCAGCCATTCGGCCGGCATGTAGTGGGCCACCACTGCGCCCAGCAGCGCCCCGACCAAGGTGCCGAGCAATGCCCGCCGCCATTGCACCGGGTGGAACAGCTTGCGCCGGTAGTAGGTGAACCCCGCCGTAGCAGAGCCAAATGTGGAACTGAGCTTGTTGGTGCCCAGCACCAGGTGCGGCGGCATGCCAGCCGTCAGCAGGGCGGGGGTGGTCAGCAGGCCGCCACCGCCAGCGATGGCATCGATGAAACCGGCGACAAAGGCAACCAGGACCAGGATCAGTAGGGTGAGGGGTTCAACGGTGAGCTCGAAGGGCATGGCGTTCTGGCAGGCAGGGAGGCTGGGTGCGACAACAAGCCGCGTGCGAAGCAGCCCATGGTAATGCCGTGAAGGGGCCGGTGCCAGTGCCGAGTGCTTTGCAGCACGCACAGCATGCCGTTTGCTGGCCTCGTCACAGGAACCAGCGGTATTCCCGGGCGCTCACCTCTTGCATGAACGCCAGGTGGTCCTGGCGCTTGTTTTCGCAGTACACCATCACGAACTCCTCCCCCAGGCCTCGTTTGGCCGCCGGGTGGTGCCGCATGGCGGCCACGGCGCTGAGCATGTCCGTGGGGAAATCGATGCCGCTGCTGCGGTCCTCGTTCAGCGGGGCGATCGGTTCCTGCCTGGCATCCAGCCCTTGTTCCATACCGCACAGGATAGCCGCCAAGACCAGGTAAGGGTTGGCATCGGCACCGGCAAGCCGGTGTTCGATGCGTAAATTGGCCGGGTCCGACTCCGGGATGCGGATGCATGCGTCGCGGTCTTCGAAGCCCCAACTGGCGCGGCTGGCCGCATTGACCATGGCGCCGTAGCGGCGGAAGGCGTTGTGGTTGGCAGCAAAAATCGGCATGCAATGGGGCAGCAGTGCCAGGCAGCCGGCCACAGCGTGGCGAAGCGGGCGCTGGCCGTCCACTGCCAGCAGGTTGCTGCCCGCTGCATCGTACAGGCTGACGTGCACATGCATGCCGCTGCCAGGTGCCTGCAGGTAGGGTTTGCTCATGAACGAGGCGCGGTTGCCGTGCTTGAGCGCGACGCCACGGGTGCTGCGGCAGAACAGTGCGGCCCAGTCTGCCGCACGCAGGCCATCATCGCAGTGGCCAAAGTTGATCTCGAACTGGCCGGGCCCCAGCTCCGCGCTGATCACGTTGGCGTCCACGCCTTGCAGGTTGGCGGTGTCGACCATGTCACGCAGCACGTCGCCAAAGCGCGACAGCCGCTCCATGTGCATGTTCGGCTGGTTATCCGCATCGCCTGTCAGGCTGTCGCGGGGGAACTGCGGCAAGCCGTCTTTCAGCGCGCGGTCGAACAGATAGAACTCCAATTCGAATGCGACTACCGGGTGGATACCCCGCCGCGCCAGGCGTTGCAGCACCCTGGCCAGTACTTCACGGGGTTCGAACTCGATGGGCGCGGGGGTGCCGTCGGTGGTGATCAGCATCTGCCCCAGCGGTTGCTGCTCCCAGGTCACCGGCTTGAGTGTGCCGGGTATCAGCCGGCGCACGGCATCCGGGTCTCCATCGCTGAAACAGTAATCACCGATGGGGAACAAGCCGCCCTGTGCCCCTAGCAGCACGGCATTTTGTGGCAGCTTCAGGGGGCTGCCTGCAGCAACCTTTTCCAGCATGTCGATGGGGTAGCGCTTGCCGTAGAAGTGGCCAGGGATGTCGAGGCACAGCAGATCGACATAGCGTACCTCAGGGTAGCGCGCCCTGAATGCGCGCACTTCGCTGGGCAGGTCGGGGAAGTTGGTGGTGGTGTTGGCCGTGCTGTCCAAGCCTGAGCTCATGAAACGTATCCGAGAGGGTTTCCACTCCAATCTAGCAGAAGCCCTACCCGGTGCCAGGCCCGCGTGCTGGACCCTTGGCCTGGGTCAGGTGCTGGCCTTTCTGCGGGTTACCCTTGCTTTATCCCCTGCGGCCTTACCGGTTGCCGCTTTGCCTGCAGCAGCCTTGGTTTTGCCGCCGCTTCTGCGCTTCTTTTTCCACGGCGGGGCCACGCCGGCTGCTGGCCCGCTGATGGTCATGCGCAATCCGCTGCAGCGTTCTACCAGCTTGCCCATCCAGGCCGACTGGCGGGTGACGAATTCGTCCAGGCTCATCTCGCCGCTTTGCACCATGTCCAATGCCTGTTCCCAGATAGCGGTAGTGCCTGGGTCGGCGATGGCGCGGGGCACTGCATCGATCAAGCTGAACGCCGCAGGGGTGGCAGACAGCGCCTTGCCGTTCTTGACCAGGTAGCCGCGGTCGAGCAGGCCCTGGATGATACTGGCGCGGGTGGCCTCCGTGCCGATGCCGGTGGTTTCTTTCAGCTTCTGTTTCAACCGCGGGTCGTCCACCAGCTTGGCCACGTTCTTCATGGCCTTGATCAGATCACCCTCGGTGAACGGCTTGGGTGGCTGGGTCCACAGGTCCTTCAGTTGCACCGCCTGTACGGCGCAGCTCTGGCCCTGGCTCAGCGCCGGCAGTACCTGAGGCGGGGCGGCTTCACGGCCCTTGGCGGGTGTGAGGGCTTCGGGCAGGGCGCGTCGCCAGCCCGGCTCGACAATCTGTTTGCCGACGGCCCGCAGGGCGTGGCCGGCGCAATCGAAGTCGGCCTGGGTGCGGTCGTATTCGTGGTTTGGCAGAAACTGCGCCAGGTAGCGGGCGCGGATCAGGGTATACACAGCCTTGTGCTTGGCCGGTAGCCGCGCCGGGTCGCTGGCTGCAGCCGTGGGGATGATGCCGTGGTGCGCGCTGACCTTGGCGTCGTTCCACGCCCGGGAGCGGCGCTGGGGCTCCAGGTGTGGCTGCAGCGGTGCCAGGCTGGCATCGGCCCGCTGCAGTGCAGCCAGAATGCCAGGCGCCTCACTGTGCTGGCTGAGCGGCAGATAGCCGCAGTCGCTGCGTGGGTAGGTGATCAGTTTGTGTGTTTCGTACAGGGCCTGGGCGATGTCCAGGGTTTCCTGGGCACCCAGGCCGAATTTTTTCGAGCACAGCTCCTGCAAGGTGCCGAGATCAAAGGGCAGGGGGGCGGCTTCGCGCACGCGCTCTGTGCTCACCTGGGTGGCCTGTGCGACCCCGGCATTGCTGATGTCTGCTGCGGCCTGTTGCGCCAGTGCCTGGTTCAGGCAGCGGCCCTGCTCGTCGCAGGTGTCTTCCGGTGCCCGCCACTGGGCGTTGAAGGCCTGGCCGGCGTGGGCCAGTTGCACATCGATAGCCCAGAAGGGGACAGGCACGAAATCGGCGATGCTGCGGTCGCGGTCGACCACCAGGCGCAGGGTAGGGGTTTGTACCCGGCCCACTGGCAGCACCCCCTGATAGCCCGATTGCCGGCCCAGCAGCGTGAACAGCCGGCTCATGTTCATGCCGATCAGCCAGTCGGCCCGGGAGCGGCCCAGGGCCGAATGGTACAGGTTGAAGGTTTCGTGGCCGGGCAGCAGGCGGGCCAGGGCCTTGCGAATGGACGCATCGTCCAGGGCCGACAGCCACAACCGCTGTACCGGGCCTCGGTAACGGCAATGCTCGACCAGCTCGCGGGCGATCATTTCGCCTTCGCGGTCCGCATCGGTGGCGATGACGAGCTCGCGGGCTTCGCCCAGGAGGCGCTTGACCGCCTTGAACTGGCTGGCCGTTTTGGGTTTGACCTGCATCTTCCACTGCGCCGGGATGATCGGCAGGTCGGCGAGGTTCCAGCGCTTGTAGCGCTCGTCGTAGCTGTCTGGCGGGGCGGTTTCCAGCAGGTGGCCGATGCACCAGGTTACGCAGACGTCGGTACCCTGCCAACAGCCGTCGGCCTTGCGATGGGCGCCGAGCACCTTGGCGATGTCTTTTGCCTGGGAGGGCTTTTCACAGAGGAACAGGCGCATGGCCGCAGACGCTTCATCAGGTAGATGGGCACTAGGATGCGCAAGCAGGCGCCGGGAGGCAAGTTTTATCTGGATGGATGTACAGGTTTTTGTGAGTGTTTGTGTTCTGTCATCACGGCATGCGCTCGCTCGTTTACCCATTCGGTAGGCGCGAGCGCACCGCGTGACAGGGCCGCAGCGCGGCCCTGCGGGTCAGCCTTGAGCGTCGCGCAACATGTCCACGTGCGGAATACCCGCCTCCAGGAATTCCTCGCTTACCACGCGAAAGCCCAGCCGTTCGTAAAACGGTGTGGCATGCACCTGGGCACTCAGGCGCTGCGTTTTCAGATCACGGTGCTGCGCTTCGGCGATCACCGCATTCATCAAGGCATCGCCCACCTTCAAACCCCGCCAGTCCTTGAGCACCGACACACGGCCGATGGTGCCGTCAGACAGCAGCCTGGCCGTACCGATCGCATAGTCACCTTCAACGGCCAGGAAGTGCACCGCCGTCGGGTCGTCGGAGTCCCATTCAAGTTCAGGCGGCACGTGTTGCTCGGCGATGAACACCGCTTCACGGATGCGGCGGATGTCGGCGTTGTCCTTGTGCCAATCGGCGAGGCGCACACGAATTTTATTCATTGGCGAATCCCAGGCTTCCTTGCTTGACCAGTTGCTGCACCAGCATCAGTGCGTCTTCATCCTGCAGCCATTGGCCGAGGTTGTCGATGTGCAGGGCATCGGCTGCGCACACCAGCTTCAGCAATTCGCGCAACTTGCCAGGCAGCGGGCAGCTGCGACCGCTGGCGAACAGCAACAGGTCTTGTTCGAACTCCGACCAGGCCATGCGCGCGCTCGGGTTACGGATCAGGATCGCACCCTGCTCGAGGGCATCGATCAGTTCTTCTTCCGACAGCTCTTCGCCGACGATTTGCTCGGGGTAGCGCGGCTCGGTCATGAACTGGCCGAACCAGGTCAGCAGCAGGTCCTTGTCACCCATGTGCTTCTCGAGCAGCGCCTTGAGGCGGTCGAGGGCATCGTGCTGGATCTGGTGAGGGTCGCTGGCGGGCTGCGCGTCGGCGTCGCTGTAGCGCTCTTCGTCCGGCAGGAACTGGCCGAGGAAGTCGGTGAAGTGGGTCAGTACTTCGGCGGCGCTCGGCGCGCGGAAGCCGACAGAGTAGGTAAGGCAGTCGTCCACCGCCACGCCATAGTGGGCCAGGCGCGGTGGCAGGTAGAGCATGTCTCCGGGCTCCAGGGTCCACTCACCGCTCTGCTCGAATTCGGCCAGGATGCGCAGGTCGCTGTGTTCCAGCAGCGCGCTGTCGCTGCTGCACATCTGGCCCACTTTCCAGTTGCGCTGGCCGTGGCCTTGCAGCAGGAACACGTCATAGTTGTCGAAGTGCGGGCCAACGCTGCCGCCTGGGGCCGCAAAGCTGATCATCACGTCATCGATGCGCCAACTGGGCAGAAAACGGAAGTTTTCCAGCAGTTCGGCCACTTCCGGCACAAACTGGTCCACCGCCTGAACCAGCAGGGTCCAGTCTTTTTCTGGCAGCTCGGCGAAGGTGTCTTCGTTGAACGGGCCGCGACGCAGTTCCCAGGGGTGGGCGCCGTGCTCCAGCACGATCCGCGACTCGACTTCTTCTTCCAGCGCCAGGCCCGCGAGTTCGTCGGGGTCGATCGGGCTGATGAAATCGGGGAACGCCTGGCGCACCAGCAGCGGCTTCTTCTGCCAGTAGTCGCGCATGAATTCACGGGCAGAAATGCCGCCCAGCAGCTGCAGTGGAGTATCAGGATTCATGTTCAACCTATTGAAAAATCGTAATTTTCGTACGGGAATAAAAACGCCCGGCCAGGCCGGGCGTTGGGCGCGACGGTTGCTTTAGACGCGCTTGGCCTGGGCTGCCGCGTTACCGATGTAGGTCGCGGGGGTCAGCTGCTTGAGCTCGGCCTTGGCGTCGGCTGGGATGTCCAGGCCGTCGATGAAGGTCAGCAGTGCATCAGGGGTGATGCCCTTGCCACGGGTCAGCTCCTTGAGCTTCTCGTAGGGGTTCTCGATGTTGAAGCGACGCATGACGGTCTGGATCGGCTCGGCGAGCACTTCCCAGCAGGCGTCGAGGTCGGCCGCGATGCGGGCTTCGTTCACTTCCAGCTTGCCGATGCCTTTCAGGCTGGCTTCGTAGGCGATGACGCTGTGGGCAAAACCCACGCCCAGGTTGCGCAGCACGGTGGAGTCGGTGAGGTCGCGCTGCCAGCGCGAGATCGGCAGCTTGCTGGCCAGGTGCTGGAACAGCGCGTTGGCGATGCCCAGGTTGCCTTCGGAGTTCTCGAAGTCGATCGGGTTGACCTTGTGCGGCATGGTCGATGAGCCGATTTCGCCAGCCACGGTCTTCTGTTTGAAGTAACCCAGCGAAATGTAGCCCCACACATCCCGGTCGAAGTCGATGAGGATGGTGTTGAAGCGGGCAATGGCATCGAACAGCTCGGCGATGTAGTCGTGCGGCTCGATTTGCGTGGTGTAGGGGTTGAACTGCAGGCCCAGCTCGTCTTCGATGAAGGCGCGGGCGTTCTGCTCCCAGTCGACCTGCGAGTAGGCCGACAGGTGGGCGTTGTAGTTGCCCACGGCACCGTTGATCTTGCCCAGCAGCGGCACGGCAGCCACTTGGGCGATCTGGCGCTCCAGGCGGTACACGACGTTGGCCAGTTCCTTGCCGAGGGTGGTTGGCGAGGCTGGCTGGCCGTGGGTGCGCGACAGCATCGGCACCTCGGCGTGGGCATGGGCCAGGGCACGGATGGCCTCGGCGATCTGGCGCATCAGCGGCAGCAGCACGTCATCACGGCCCGCGCGCAGCATCAGGGCGTGGGACAGGTTGTTGATGTCCTCGCTGGTGCAGGCGAAGTGGATGAACTCGCTGACTTTGGCCAGCTCTGGCAACTGGGCAGCCTGCTCCTTGAGCAGGTACTCGATAGCCTTGACGTCGTGGTTGGTGGTGCGCTCGATTTCCTTGACGCGTTCGGCGTGTTCAAGCTTGAAATCGGTGGCCAGGCTGTCGAGCACGGCGTTGGCCTCGGCCGAGAACGCCGGCACTTCGCCGATTTGCGGGTGGGCCGCCAGGCGCTGCAACCAGCGCACTTCGACCAGGGCGCGGAAACGGATCAGGCCGAATTCGCTGAAGATGGGGCGCAAGGCCTGGGTTTTGCCGGCGTAACGGCCGTCAACAGGGGAAACCGCAGTGAGCGAAGAAAGCTGCATGGGGTGTTCTCGGACAGTCAGGCTTTTGGAGGGCGCATATCATACATTAAAAGGCAGCCACAATCCACGAAGCTGCAAGCCACAAGCTGCAAGCTGCAAGCTGCAAGCTGCAAGCTGCAAGCTGCAAGCTGCAAGCTGCAAGCTTCAAGCTTCAAGCTTCAAGCTTCAAGCTTCAAGCTTCAAGCTTCAAGCTTCAAGCTTCAAGCCACAAGCCACAAGCCATAAGCCACAAGCCACAAGCTAAAGGCGAACTGCTTCTACTTGCAGCTTGCAGCTTACCGCTTGAAGCTACCTAACCATGTCGTAAAGTTCGTTGAGCAGTTTGCGGCGGCTGAATACCAGTTGCCAGCGGTGGCCGCCCAGCTGGCGCCACAGGCGGGCGGCGCGGATGCCGGCCAGCAGCAGGGCGCGGATTTTCGAGGCGTTGCTGGCCTGCTGCAGGAAACGCATGTCGCCGTGCACCTGAATACGTTGGCGCAAGGTGCTGAGGGTGTCCTGGTACAAGGCTCCACTGGAGGCGATGACGTTTTCATGAACCAGACCGAAATGGTCGGCCTGGGACTGAATTTGCGGCAAGCGGTTGCCGATGGTGTCCAACAAGTCACCGCGCTTGTTCAGCTGGCGCTCCAGGCCCAGCATCGACAGGGCATAACGCAGGGGTTCGCGCTGCAGGCTGCTGGGGTCGCGCTCCAGGGCGCCTACCAGTGCACGGTAGCCGTCGCGCAGGTTGAGGTCGTCGCCACCGAACACCTCCAGGGTGTCCTTGGGGTCACGCACCAGCAGGCTACCCAGCATGCAGCCGATGTTAGCCTCGCTGGCCTGGCCGGTACGGGCAATGCGGTCGACCAGCACCGCAGCCTGGAACACCCCGCCCAGCGCTACCAGTTGCTCCTGCAGGTTGGTCATGAGCGCGGGCTCCAGGGCTCTGCGGTTTCGATGACGCCGCCACCCAGGCACACCTCGCCGTCGTAGAACACCACCGACTGGCCAGGGGTAACGGCCCGTTGCGGCTCGTCGAACACAGCGCGGTAGCCACTGGCGGTGCGCTCCAACGTGCAGGGCTGGTCGCTCTGGCGGTAGCGCACCTTGGCGGTGAGGTTGCGTGGGCCGCTGAGGTCAACCGGGTTGACCCAGAAAATCTCCGAGGCGAGCAGGGCGCGGGAGAACAGCCAGGGGTGATCGTTGCCTTGGCCGACCACCAGCACGTTGCGCTCCAGGTCCTTGTGCAGCACGTACCACGGCTCGTCACCGGCGTCTTTCAGGCCGCCGATACCCAGGCCCTGGCGCTGGCCGATGGTGTGGTACATCAGGCCGTGGTGGCGGCCAATCACTTCACCGTCCGTGGTTTCGATGTCGCCTGGTTGCGCCGGCAGGTACTGCTTGAGGAAGTCGCTGAATCGGCGCTCGCCAATAAAGCAAATGCCCGTGGAGTCTTTCTTCTTGGCGGTAGCCAGGCCATGTTTCTCGGCGATGGCACGCACCTCGGGCTTTTCCAGCTCACCCACCGGGAACAGGGTGCGGGCGATTTCCTTGCCGCCCACGGCATGCAGGAAGTAGCTCTGGTCCTTGTTCGGGTCCAGGCCCTTGAGCAGCTCGGTGACAGCGCCGGTGTCGCGGCGGCGTACGTAGTGGCCGGTGGCGATCAGGTCGGCACCCAGCGACAGGGCGTAATCGAGGAACGCCTTGAACTTGATTTCCCGGTTGCAGAGGATGTCGGGGTTGGGCGTGCGGCCCGCCTTGTACTCTTCGAGGAAGTGCTCGAACACATGGTCCCAGTACTCGGCGGCGAAGTTGGCCGTGTGCAGCTTTATGCCAATGCGGTCGCACACGGCCTGGGCGTCTGCCAGGTCTTCGCGGGCGGTGCAGTATTCGGTGCCGTCGTCCTCTTCCCAGTTTTTCATGAACAGCCCTTCCACCTGGTAGCCCTGCTCGATGAGCAGAAGGGCGGAGACGGAAGAGTCCACGCCGCCGGACATGCCGACGATGACGCGGGTCTTGGCGGGGTCTTTAAGTACTGGGCTGGTCATGATTACCGGTGTGTATCAAGGGGGAAAAACGCCGATTCTATCAAACCCGCAGCGGCGCGTCAGTCGCGCAGCAGGGCAAGGCTGTGCAAGGGGCCGGCCAGGTAGTCGTCCAGGCAGCGCGGTACCAGTTCGCTGCGCCAGCGCGCCGGGTCGGCCAGCAGCTCGTCGCGGGTCAGCCACAGCGCACGGGTAATGTCGCTGTCCAGGGCCAGGTGGGCATGATGGCGCACGGGGCGTGCGGCAAAGCAGACGCGCTGGTAGGTCACGCCGTTGCTGGGTGCGGTGTACAGGTAGATACCCACCAGGCCGGTTAACTCGACCTCCCAGGCGGTTTCTTCCAGGGTTTCGCGCAAGGCGGCCTGGGCCAGGCTTTCATCAGGTTCCAGGTGGCCAGCAGGTTGGTTGAATACGGCTTTGCCGGCCTTGAACTCCTCGACAAAAAGAAATTTGCCGTCTTGCTCAATTACGGTGGCGACGGTGATATGGGGTTGCCAGGACACGATCAATACTCCTTAGGAGCTGCAAGCTGCAAGCCAAGGCGTGCGCGGACTGCTTCTACTTGTCGCTTGCAGCTTCAAGCTTGCAGCTAAAAAAAACCCCGGTGCGTGGCCGGGGTTTTTGCGGTTACTTCAAGCCAAGCTTACAGGGCTGCAATAGCGCTGTTCAGGGTCTGGCTTGGGCGCATTACCTTGGCGGTCAGCTCGGCATCCGGGGCGTAGTAGCCACCGATGTCGACTGGCTTGCCTTGCACCGCATTCAGTTCGGCAACGATGGCCTCTTCGTTATCGCCCAGGGCCTTGGCCAGTGGCGCGAAGCGAGCCTGCAAGGCGGCGTCGTCGTTCTGTGCGGCCAGTGCCTGGGCCCAGTACAGGGTCAGGTAGAAGTGGCTGCCACGGTTGTCGATACCGCCGACCTTGCGCGAAGGCGACTTGTTGGTGTCGAGGAACTTGCCGGTGGCCTGGTCCAGGGTGCTGGCCAGCACTTTTGCACGTGGGTTGTCGTAGGTGTTGCCCAGGTGCTCCAGCGATGCGGCCAGGGCCAGGAATTCACCCAGCGAGTCCCAGCGCAGGAAGTTCTCTTCCACCAGTTGCTGTACGTGCTTGGGTGCCGAGCCGCCAGCGCCGGTTTCGAACAGGCCACCGCCGCTCATCAGCGGGACAATGGACAGCATCTTGGCGCTGGTGCCCAGTTCCATGATCGGGAACAGGTCGGTGAGGTAGTCGCGCAGCACGTTGCCGGTCACCGAGATGGTGTCCTTGCCTTCGCGGATGCGGGCCAGGGAGAACTTGATGGCCTCTACCGGGGCCAGGATGCGGATGTCCAGGCCGGAGGTGTCGTGGTCTTTCAGGTACTTCTGTACCTTCTCGATCATGACGCCGTCGTGGGCGCGGGCCGGGTCCAGCCAGAACACCGCAGGGGTGTTGCTCAGGCGGGCACGGTTGACGGCCAGCTTGACCCAGTCCTGGATCGGGGCGTCTTTCACCTGGCACATGCGGAAGATGTCACCGGCTTCGACGTTCTGCTCCAGCACCACGGTGCCTTTGCTGTCGACCACCCGTACCACGCCGTCGGCCTGGATCTGGAAGGTCTTGTCGTGGGAGCCGTACTCTTCGGCCTTCTGCGCCATCAGGCCAACGTTCGGTACGCTGCCCATGGTGGTCGGGTCGAAGGCGCCGTTGGCCTTGCAGTCTTCGATGGTGGCCTGGTAGATGCCGGCGTAGCAGCGGTCCGGGATGATGGCCTTGGCGTCCTGCAGCTCACCTGCGGTGTTCCACATCTTGCCCGAGTCACGGATCATGGCCGGCATCGAGGCGTCGACGATCACGTCGCTTGGCACGTGCAGGTTGGTGATGCCCTTGTCGGAGTTGACCATGGCCAGGGCCGGGCGCTGGGCGTAAAGGGCCTGGATGTCGGCTTCGATCTCAGCCTGCTTGTCGGCTGGCAGGTCCTTGATGCGGGCGTACAGGTCGCCGATGCCGTTGTTGGCGTTGAAGCCGACTTCGGCCAGCGCCGCAGAATGCTTGGCCAGCACATCGTTGTAGAACTCTTCGACGATCACGCCGAACATGATCGGGTCGGACACCTTCATCATGGTGGCTTTCAGGTGCACCGACAGCAGCACGCCAGACGCCTTGGCATCGGCGATCTGCTCGGCGATGAAGGCTTTCAGGGCCTTGCGGCTCATGGTGGCGCAGTCGATGACTTCAGCTGCCTTGACGGCGGTTTTTTCTTTCAGGACGGTGGTGGTGCCATCCTTGCCGACCAGCTCGATGCGCAGGCTGTCGTCAGCTTCGATCAGGGCGGCCTTTTCGCTGCCGTAGAAGTCGCCTTGGGTCATGTGAGCCACGTGCGACTTGGAGTCGGCGGCCCAGGCGCCCATCTTGTGCGGGTGCTTGCGTGCGTAGTTCTTGACCGACAGCGGGGCGCGGCGGTCGGAGTTGCCTTCGCGCAGTACCGGGTTTACGGCCGAACCCTTGATGCGGTCGTAGCGGGCGCGGGATTCTTTCTCTTGCGCGGTGGCCGGCTCGTCAGCGTAGTCAGGGATGTTGTAGCCCTTGGCTTGCAGTTCCTTGATCGCGGCCTTGAGCTGCGGTACCGAGGCGCTGATGTTCGGCAGCTTGATGATGTTGGCTTCAGGGGTGGTAGCCAGCTGGCCCAGTTCCGCCAGGTGATCGCCTACTTGCTTCTCTGCGCCCAGTTGCTCCGGGAAGGCGGCGAGGATGCGACCGGCCAGGGAGATATCGCGGGTTTCGACGGCGATGTCAGCGCAAGCGGTGAAGGCTTCGATGATCGGCAGCAGCGAGTAGGTGGCGAGGGCGGGGGCTTCGTCGGTGAAGGTATAGATGATCTTGGAACGGGTGGGCATGCGGGTTAACTCTCTGTGTGCTGAGCGTGCTCGAGTCTCGTGCTGCGCAGGGTAGGCGCATCGCCCTGGCAGCGCCATGAGCGGAAAGTCGAGAGGCTGCGAGCGGTGATGGTGGATGCATCAGTCGAGCGTCAAGTGCCGAGCTGCGGTAACAACCCGGGCTTCGTGGCCTTCGATGGCCAAGGGCGGTCCGCATTTTTCCAAGGGATCGCCCCGATGACCCTACGGTCGCGGGGCAGTATATCAAACCAATCGGACTAATCAGCAAGGCCAGGTGATATCAGCCCATTTATAAGACGAAAGACGTAGCGGCAATGTGGCCGGTTGTCGCAGCTGGCGGGGGGCGGCCGAGGCTAGGGATTTTGTAACTTGCTGCTTCTAACTTGCAGGGTGTGAAAGCTGGATTAGGCTGTGTGGATCGCATGATGTCCAACCCACACCCGACCGCGGAGTAGTGCAAGCATGGGATACCAGAAAATCAAGGTGCCAGCCGATGGCGCCAAGATCACCGTCAATGCCGACCATTCGCTCAATGTGCCTGACAACCCCATCATCCCCTACATCGAAGGGGACGGCATCGGCATCGATGTTTCGCCGGTCATGATCAAGGTGGTCGACGCTGCGGTGCACAAGGCCTACGGCGGCAAGCGCAAGATCGCCTGGATGGAGGTATACGCCGGGGAGAAGGCCACGCAGGTCTATGACCAGGATACCTGGCTGCCTCAGGAAACCTTGGATGCTGTGCGCGACTACGTGGTGTCCATCAAGGGGCCGCTGACCACGCCGGTGGGGGGTGGCATCCGTTCGCTGAACGTGGCGCTGCGCCAGCAGCTTGACCTGTACGTCTGCCTGCGCCCGGTACTGTGGTTCCAGGGGGTGCCCAGCCCGGTCAAGAAGCCGGGTGACGTGGACATGGTGATCTTCCGCGAGAACTCCGAGGACATCTATGCCGGCATCGAGTGGAAGGCGGGCTCCCCTGAAGCCGACAAGGTGATCAAGTTCCTGAAAGAAGAGATGGGGGTCACCAAGATCCGCTTCGACCAGGACTGCGGCATCGGCATCAAGCCGGTGTCGTGCGAGGGCACTAAGCGCCTGGTGCGCAAGGCCTTGCAATACGTGGTGGACAACGACCGCGAATCGCTGACGTTGGTGCACAAGGGCAACATCATGAAGTTCACCGAGGGCGCTTTCAAAGACTGGGGCTACGAGGTGGCGCGTGACGAGTTCGGCGCCGAACTGCTCGATGGCGGCCCGTGGATGCGCTTCAAGAACCCGAAGTCCGGCCGCGAGGTCATCGTCAAGGACGCCATCGCCGATGCCATGCTGCAGCAGATCCTGCTGCGCCCGGCCGAATACGATGTGATCGCCACCCTCAACCTTAACGGTGACTACCTGTCCGATGCGCTGGCCGCCGAGGTCGGGGGTATCGGCATCGCGCCGGGCGCCAACCTGTCCGATACGGTCGCCATGTTCGAGGCCACCCACGGTACGGCGCCCAAATATGCGGGGCAGGACAAGGTCAACCCGGGGTCGGTGATTCTGTCTGCAGAAATGATGCTCAGGCACATGGGCTGGACCGAAGCAGCCGACCTGATCATCAAGGGCACCAACGGGGCCATCGCCGCCAAGACGGTGACCTATGATTTTGAAAGGCTGATGGATGGCGCCACCCTGGTGGGCAGTTCAGGCTTTGGCGAGGCAATGATCAAGCACATGTAACGGCACGGCAAACCGGCCGCTGCCTTGCAGGCAAGCGGCCGGTCACTGGCCGAGCAAAGGCGCCGAGCCCTGTCAGGCGTCGGCGGTGTTGCTGGCTGCAGCCGTGCTAGCCTGGGCCTGGGTGACAGCGCTCGTGATGTTCACCGCATGTAGCCCCTTGGGCCCCTGGATGATATCGAACGTCACGGCCTGCCCGGCCTTCAGGGTTTTGTATCCGTCCATCTGGATGGCTGAAAAGTGGGCGAAAAGGTCTTCATCCTTGCCATCTTCAAGGACGAACCCATAGCCCTTGGCATTGTTGAACCACTTGACTTTACCGCTTGCCATCCCTATGTCCCTCTGCAAAGGACTCCATCACTGGAGTATCATCCACGTCATCCGCATACGAACCTGCGAAAAAATCGGGTTGACTGCGCGGATCTTTATTGACCACGGTGGGTTCTTATTGGTTGTAACACCGTTTTGCCGATAGTCAAGGTCATGCGGCGGCTGCACCAACGGCCTGCTGCAGGGTCAACCCATAACCTTATCCTGTCGATGTGATGAAATTCTTTCCATGCATGCACACAGCCAGATTCGACTAACATTCAATCAGGATCGCCCTCAATCCAACGAGGACGATGGCGCTGGTCTGGCGGTTCAGGAAGCCAAGCCGATCCTGCAGGCCCCACCGATGTACAAGGTGGTTTTATTCAACGATGACTACACGCCGATGGATTTCGTCGTCGAAGTGCTCGAAACGTTCTTTAATCTGAACCGCGAGCTGGCGACCAAGATCATGCTGACCGTCCATACCGAGGGGCGGGCAGTGTGCGGATTGTTTACCCGCGACATCGCCGAAACAAAGGCCATGCAGGTCAACCAATACGCCAGGGAAAGCCAGCATCCGCTACTCTGTGAAATCGAGAAGGACGGTTAATCGCCGACCACTTGGGTATGAGGTGAAGCTATGTTAAACCGCGAGCTCGAAGTCACCCTCAATCTTGCCTTCAAGGAGGCCCGTTCGAAGCGTCATGAGTTCATGACCGTCGAACATCTGCTGCTGGCACTCCTTGACAATGAGGCTGCCGCGACCGTTCTGCGCGCCTGTGGCGCCAATCTCGACAAGCTCAAGCACGACCTGCAAGAGTTCATCGATTCAACCACGCCGCTGATCCCGGTCAGCGACGAAGACCGTGAAACCCAGCCCACCTTGGGCTTCCAGCGCGTGCTGCAGCGTGCCGTGTTCCACGTGCAAAGCTCCGGCAAGCGCGAAGTCACCGGGGCCAACGTGCTGGTGGCCATTTTCAGCGAACAGGAAAGCCAGGCGGTGTTTCTGCTCAAGCAGCAGAGCGTGGCCCGTATCGACGTGGTCAACTTCATCGCCCATGGCATCTCCAAGGTGCCTGGCCACGGCCCGCATTCCGAAAGCGACCAGGAAATGCAGGACGAGGACGGCGGCGAAACCACATCCTCCAGCAACCCGCTGGATGCCTACGCCAGCAACCTGAACGAGCTGGCCCGTGCCGGGCGTATCGACCCGCTGGTGGGTCGCGAACAGGAAGTGGAGCGCGTGGCGCAGATTCTGGCGCGTCGCCGCAAGAACAACCCGCTGTTGGTGGGTGAGGCGGGGGTGGGCAAAACCGCCATCGCCGAAGGCCTGGCCAAGCGCATCGTTGATGGCCAGGTGCCCGACCTGCTGGCCCAAAGCGTGGTCTACTCCCTGGACCTCGGCGCGTTGCTGGCCGGTACCAAGTACCGCGGCGACTTCGAGAAGCGCTTCAAGGCGCTGCTTGGCGAGCTGCGCAAACGCCCGCAGGCCATTCTGTTCATCGACGAGATTCACACCATCATCGGTGCCGGTGCGGCGTCGGGCGGGGTGATGGATGCCTCCAACCTGCTCAAACCGCTGCTGTCGTCGGGTGAAATCCGTTGCATCGGCTCTACCACGTTCCAGGAATTCCGCGGCATCTTCGAGAAAGACCGGGCGTTGGCCCGCCGCTTCCAGAAGGTGGATGTGAGCGAGCCGTCGGTGGAAGACACCGTGGGCATCCTGCGTGGCCTGAAAGGCCGCTTCGAGAGCCACCACAACATCGAGTACAGCGATGAGGCGCTGCGCGCCGCTGCGGAACTCGCTTCGCGGTACATTAACGATCGCCACATGCCTGACAAGGCCATTGACGTGATCGACGAAGCGGGTGCTTACCAGCGCCTGCAGCCAGAAGCCAACCGTGTGAAGCGTATCGATGTGCCGCAGGTTGAAGACATCGTTGCCAAGATCGCGCGCATTCCGCCAAAGCATGTCACCAGCTCCGACAAGGAACTGCTGCGTAACCTGGAGCGTGACCTGAAGCTGACCGTGTTCGGCCAGGATGCTGCCATCGACTCGTTGGCTACCGCGATCAAGCTGTCTCGCGCCGGGCTCAAATCGCCCGACAAACCTGTCGGTTCGTTCCTGTTCGCCGGCCCTACCGGCGTGGGCAAGACCGAGGCGGCACGGCAGTTGGCCAAGGCCCTGGGTGTGGAGCTTGTACGCTTCGACATGTCGGAATACATGGAGCGCCACACCGTGTCCCGCCTGATCGGTGCGCCACCCGGGTATGTGGGCTTCGACCAGGGCGGTCTGCTGACCGAAGCCATCACCAAGCAACCTCACTGCGTATTGCTGCTCGACGAAATCGAGAAGGCCCACCCGGAAGTCTTCAACCTGCTGTTGCAGGTGATGGACCACGGTACCCTTACCGATAACAACGGGCGCAAGGCGGACTTCCGTAACGTGATCCTGATCATGACCACCAATGCCGGGGCAGAAACGGCAGCGCGGGCCTCGATCGGCTTCACTCACCAGGACCATGCGTCCGATGCCATGGAAGTCATCCGCAAAAGCTTTACGCCGGAGTTCCGCAACCGCCTGGATACCATCATCCAGTTTGGCCGCCTGAGCACCGAGACCATCAAGAGCATCGTCGACAAGTTCCTTATCGAGCTGCAGGCGCAGCTGGAGGACAAGCGCGTGCTATTGGAAGTCAGCGATGCCGCGCGCGGCTGGCTGGCGGTATCGGGCTACGACGTGCAGATGGGCGCACGGCCGATGGCGCGGTTGATCCAGGACAAGATCAAGCGGCCGCTGGCCGAGGAGATCCTGTTCGGGGAGCTGGCCGAGCATGGCGGTGTGGTGCATGTCGACTTGCGCGACGGCGAGCTGGTGTTCGACTTCGAGACTACCGCCGAGGTGGCGTAAGGGTGTTGGGGCCGCCTTGCGGCCCCTCTGTCGCCCACAAAAAAGCCCGGCACATGGCCGGGCTTTTTCATGGCTGGAGCTTAGCGCGCACGGTAGGTGATGCGGCCCTTGCTCAGGTCGTATGGCGTCAGCTCGACGCGAACCTTGTCGCCAGTGAGAATACGGATGTAGTTTTTGCGCATCTTTCCGGAGATGTGCGCGGTTACGACGTGCCCGTTTTCCAACTCCACGCGGAACATGGTGTTGGGCAGGGTGTCGACGACAGTACCTTCCATTTCGAAGCTGTCTTCTTTCGACATGCAGTTGAGCCCTCGGATCCAGTGTTGGCCCGACGCATAACCGCACCGGGCAAAAAAGTGGCGTGGATTATGCCGGAAAACTGTGTTTCAAGCCAATGCTTTCAATTGAGGGTGACCCAGCGCTGGTTTATCAGCAATTCGATGGGCCGGTACTGCGTCTTGTAGTTCATCTTCTTGCAGTTCTTGATCCAGTAACCCAGGTAAACCGCCTCCAGGCCCTGGCGCAACGCCTCGCCGATCTGCCACAAAATGGCGAAGCGGCCAAGGCTGCGTCGCTCTTCGTCAGGCTCGTAAAAGGTGTAGACGGCAGACAGCCCGTTGGGCAACAGGTCGCACACTGCTACCGCCAGCAGGCGCCCGCCGGCACGGAACTCGTAGAACCAGCAAAACGGCAGGTCACGTACCAGAAAGGTGGAAAACTGGTCACGGCTGGGTGGGTACATGTCGCCGTCGGCATGCCGGGCCTCGATGTAGCGCCGGTACAGCTCGAAATATTCTTCTTTGAAGGCGGGGCGTGCTGCGGTCACCGTCATGTCGGTGTTGCGCTTGAGAATGCGCCGCTGCTGGCGGCTGGGGGCGAAGCGTGCAGCCGGGATGCGTGCCGGCACGCAGGCATTGCAGTTCTGGCAATGGGGGCGATAAAGGTGATCGCCGCTGCGACGGAAGCCCATTTCCGACAGATCGGCGTACACGTGCGCGTCCATTGGCTGGCTGGGGTCCAGAAACAGGGTGGTGGCCTGCTCGTCTGGCAGGTAGCTGCAGGAGTGGGGTTGAGTGGCATAAAACTTCAACCGCGCCAGCTCTGTCATGATCAACCCCCTCGGTAAGACGTTGCCTTAAGTGTAAGCCAGCTGTAGAAACTCGCCTAGGCGACCCAGCTGGCACTGTTGGGTTGGTCCAGGTGGCGGTCGAGGTAGCGGGCGAACTCGGCGCGGCTGATGGCGTGCGCGCCCAGGCTGTGCAGGTGGTTGGTGGGCATCTGGCAGTCGACCAGCACGAAGCCGGCCTCGCGCAAGTGGTTCACCAGGGTTACAAAGCCTACCTTGGAGGCGTTGTCGGCGTGGCTGAACATCGACTCCCCGAAAAACAGCTGGCCCATGGCCAGGCCATACAGGCCACCCACCAGCTCGCCATCCTGGCGTACCTCCACGGAGTGAGCGATGCCGCGGCGATGCAGTTCGCAATAGGCAGCGCACATGCTGTCAGTGATCCAGGTGCCGTCGGCGTAGCTGCGCGGCGCGGCGCAGGCCGCGATCACCCCGGCAAAGTCCGTGTCGAAGCTGACCTGGTAGCGGCCCTGGCGCATCAGCTTGGCCAGCGAGCGCGAGACATGTAGCTGGCCGGGCAGCAGCACCGTGCGTGGGTCGGGCGACCACCACATGATCGGCTGGCCGTCCTGGTACCACGGAAAGCAGCCATGCCGATACGCCTGCACCAGGCGCTCGGGGCTCAGGTCGCCGCCGGCGGCCAGCAGGCCGTTGGGTTCTTGCAGGGCCTTTTCCAGTGGCGGGAAGGTGAGGGCGTCGCGGGTGAGCCAGGTCAGCATGGTCTGCCTAACGGTGGGGGAGGGGAGAGGGGCAGCATGGCGCGGGTACTTGCCAGGGTCAATGCCGAGGGTGCTGATGTGCGGCGGCGCCTCACGACCGAATAGGCAAATTCCCACGCATTCATGAAAGCGTCGGCACCATCTGCCACATTTGCTGTCACACCTGTGCAAAAACACAGCATAAGCCTTTGTCACAGAAGGCAATGCGTGCTCAAATTGCAGCTATTGGAAAGTCGCCCCCGGTCAGACCCCTTATGGCTAAGCGCCATGGCGGCTGGCGGGCAGTAATGTTAAAAGTAGTGATCCGTTGGCCCAGGCCTGGCCGGTCACTACTGGACGCGCACCACGCGCAGGAATAGACGCGTTTTGAAGAAATCCACCGCAACCCCAGCTCCCTTGCCTGTGCCCCTGTGGCGGCAGCAGCTGCACTATCGCCTGAAGGAAGGCGCGTTGATCGCTGTCGGCGCCCTGTGCCTGTACCTGTGGATGGCGCTGCTCACCTACGACACCTCGGACCCGGCCTTCAGCCACACGGCCACGGTCGACCAGGTGCAGAATGCCGCCGGGCGTGCCGGGGCGTACTTCGCCGACATCCTGTTCATGGTGCTCGGCTATTTCGCCTACATCTTCCCGCTGCTGCTGGCGCTCAAGACCTGGCAGATCTTCCGTCAGCGTCACCAGCCCTGGGACTGGAGCGGCTGGCTGTTCTCCTGGCGGCTGATCGGCCTGGTGTTCCTGGTGCTGTCGGGCGCGGCCCTGGCGCACATTCATTTCCACCCCCCGGCCAGCATGCCGTTCTCGGCTGGCGGGGCGTTGGGCGAAAGCCTCGGCGAGCTGGCCCGCAACTTCTTGAACGTGCAGGGCAGCACCCTGATGTTCATCGCCCTGTTCCTGTTCGGCCTGACCGTATTCACAGACCTGTCGTGGTTCAAGGTGATGGACCTTACCGGCAAGATCACCCTCGACCTGCTGGAACTGGTGCAAGGCGCCGCGTCGCGCTGGTGGGAGGCGCGCAATGAGCGCAAGCGCCTGGAGGCGCAGCTGCGCGACGATGAACCAGTGGTGCCTGCGGCCAAGGCCGCGCCCGTTACGCCTGAAAAACGCGAACCGGCCAAGACACCGCTGCGCGAGCGCCTGTTCAAGCGCGAAGAAGCCCCTGCCCAGGCAGTAGAGCCGCGTGAGCCTACCCTGGGGCGTGAACCTGTATTGGCCCGCGAACCGGTGGTGGAGCGCGAGCCCGTGGTACCGCGCCCGCAGGCAGCCATGCCAACGATCGTGCCGCCTTCCGCCGCCAAGGCGCCCGAGCCCAGCAAGCGGGTGATGAAAGAGAAGCAGGCGCCACTGTTCATCGACAGCGCCGTGGAGGGCACCTTGCCGTCCATTTCCATCCTGGACCCGGCCGAACAGAAAAAGATCGAGTATTCGCCTGAATCGTTGGCGGGCGTAGGTCAGTTGCTGGAGATCAAACTCAAGGAGTTCGGCGTCGAAGTGACGGTGGATTCCATCCATCCGGGCCCCGTGATCACCCGCTATGAAATCCAGCCTGCGGCCGGTGTGAAGGTCAGCCGTATCGCCAACCTCGCCAAGGACCTGGCGCGCTCGCTGGCCGTGACCAGCGTGCGCGTGGTGGAAGTGATCCCGGGCAAGACCACCGTCGGTATCGAGATCCCCAACGAAAACCGGCAGATGGTGCGCTTCTCCGAGGTGCTGGCCACGCCGCAGTACGATGACCAGAAGTCCCCGGTGACGCTGGCGCTGGGCCATGACATCGGTGGCAAACCGGTGATCACCGACCTCGCCAAGATGCCCCACCTGCTGGTGGCCGGTACCACCGGCTCCGGTAAGTCGGTGGGTGTGAACGCCATGATTCTGTCGATCCTGTTCAAGTCCAGCCCGGAAGACGCGCGGCTGATCATGATCGACCCGAAAATGCTTGAGCTGTCCATTTACGAAGGCATCCCGCACCTGCTGTGCCCGGTGGTCACCGACATGAAGGACGCCGCCAATGCGCTGCGCTGGAGCGTGGCCGAAATGGAACGCCGCTACAAGCTGATGGCGGCCATGGGCGTGCGTAACCTGGCGGGCTTCAACCGCAAGGTGAAGGACGCCCAGGAAGCGGGTGAAATCATTCACGACCCGCTGTACCGTCGCGAAAGCATGGAGGACGAGCCGCCAGCACTGAAAACCCTGCCCACCATCGTGGTGGTGGTGGACGAGTTTGCCGACATGATGATGATCGTCGGCAAGAAGGTCGAAGAGCTGATCGCCCGTATCGCGCAAAAGGCACGTGCGGCGGGTATCCACCTGATTCTCGCTACCCAGCGCCCGTCGGTGGACGTGATCACCGGCCTGATCAAGGCCAACATCCCGACCCGCATGGCTTTCCAGGTATCGAGCAAGATCGACTCGCGTACCATCATCGACCAGGGCGGTGCCGAGCAGTTGCTGGGCCATGGTGACATGCTGTACATGCCGCCCGGTACCAGCCTGCCTATCCGCGTACACGGCGCGTTCGTGTCCGACGATGAGGTGCACCGCGTGGTGGAAGCGTGGAAGCAGCGCGGCGCCCCGGACTACAACGACGACATCCTCAACGGTGTCGAGGAAGCCGGCAGCGGCTTCGAAGGTGGTGGCGGCGGTGGTGATGGCGACGATTCCGAAAGCGACGCCTTGTACGATGAAGCCGTACAGTTCGTGCTCGAGAGCCGCCGTGCGTCCATCTCGGCCGTGCAGCGCAAGCTCAAGATCGGCTACAACCGCGCTGCCCGCATGATCGAAGCCATGGAGATGGCCGGTGTGGTCACCCCCATGAACAGCAACGGCTCGCGCGAAGTGATTGCCCCAGGCGGCCCGCGCGACTGATGATCACCCTGCCGGTCGCCAGCCATGGCGGCCGGCCTATTAACGCTCAATGAGGATTCCCATGCGCGCAATTCGCATGCTGTTGGTTTCTGCCCTTGCCCTGGGCCCTGTTGCAGCCTTTGCCGGCGAGCAAGACGTACAACGCCTGACCCAGTTGCTGGAGAAGTCGCAAACCATCGAGGCCAATTTCTCCCAGCTGACCCTGGATGCCGGTGGCACCAGCCTGCAGGAAACGTCTGGCAAGATGACCGTGAAACGGCCAGGCCTGTTCTACTGGCACACCGATGCGCCCCAGGAGCAGGTAGTGGTGTCCGACGGCATCAACGTCACCCTGTGGGACCCTGACCTGGAACAGGCCACCATCAAGAAGCTCGACGTGCGCCTGAACCAGACCCCGGCGCTGTTGTTGTCCGGTGACGTCTCGAAGATCAGCCAGAGCTTCGACATTACGTCGAAGCAGCAGGGCGACGTGATGGACTTCACCCTCAAGCCCAAAACCAAGGACACCTTGTTCGATTCGCTGCGCGTGTCGTTCCGCAAGGGCCTGATCAACGACATGCAGCTGATCGACAGTGTCGGCCAGCGCACCAACATCCTGTTCAACGGCGTCAAGGCCAACCAGGCAGTGGCCGATAGCCGCTTCAAGTTCGACATCCCCAAAGGCGCGGATGTGATCAAGGAGTAACCAGAGCCCGTCATGGACCTGTTTCGAAGCGAACCTGTCGCCCAGCCCCTCGCGGCGCGGCTGCGCCCGTCCAACCTGGACGAGTACGTGGGCCAGGAGCACCTGCTGGCCCGCGGCAAGCCGCTGCGTGAGGCGCTGGAGCAGGGCGCATTGCATTCGATGATTTTCTGGGGGCCGCCTGGGGTGGGCAAGACCACCCTGGCGCGGCTGTTGGCCCAGTTCTGCGATGCGCATTTCGAAACCGTGTCGGCGGTACTGGCCGGGGTGAAGGAAATCCGCCAGGCGGTGGAGGTGGCCAAGCAGCAGGCCGGGCAATACGGCCGGCGCACCATCCTGTTCGTCGATGAAGTTCACCGCTTCAACAAGTCGCAGCAGGACGCCTTTCTGCCGTTTGTGGAAGACGGCACCCTGCTGTTCATCGGCGCGACCACCGAAAACCCATCGTTCGAACTCAACAACGCCTTGCTTTCACGGGCACGGGTGTACGTGCTCAAGAGCCTGGACGAAGCGGCCCTGCGCAAGCTGGTGAACCGTGCACTGACCGAAGAACGTGGCCTGGGCAAGCGCAACCTGCACGTTGGCGATGAGGCGTTCAAGATGCTGATGGCCGCCGCCGACGGCGATGGCCGGCGCATGCTCAACTTTCTGGAAAACGCCGCCGACCTGGCCGAGGACGGCAGCGAAATCAATGTAGAACTGCTGCAGAGCCTGCTGGGCGACAGCCGCCGCCGGTTCGACAAGGGTGGCGAAGCGTTCTACGACCAGATTTCGGCGCTGCACAAGTCGGTGCGTGGCTCTGATCCGAATGCGGCCCTGTACTGGTTCGCGCGCATGCTCGATGGTGGCTGCGACCCGCTGTATATCGCCCGCCGTGTGGTGCGCATGGCCAGCGAAGACATCGGCAACGCCGACCCCCGTGCGCTCAGCCTGTGCCTGGCGGCCTGGGATGTGCAGGAGCGCCTGGGTAGCCCGGAAGGCGAGCTCGCCGTGGCCCAGGCCATCACCTACATCGCCTGCGCCCCTAAGAGCAACGCCGTTTATGTGGGCTTCAAGACGGCCCTGCGCGAAGCTGCCGAGCATGGCTCGCTGGAAGTGCCGCTGCACCTGCGCAACGCCCCGACCAAGCTGATGAAGCAGTTGGGCTATGGCGACGAGTACCGTTACGCCCACGACGAGCCAGATGCCTACGCAGCAGGTGAAGACTACTTCCCGGATGCGCTTGAGCCGCGTCCCTATTACCAGCCTGTACCCCGCGGCCTTGAACTGAAGATCGGCGAAAAGCTGCGGCACCTGGCTGACCTGGACCGCAACAGCCCTCGCCAACGGAGAAAGCCATGATTGCATTGATCGCCGCAGTCTCTGCCGGTGGCATCGCCGGCACCCTGCTACGCTTTGCCACCGGCAATTGGGTGGTCGCCCACTGGCCACGGCATTTCTATCTGGGTACGCTGGCCGTGAACCTGGTCGGCTGCCTGCTTATCGGTCTTTTGTACGGGCTGTTCTTGCACAAACCCATGGTGCCGGTGGAGCTGCGTGCCGGCCTAATCGTGGGTTTTTTGGGCGGCCTGACCACCTTTTCTTCCTTTTCGCTGGATACCGTACGCTTGCTGGAAAGCGGGCAGGTACCCCTGGCATTGGGCTATACCGGTATCAGTGTGGTGGGCGGCCTGCTCGCAACCTGGGCCGGGTTGTGCCTTACCCGATTCTGAACCAACACCTACCTATAACGAGAGAACGATATGCTCGATTCCAAACTGTTACGCGGCCAACTTCAGGAAGTGGCAGAACGCCTGGCCTCCCGTGGCTTCAGCCTGGATGTCGCGCGCATCGAATCACTGGAAGAACGCCGCAAGGCGGTGCAGACCCGCACTGAGCAGCTGCAGGCCGAGCGTAACGCCCGCTCCAAGTCCATCGGCCAAGCCAAGGCCAAGGGCGAGGACATTGCACCGCTGATGGCCGACGTCGAGCGCATGGCCAACGAGCTGGCTGCTGGCAAGGCCGAGCTGGACGGTATTCAGGCTGAGCTGGACGGCATTCTGTTGACCCTCCCCAACCTGCCGGACGCCAGCGTACCGGTGGGCGCCAGTGAAGACGACAACGTCGAAGTGCGCCGCTGGGGCACGCCGACAGCCTTCGATTTCGAGATCAAGGACCACGTTGCCCTGGGTGAAGTGAGCGGCGGCCTGGACTTCGAGGCGGCTGCCAAATTGTCCGGCGCCCGCTTTGCCGTGCTGCGTGGCCCCATCGCCCGCCTGCACCGTGCGCTGGCGCAGTTCATGATCAACCTGCACACCGGTGAGCATGGCTACGAAGAGCACTACACCCCTTACCTGGTGCAGGCCCCGGCGTTGCAGGGCACCGGCCAGTTGCCGAAGTTCGAGGAAGACCTGTTCAAGATCACCCGTGAGGGTGAGGCTGATTTCTACCTGATCCCGACCGCTGAAGTGTCGCTGACCAACCTGGTGGCCGGGGAAATCCTCGATGCCAAGCAACTGCCGCTCAAGCTGGTCGCACACACGCCGTGTTTCCGCAGTGAGGCCGGTGCGTCTGGCCGCGACACCCGCGGCATGATCCGTCAGCACCAGTTCGACAAAGTCGAGATGGTGCAGGTGGTAGAGCCGGCCAAGTCGATGGAAGCCCTGGAAGGCCTCACCGCCAACGCCGAACGTGTGCTGCAGTTGCTGGAACTGCCTTACCGCGTACTGGCCCTGTGCACAGGCGACATGGGCTTTGGCGCAGTGAAAACCTACGACCTGGAAGTGTGGGTGCCCAGCCAGGACAAGTACCGTGAAATCAGCTCGTGCTCCAACTGTGGCGACTTCCAGGCGCGCCGCATGCAGGCGCGCTGGCGCAACCCGGAAACCGGCAAGCCTGAGCTGGTGCACACCCTCAACGGGTCCGGCCTGGCTGTTGGCCGTACTTTGGTGGCTGTGCTGGAAAACTACCAGCAGGCCGATGGTTCGATCCGCGTACCGGATGTGCTGAAGCCGTACATGGGCGGCGTCGAGGTCATTCGCTAAATGGATTACCTGCCGCTGTTTCACAAGCTGCAGGGCGCCCTGGTGCTGGTCGTCGGCGGTGGCGAAATTGCCTTGCGCAAGGCGCGCCTGCTGGCCGAGGCCGGCGCCGCGCTGCGCGTAGTCGCACCGGACGTGGACGGCCAGCTGGCCGCCATGGCCCGGGAAGGCGGCGGTGAAGTGCGGGTGCGTGGTTACCAGGCAGCCGACCTTGCCGAATGCCGCCTGGTGATCGCTGCCACCGACGACCCTGGCCTCAATGCCCAGGTGTCGGCGGATGCGCAGGCGTTGAGCCTGCCGGTCAACGTGGTGGACGCGCCGGCCTTGTGCACGGTGATTTTCCCCGCCATCGTCGACCGCTCGCCGTTGGTGATCGCCGTGTCCAGCGGTGGCGATGCGCCGGTGCTGGCGCGTCTGATCCGCGCCAAGCTGGAGGCCTGGATACCCGCCGCCTATGGCGAGCTGGCCGGTTTGGCAGCGCGCTTCCGGAACAGGGTCAAATCCCTGTACCCGGACGTCAACCAGCGTCGCGGGTTCTGGGAAACCGTATTCCAGGGCCCGATTGCCGAGCGCCAGTTGGCCGGGCAGGGCGCCGAGGCCGAGCGGTTGTTGCAGGCCATGGTCGACGGTGCTCCGGTTCAACAGGGCGGCGAGGTGTACCTGGTGGGGGCAGGGCCGGGCGACCCGGATCTGCTCACCTTCCGTGCCTTGCGCCTGATGCAGCAGGCGGACGTGGTGCTGTATGACCGGCTGGTGGCGCCGGCGATCATCGACATGTGCCGCCGCGACGCCGAGCGCATTTACGTGGGCAAGCGCCGCGCCGATCATGCCGTGCCCCAGGATCAGATCAACCGCCTGTTGGTGGACCTGGCCCAGCAAGGCAAGCGCGTGTTGCGGTTGAAGGGGGGCGACCCGTTCATCTTTGGCCGTGGCGGTGAGGAAATCGAAGAGCTGGCCGAGCACGGCATCCCGTTCCAAGTGGTGCCAGGCATCACGGCTGCCAGCGGCTGCTCCGCCTACGGCGGCATTCCGCTCACCCATCGCGACTATGCGCAATCAGTGCGGTTCGTCACCGGTCACCTGAAGGACGGCACCAGCAACCTGCCGTGGACCGACCTGGTAGCGCCAGGCCAGACCCTGGTGTTCTACATGGGCCTGGTAGGCTTGCCGACAATTTGCGCCGAACTGATCCGTCATGGCCGTGCGGCCAGTACGCCTGCGGCGTTGGTTCAGCAGGGCACCACCCGCAACCAGCGGGTGTTCACCGGCACACTGGCAGACCTGCCTGACCTAGTGGCCCGGCACGAGGTGCACGCGCCCACCCTGGTGATCGTCGGTGAGGTGGTGCAGCTGCGGGACAAGCTGGCCTGGTTCGAAGGGGCCGCTACATAACCTGTTTTCAGCTCATGTACCTGTGGGAGCGGCTTCAGCCGCGAACACCGGCAAAGCCGGTGCCATCCACCTCGGTATCTGCTTCGCGGGTAAACCCACTCCCACACGGGGTGTCGGCTACCGGGTATAGATCCCTTTACCAGGCAGCCGCGCCCGTTCGTGAGGCTGGCTGAAATCCTGCAACGGGCCTTTTGGCACGATGCCGTTCGGGTTGATGTTGGTGTGGCTCAGGTAATAGTGCTTCTGGATATGTTCCATGTTCACTGTGCCTGCCACACCCGGCCACTGGTAAAGCTCGCGCAGCCAGTTGGTCAGATTGGGGTAATCACACAGGCGCCGCAGGTTGCACTTGAAGTGCCCGTGGTACACCGCATCGAAGCGCACAAGCGTGGTGAACAGGCGAACATCGGCTTCGGTCAGGTAGCGGTTGCGGTCGAGTAGCGCTTCCAGACGGTCCAGCTCGCTGAACACGTCATCAAACGCCTCTTCGTAGGCAGCTTGGGTTGTGGCGAAGCCAGCCCGGTACACACCATTGTTTACAGCCGGGTAGATACGCTCGTTCAGCCCATCGATGGCTGCGTGCAGGTGCTCGGGGTACAGGTCCAGCGTATTGCCAGTCAGCCCGTTAAACGCCGTGTTGAAGATGCGGATGATCTCCGCCGACTCGTTGTTGACGATGCGCTTTTCCTGCTTGTCCCACAGCACCGGTACGGTCACCCGGCCCGTGTACTTAGGATCGTCCTCGGTATAGCGCTGGTGCAGATACTGCAGGCCGTCGAGATGGTCGCCAGTAGAGCCCTGCTGCTGATCGAACGTCCAGCCCTGGTCCTGCATCAGCCAGCTCACCACCGAGACATCTATCAGCGGCTCCAGGCCTTTGAGGGCGCGTACTATCAAGGTTCGGTGGGCCCAGGGGCACGCCAGCGATACATACAGGTGGTAACGACCGGCCTCGGCGGCGGGCAGCTGATTGCGGCGCTGGGCGTTCTCGCGCTTGAACGTGCCGTCCTTGCCGTTTTCATACCACTGGTCATGCCAGCGGCCATCGATCAACAGGCCCATGATGAGCTCCTTAACAAAAGCGATTTGTCGTTGGAGCCCAGTCTAGGGCATGTGGTTCGAACGAATAACCCAAAGAGTCAGGCGATATGATCGATCAAATCGATCTGTTGCGGGCGTCCCAGTACTGGCGAGCGGTGGCGAAGGCAGTGTCGCGGTTCTGGCCAAGCCCCCGCAGGGCCAGGGCCATGGTGGCGATGACAGCCTTCTCACCGTAACTGTCCTCGACGTTGCCGCGCCAGAAGGCCAGCAGATACTCGGGCTGCAGGCTCGCCGGTTTCACGTGCCGGCGTTCGCTTAGTGCTGGCCACTCTTCGTCCCACGCCTGGCCATCGGTGGCCCCGTACAGGTGGCTGATGACATCCGGGTTTACCTCGATCTCGCCGCCATCGCCCTTGATCACCACGGCATGGTCGCCCAGCAACCGGCTGGCTTCGCGGTGCACGGCCTGGTAGCCAGGGTGGAAGATGCTCTGCAAGCCGCACTTCGCCCCCAGCGGGTTGAGTACCCGGGCCAGGGAGTGAATGGGGGAGCGCAGGCCCAAGGTGTTGCGCAGGTCGATCATGCGCTGTAACTGCGGCGCCCAGTCCTGCAGGGGGAAGAACGCCAGCTTGTCTTGGCCCAGCGTGCGCTCGACCTCACCCCAGCTGCGGCACAGCGGAATCTGCAGCAAGTCGAGCAACTGCTCGGTGTACAGCCGCCCTGCGGTGTGTGCACCGCCGCCATGCATCAGGATGCGCACGCCATTGGCCGCCAGGCACTTGGCGGCCAGCAGGTACCAAGGCAGGTGGCGCTTCTTGCCCGCGTAGGTGGGCCAGTCCAGGTCTACGGCAATGGCGGGGGCTTGCAGGTGCGCGCGCAGGGCTTCGGTGAAGCCGGCGAGCTCCTCTGCGCTTTCCTCCTTGTGCCGCAGCAGCATCAGGAAGGCACCCAGTTGGGCGTCCTCGACCTTGCCTTCCAGCAGCAGGGTCATGGCGGCGAAGGCTTCTTCCCGGGTGAGGCCGCGGGCGCCGCGCTTGCCTTTGCCCAGAATGCGCACGAATTCGGCAAATGGGTGCTCAGCTGGCGTCTGCAGGGTGAGTGGACGGGGCGGGGTGGGCTGGGTCATATGCAATTGGTCGGCTTGGGCAGGCCCGCCAGCTTGGCGGCAAGTTTGGCGGGGGTGCCATTGAACAGTCGGTTCAGGTGTGGGCTGTTGCCTTTCTCGGCGCCCAGCTTCAGCGCTGCGTACTTGATCAGCGGGCGCGTGGCCGGTGAGAGCTGGTACTCCTGGTAGAACTGGCGCAGCAGTTCGAGGATTTCCCAGTGGTCGGCAGTGAGGGCGATGCCTTCACGGGCGGCGAGCCCCTGGGCAACTTCGTGGGACCAGGCGTGCAAGTCCACCAGAAAGCCGTCTTTGTCCAGCGCGATGGCCTGGCCGCCGCTATCGAGCGTGTTCATAACCAGCTGTTGACCTTGTCGTAGTGCAGTGAAAGCGCGACGAAACCTGGGTAATCGACCGCCGTTGCCAGTGGGTTCTCTATTGCGCGGGCCTGCAGGTCCTCGTCCAGGGCAAACAGGCGATCCGCCAGGTTGGCCTGTTGCAGCTGCTGATGAGGTGCAGCGCCGGGCCGCAGTGCGTAAACGGCGTCACCGCACAGCAACACTGCGTCGTCAGCCCCGAGCAGGCGTAGGCAGCTGCGCAGCCGCTCATCGCCGAAGGGGGAGTGGGCAATTACATGCAAGGTCGCCATCAGAGGGTCACCACCTGGTCGTATTGCGCGATAAGCCCTGTGAGTGCGGCGTCATCCAGCACCTGCACCGGCAGTGCCAGGTCGCCTGCTGCCAGGCCCCGGCTGGCGAGGCTGTGCCCGCAGGCAAACAGTGCGTCAACGCCGAACATCGGCAACGCCTGCAGGTTGGCCCCCAGGTTTTTTTGCTGCAATGCGGCAGGCTGCTGGCCGTTGGCAAGCTGGAACACGCCATCGTCCAGAAACACCATGCCCAGGGGCAGGTCGAAGGCACCGCCCGCCAGTGCGATATCCAGTGCTTCGCGGGCCGATGGGCCATTCCACGGGGCCTGGCGGCTGATGATCAACAACGATTTGGCCATATCAATCGCCTCCAAAACACACGAGCCGATCAGCCAGCTGGGCCGCTTCGTGCAACTGGCCAAGGCCGGAGAGTTCCCAGGGCGCCGGCAGGTTCACGGCGGGGCGCTGGTAACGGTTGGCTTCGGCTTCATCCAGCACGCCACGGCGCAGCGCAGCAGCAATGCACACCACCGCGTCGAGCTGGTTGGCCTGGATAAACGCCCGCCATTGCCCGGCCACATCCAGTTCGTCCTGCGGCACCACGAGGTTGGCCGAGGCACTGTGCACCCCGTCCTGATAGAAGAACAGCCGGGCAATCTCATGCCCGCCAGCCAGCACCGCCTCGGCGTAACGCAGGGCGCGCCGGGAGGAGGGCGCATGGGCCGGGGAGAACACCGCGATAGCGAATTTCATGGCTAACTCATGCAAAGGGATGCCGCCATGATAAAGCAAAAAAGCCTGCGCTCGCTTGCCGCAGGCTTTTGCCGGTGCTTGGCGGGTCAGGCCTGTTCCTTGCCTTCTGGCAGGAACCAGTTCAGCACCAGTGCACAGATGCCGCCGGTGGCCACGCCAGATTCCAGCACATTGCGAATGGCCGCCGGCATGTGCGCCAGGAACTCCGGCACCTGCGCCACACCCAGGCCCAGAGCCAGGGAAACGGCGATGATCAGCAGCGCGCGCCGGTCCAGCCGGGTGCTGGCCAGAATATTGATGCCAGAGGCCGCAACCGCGCCGAACATGACCATGGCGGCGCCGCCCAGCACCGGCTCCGGCACTGCCTGAATCACCCCGGCCACGCTCGGGAACAGCCCCAGCAGTATCAGCATCACGGCAATCCACACGCCGATATGCCGGCTGGCGATGCCGGTCAGCTGTATCACGCCGTTGTTCTGCGCAAAAATCGAGCTGGGGAAGGTGTTGAACACGCCGGCCAGCAATGAGTTGGCACCGTTCACCAGCACACCACCCTTGATGCGCCGCATCCACACAGGCCCTTCTACCGGTTGCCGGGACACCTTGCTGGTAGCCGTCACGTCACCAATGGCCTCCAGCGAGGTGACCAGGTAGATCACCAGCATCGGGATGAACAACGCCCAGGAGAAGCCC
Source organism: Pseudomonas sp. NBRC 111119 (assembly GCF_001320125.1). NCBI lineage: Bacteria > Pseudomonadati > Pseudomonadota > Gammaproteobacteria > Pseudomonadales > Pseudomonadaceae > Pseudomonas > Pseudomonas sp. NBRC 111119. The sequence continues at coordinate 58,564 of NZ_BCAV01000050.1, forward strand.
AGGCCGAAGTGCAGGGGCGTCGGTACCTGGAACAGCGCCGCTTCATGCATGCCGGTAAAGTCCAGCCGGCCCAGGTAGCCGGCCAGTGCATAGCCCGCTGCCAAGGCGATGACGATGGCGCAACTGCGCAGCCACACCACCGGGATGCGGTTGAGCACCACGATGATCGCCAGCACCACACCCGACAACAGCAGGTTTTCGCCATTGGCGAAGGTGCCATTGGCCATGGCGCCAAAGCCGCCGCCCATGCTGATCAGGCCGACCTTGATCAAAGTGAGGCCAATCATCAGTACGACGATGCCGGTGACCAGGGGCGTGATCAGCCGTTTAACGAACGGCAGAATGCGCGAAACACCCATCTCTACAAACGAGCCGGCAATCACCACGCCAAAGATCGCGGCCATGACCCCTTCAACCGGTGTGCCTTGCTTAACCATCAGCGCACCCCCGGCAATCAGCGGGCCGACGAAGTTGAAGCTGGTACCTTGCACGATCAGCAACCCAGCCCCAAACGGACCAAAGCGTTTGCACTGCACGAAGGTGGCGATACCTGAAATGACCAAGGACATGGACACGATCAGATTGGTGTCCCGCGCCGATACCCCCAGTGCCTGGCAGATCAGCAAACCCGGGGTAACGATAGGCACAATGATCGCCAACAAGTGTTGCAGCGCCGCCAACAGGCTGATGGCCAGCCGTGGCTTGTCCTCAAGGCCCAATACCAGTTCATTGTCAGGCGCCACGGCGCCTGGGCTGTGTTCATTCGAGCTCATTGCGCAAGCTGCCCCGGAAGAAAAAGGAGCGCATTCTACGGGCTGGATCGCATCAGTGGTAGCGCCAAGCCAGCTACACACGCAATCGGCGACGTTTTGTTCATTTAGCTGACTTTATAGTCAGAATAATGATTGGAACTGGTTCAGGCCGGACACGTGCGACAGGCACAAAAAAGCCCGCCGAAGCGGGCTTTCAAGCATGGCAATGGATCAGTCGCTGCGACCCATGATGCCGAACAGCTGCAGCAGGCTGACAAACAGGTTGTAGATGGAAACGTACAAGCTGATGGTCGCCATGATGTAGTTGCGTTCACCACCGTGAATGATCGCGCTGGTCTGGAACAGGATGCAGACCGACGAGAACAGCACGAAGCCCGCGCTGATCGCCAGTTGCAGGCCGCTGATCTGGAAGAAGAAGCTCGCCACCACGGCACCCAGCAGCACGAAGAAGCCTGCGGTGATGAAGCCGCTGAGGAAGCTCATGTCCTTGCGGGTAATCAGCACGTAAGCCGACAGGCCGCCGAACACCAGTGCAGTCATGGCAAATGCCGAGCTGACGACTTCAGCGCCACCGCTCATGCCCAGGTAACGGTTGAGGATGGGGCCGAGGATGAAGCCCATGAAGCCGGTAAGGGCGAAGGTGGACACCAGGCCCCAGACCGAATCACGCAGTTTGGCAGTGAGGAAGAACAGCCCGTAGAAGCCGATGAGCACGACGAACACGTTCGGATAGCCGAAGTGCATTTGCTGGGAGATGAAGGCCATGAGGCCGCTGAAAGCGAGGGTGAGCGCCAGCAGGCTGTAAGTGTTGCGCAGGACCTTGCTGATCTCCTGCTGCTCGACCTGCTGGCCGTGGTGGACGGCGTAATCCTGTTCGCGCATGGCGAGACTCCTAGGTGGACCTGTGGTTTGGAACGTTCAGATGGTAGGAGTCTACCAGAGCTCCTGCAACCCGCGACACAGAGAGTTTGACAGCTTGTTTCATTACGGTATGATGGCGCCCGCAAAACAAGCTGGAAGCGTGGCCGAGTGGTTTAAGGCAACGGTCTTGAAAACCGTCGATGGGCAACTATCCTAGAGTTCGAATCTCTACGCTTCCGCCATATTCAAAGCCTTGATTATTCAGGGCTTTTTGCGTTTTTGGGGCTTAGAAAAACCACCCTTGGGAATGGTTTGATTTGTCAGCGCTGACAATACCGGCGTTTTTCAAGGTGGTTGCCGCAAATACGTGATTGGCGAGCAAACCAGCGAACAGCTCGACATCGTGCCGATGCCGATCCGTGTGCTCAAACACGTACGCAAAGTCTATGGCTGCCGTGGTTGCGAAACTGCGCCGGTCACCGCTGGCAAGCCGGCGCAATTGATCGAAAAGAGCATGGCCAGTCCCAGCGTGCTGGCCATGTTGCTGACCACCAAGTACGTCGATGGCCTACCGCTGCACCGCTTCGAGACGGTGCTGAGCCGACATGGTATCGAGATCCCCCGGCAAACCCTGGCGCGCTGGGTCATCCAGTGCAGCGAACACGTTCAGCCATTGTTGAACCTGATGCGTGACCGCTTGCTGGAAAGCCCGGTGATCCATTGCGACGAAACCAGAGTGCAGGTGCTCAAAGAGCCGGATCGTGACCCGACCAGTCAGTCCTGGATGTGGGTGCATGCCAGTGGCCCGCCTGATCGACAAGTCGTGCTGTTCGATTACACCACCAGCCGCGCGCAGGAGGTGCCGCTGCGCCTACTGGAGGGCTATCGCGGCTACGTGATGACCGATGATTACGCCGGCTACAACGCGTTGGCGCTACAGCCGGGTGTTGAACGACTGGCGTGCATGGCGCATGCCCGGCGTAAATTCGTCGAAGGGCAGAAGGTGCAGCCCAAGGGCAAGACCGGTCGCGCCGATGTTGCGCTGACGATGATCAACAAGCTGTATGGCATCGAACGCGACCTCAAGGATGCCAGCGATGAACATCGATTTATCGGTCATCAGGAACGAAGCCTGCCGATCCTTGAGCAGTTGAAAAGTTGGCTCGACAAGATGCACTCGCAAGTGACACCGCAAAGCGTGCTGGACAAGGCGGTGTACTACCTGGCAAACAACTGGAACCGCCTGGAACGCTAGGTCGAGGCGGGCCACCTGCCGATCGACAACAACCTGGCAGAGCGGGCCATAAAGCCGTTTGTGATCGGGCGCAAGGCTTGGCTGTTCAGTGACACGCCCAAGGTAGCCACGGCCAGCGCGCAGATCTACAGCTTGGTCGAAACCGCCAAGATCAATGGCCAAGAGCCCTATACGTGGCTGCGCCAAGTACTTGAGCGACTGCCGCATGCGTCGTCAGTAGCAGACTACGAAGCGCTGCTGCCATGGAACTGTTCGCCAGAGATGCCACGGTAACCTTGGCTTCCACCTTGCGGTAGGTGGGGTTCATGGATCGGTTACGATTTTCTGCTTGTTTTCCGTCTGAGCTCATCTGTAATGCCCTTGCTTAGGTTGGTGGCTAGTGCCGCCTGGCTGACTAAGCGGTCACCATCAGAATGGTGATCATTTCTGCCGCAAGCAGAGCGCGCAGGCCTGGATGGTCGCAGGCGTGAGGGTGGACGCCCGCCGGGCCAAGACACGGAGTGGCTTGGTGTACGACAGCCGTCCCCAGCGGGGCACGCCCAAATCACAGTGCCTTCAAGCGGAGCTCCAGGCTGCGATGCTCCCATGTAGATAACAGAGCAATGGGATCCGTCCGATCTCCTGAGCTAAAATCCCAACGCTGCCCTACTGGGCTCACAGCTTGCTCGCAGTAATCCAGTTCATCGCAGTCGTTGTAGAGCGTGATTCGCCAGCCCTCAACATCCATGACAAAGTGACAGGCGTAGAGCTCGTCCCAGGTCTGCTCGCCGATCTTGGCCATGCTCCGGCGCCCGAGCACCACGTCGCGCAGCACCTGGCAAACGTCACGGGCCGTCAGTCCAGTTGATGATCTATTGTTACAATCGTCTAATACCATCAGGGGGCAACGTTCATTTGCTTACTAATTTGTAAGGCGTTTTGGCAGTCTTTTATAATTTAAACCTTTCCAAGTCAGATAGTTTTGCATTGCTTGGGAGTCGTCGTTTAAGTAGGCGATACAATTGTTGGCCTGGGAAGAATTGCACGCTTCGGCATAGGGAAAAAATGCATATGGCCATATCTCTATGCCAAATACTAAGAGCCATCGTGTGCTCTTCGCTATTTTCGTTTGACTCAAGCCAGTAAAGAAAATCGTTGCATACACGAATAATTGTGCTCATGATTTCTTCGGCGGGTCGAGACAAGGACATCGTTTGCATAGATGATACCGTTTGATCTCTAATTTGAATTACAGACATGGAAAGCCATTCTGGTCGAACGGGCTTGCTATGGCAAGAATCCCCTAGCTCATCGAGAGCAAGCGATCTTTTACTATCAAAGTGCATAAGTAGTTTTATGATGGTGTCGGCCTCTGGGTTAGAGGGCTGCCAAGAAATACCGAAGAATGGGGTGGAAATCCCTGTTAGCTTTGACACTGCAGCGGTTATCTTTTTTCTCATTTGCTTTCTCCTTCTTAATAACTACTTCCATGCTTGAAGAAATCGGATTGAAGTAGAATTTTTCATATGGTGTCAATGTAGCACTGCGCTGTGAGATTAGGTCGCACATGGCTCTGATTGGGTCACATCGTGCGAGCCGCTGATGCTGGCTTGCTCTTCGCCTACCTGTCCAGTGGGCCTAGCTCTTACCTCGGGTGCAATCAACCATTTCAAGAGCTCAGGTCGAACGCGGCCCTGTTTGCGCTCATATGCCTCTGTGGCTGCATACTGATCGTATTTGTGGGTCATCGTCTATATCTTGCTCCGAAGCTGGTAAGCAGGCTTGTAGAGAGCAAGCTCTGCGTTGGGGGCGAGCGCAGCATCGTCCATATCCAGAGTAGGCTTATGGGCAAGCGCTCCAGGGAGTACAGAAAGCAGATCAACTCATCCGCTCTCGGGACTGAACAGCCGGCTGAGCAAATCACCTGTTGGTGTGTCCCTGTACCGCACCTGCAGCTCCACCCGCTTGGCCACGCGGCTCTCTCCGGACAGCAGGCTCAAACTACACGTTTCGAATGGCGGATCGCTATCACCATAGCTATGCTATGGAAGCATCACAGGTGAGTCCTGTTTAAATCCTCTGGTATTCAGCCTGTTTTGAAAGTTTAGCCTATTGGACATACAAGACTCAGCCTCAAAGGAGGCAGCCATGCGTACGCAACGAAAAGCAATCTTAATTAGCGTTGTTTTTCTGCTGGGGGCGATATCTGCCCATCAAGCTAAGGCGGATGACTGCTTTAAGGTTTTGCCGGATAACTCAGATATTGCAATATCTCCGGATGTTCTAAATAGAATTTCAAGCGCGAACCTAAAAGCTAATGATTTTTACCGGGTGCTTATGGTTGTTGCTAATTATGAAACAAATGGTTGTTGGGCTGGAGCCACTGGTGACTTTGATGGGCAACTTCTTTCAGCGGGAATTATGCAGTGGAATTTTAAGTCTGGGTCAATTCAGCCGCTTATCAAGAGGTACAAGGAAAAATTCAAAACTGAAGAAGAGTTTATTGTGAATAGGAAGCGATTGATGCCGAACTATGGGGGTCAGTTTTTTGATGTTTCGTGTCGCTCTATTCCAGTGAAGGACAAGTGTTCTGAGTTTTTGCGAATTAACACGGATAGTGTAAGTAAGAGGTTGAAGCCTGATTTTCGGAGAGAGGTTAATGCGTTGTTTGACGATCTAGTAATGCGCCAGATTCAAGTAGATGTGTTCGGAAGGAGCTTAACTTCGGTGCTTGACGATCTCAGTAGGGTATATAAGGCTCCCAAGCCAAAGGCTTGGCAGGTTGCTTGGGCTATTGATATAAAAACTCAGCAGGGTGGTAAGTTTCCAAAGGATGCAAGTATAAAAAGAGTTAAGGATAGTATCGCAAGTAATGCACCTGGTGAACGGAGTAAACAAGTCAAGGGGATTATAATGTGGTACCACGGGCAATGCTTGTCCGGGGATACAGACGGTGTGAAGAATGATTATGAATATAATGTGGGTCTCTGGAATGACTTGGCTGAGAAAATTGTAGAGGACTCCACAAGGGAAGAGGCTGTTCACTATACATATTTGATTAGTAAAACAGCGGCAAATATTGACGGTCGTTACCAGCCTGATGCATTTCAACGCAGGGCTACCATTGTTTTTGGAAAAGGTAGTGTGCATGGGAGGCAGGTTGATTTTAGCCCTCTTTATTTAACTGGAGGTAAGTGAAAAGACGGATTTAAGTAATGGCCGGTGAGGGGTGTTTAAGCTTGTGTAGATTTATCTTTGTTGTATGGGGTGTGAGGGGCTCCCTGTGGGGTTTTACTGATTGGCAATTTAAGGGTTGCTATTTTTTGTTCGGAGTAAGCCCTAATCGCTCGCTGTCCTCTGGGCTTTTCCCTATTTGTTTTTCTGTTTTGTCTCTTATGGAGGCTTTTAAGAGGTTGCGAATCCCTGTGGGTGTGCATCGGCTAATGTAAGTATTTAAGTCCGAAATTGCAAGGTCAAGTGAGTCTATTCTATCAGGCCAAATTCCACTCGTGGCGGTGACTCTCTTTAATATTTCGCGTTTGTCTTGAACTTGTGCGGATATGACTAAATCTTGCAAAAGTCCGATGTCGGTAGATGCTAGGAATGCGGTGTTGTAGGCGTCGAATGAAGAAGATGTAAAGCCAAATGCAGCGCCTGCTGCGCCGGTTACTGCTGAGCCCGCATCGGCAAGACCGAGCAGAGCGGTTGTCAAGCTTCCCGCCAGCGTTGATTGTTTCTGTGCATATTCCCGGTGTGCTCGAGTAAAGTCGATTTTTGAGAAGTAGTGGCTACAAAGCAGATCTTCATAAGTCATCCCCGCTTCCATGAATGCTCGTAACTTCGCCTGAGTTGGATTGTCTTTTGCGGCTGCATATGCCGATGCAAATCTATAGCCTTGAGAGCTAAATTTTGGTGTTGAGGGCGAGTTTGTTGAGGCCTTATCGGGAGAGGTTTTAGGTAACGTTGGGCCTGAATATAGTGGGTTTTGCTCGTTATAGGGGGTTTGATAATTTGGAAAATTACTGCAGGCTGCAGGGAGGGCTGTTGTGATTATCAGATAGAGGGTTGCCCTCTTTTTGTGGGGTGATTTCATTCTAATTCCTCGAGCTTTACTCTTTGAAAGGTTCGATTCTGGACTGCTTTTGCTCAATATTTTCTATGCTTTTCGAGTCTGTCACATCCTAGATGTGCAGTGGAATAGCTCCCCTAACTCAACCTTAGACGCTAAAGCGCAGAATGTCGAAGAGCTATGTGGTAAATTTCGTCGCCCTGATCGTGTGAGGCTAACCAAACTATAGATGATCGACTACTTCTCGCCGGCTTTTTGTAAGCGCTCCATGAACCCCACCTAACCAATAATGGGCAGAGCACCTAGCTGTGTGTTTGAGGTGTGCAATTCCACGGTAGCAGCGCTTCGTAGTCTTCCACTGAGCACGCCTGCGGCAGGCGTTCCAGTGCGTGGCGCAGCCACACATAGGGCTCTTGGCCGTTGGCTTTTGCCGTCTCTACCAGGCTGTAAAGTTGTGCGCTGGCAGTAGCACCTTTGGGCGTGTCACTGAACAACCAGTTCTTTCTCCCGATGACAAACCGGCGGATCGCACGCTCGGCTGCGTTGTTGTCGATCGGTAAGCAGCCGTGCTCGACGTAGCGTTCCAACTTGCTCCAGTTGCTGGCCAAGTAGCCGATGGCCTTGCCCAAGGCATTCTGCGTCGTGACCTGAGGTTGCGTTTTCTCTAACCAGCTTTTCAGTTGAGCCAGCAATGGCAGGCTGCGCTCCATGCGGGCAGCCTTACGATCTTCATCGCTGCTGTCCTTAAGGTCGCGCTCGATGCCATAGAGCTTGTGAATCAAATTCAGTGCGATGTCTGCCCGGCCAGTTTTACCCTTGGGA
>NZ_BCAV01000051.1:0-90405 GCF_001320125.1 Pseudomonas sp. NBRC 111119
GTACCTGCCTCTTCGCGGCTGAAGCCGCTCCCACAGGATTACCGCAGCCTGCAGCTTTGTGCAGTACCTGTGGGAGCGGCTTTAGCCGCGAAGAGGCCGGAAGGCCTCACACAGCATTACGCGGTAACAGCAACCCCAGCGGCAGCCTTACCCGCGCCTCGATCCCACCACCGGACCGATTGCGCAGCTCCACATTCCCACCATGCTGCGCCGCGATCCGCTTGACGATCGCCAGCCCCAGCCCGGTGCCTTTGCCACCGCGCGCCCGGTCACCACGAATGAACGGGTTGAAGATGGTTTCCAGCTCCGACTCATCGATGCCGGTACCCCGGTCCAGCACGCTCAGCACCACATACGGCGCACTTTCGTCACCCGATACATAGGCCGCCACCTCCACGCCTTTGCCCGCATGGTGCAGGGCGTTGCCGATCAAGTTGCCCAGCATGCGCTTGAGCGACACCCGGCGTACCGGGAACGGCGGAATGGGCTCCAGGCACAGACGCACCCGCTCCTGCGGCTGGTTGTACGGCGCCACCACCTCACGCACCAGCGCGCCCAGGTCGATTTCTTCCAGAGGCTCATCCCGCCCGTCGCGGATGAACGCCAGGAACTGATCGAGAATGGCGTCCATGTCTTCGATGTCGCGGACCATGTCGTCACTCAGGTCGTTGTCGCTGTCGAGCAATGACAGCGACAAACGCAAGCGTGTCAGCGGCGTGCGCAGGTCGTGGGAAACCCCGGCCAGCATCAACTCACGCTCGCGCCCGGCCTGCTCCACGTCCTCTGCCATCTGGTTGAACGCCTTGTACACCTCGGCCATTTCGCTGGGGGTGTCGCTGATGGGCAAACGCACACTGCGCCCCTGCCCCAGCTGGCGGGCGGCGAACACCAGGCGCTTGAGCGGCTGGTTGAGCTGGCGCACGAAAATCCAGGCCGACGCCGTGGACAACAGGCCGATGGCCAGGAACCAGCCCAATACGTTCCAGATTTTCTGGCCGCGCAGCGGGTGTGGGTACAGCGGCACTTTCAACCAGCCAGGGCCCAGGCTGGGGGCGTTGACCCACAGCGCCGGTGGCGCATGAATGCGCAAACGCACCTCGGTGTCTTCGCCCAGCTCGGCCTGCATCTGCCGCTGGTAGATTTCGCTGTACGGCCAGTGCTGCTCGCCCTCGGGCACGCCCGAGCCGGTCACCCGGATAAGGCCTGCCGCTTCGGCGATCTGGTCGCGGTTTTCTTCATCCGCCGCCCAGTAGGCGCGCAGGGTCAATGCCACGCCGTGGCTGTACTGCCGGTCGACCAGCACATCCTCGTTCATCAACAGGTAGACCAGGGTGAGTGCCTTGGAAAACAGGACGACGATCAGGACCAGCCACAGCGTGCGGGCGAAGAAGCTTTGCGGAAACCACAGAGGGGTTTTCATTCAGTGGGTGACATCATTTGCCGGCATTGCCATCCGGTACGAATACATAGCCCACGCCCCAGACCGTCTGGATGTAACGGGGCTTGGACGGGTCGGGCTCGATCATGCGGCGCAGGCGCGAGATCTGCACGTCGATGGAACGCTCAAGCGCATCCCACTCGCGGCCACGGGCCAGGTTCATCAGCTTGTCGCGGGTCAGCGGCTCGCGGGCGTGCATCACCAGCGCCTTGAGCACGGCGAATTCGCCGGTGGTGAGCATGTGCACTTCGTTGCCGCGCTTGAGCTCGCGGGTGGCCAGCGACAGCTCGTAGTCACCGAAGGTGACCGACTCGTCTTCGCTGCCCGGCGCACCCGGCACGGTAGGCGCCTGGCGGCGCAGCACGGCCTTGACCCGCGCCATCAGCTCGTCGGGGTTGAACGGCTTGCCCAGGTAATCGTCGGCCCCCAGCTCCAGCCCCTTGATGCGGCTGAGTTCGTCACCCTTGGCGGTGAGCATGATGATGGGGATCTGGTTGTTCTGCTGGCGCAGGCGCCGGCAGGCGGACAAGCCATCCTCGCCAGGCAGCATGAGGTCGAGCACCACCAGGTTGAACACCTCGCGTTGCAGCAGGCGGTCCATTTGTTCGGTGTTCGGCACCGCACGGGCGCGGTAGCCCTTGCTGGTGAAGAAACGTTCCAGCAGGCTGCTGAGCCCCGGATCGTCATCGACGATAAGAATCTTTTCACCTTCAGCGGTGTTTGGCGTGCCGGTCATGAATAACTCCTCTGGTATCGCCGCGCATTATGGCGTAGCCGTTGTAGCGCGTGCCGTGAGCATTGTTAGCAGATTTTTCCCCGGGCGCCAGTTCCCGCTGGCGGCGGGCCATCACCGCAAGCCGTTTGCGATGGGTATAATGCGCCGCTTTCATCCAGCGCCGCCGGGCGAAAAGCTCACCGGCGACCCGTATCCAAGAATGTCAGGTGGTTTACATGGACAGCATCAACAGCCGTATCGCCGAGGAACTGGGCGTGCGCCCCCAGCAGGTCGAGGCGGCCGTGGGCCTGTTGGACGAAGGCTCTACCGTCCCCTTCATCGCCCGTTACCGTAAAGAGGTGACCGGCAGCCTGGACGACACCCAGCTGCGCCACCTGGAAGAGCGCCTGCGCTACCTGCGCGAACTCGACGAGCGCCGTGCCAGCATTCTTGGCAGCATCGAGGAGCAGGGCAAGCTGACCCCGGAGCTGGCCCGGGAGATCAAGCTGGCCGACACCAAGACCCGCCTTGAAGACCTGTACCTGCCGTACAAGCAGAAGCGCCGCACCAAGGGCCAGATCGCCCTGGAAGCCGGCCTGGGCGAGCTGGCCGACAGCCTGTTCAACGACCCGACGCTGGTGCCAGAAGACCAGGCCGCCCGTTTTGTCAGTGCCGACAAGGGTGTGGCCGACACCAAGGCCGCGCTGGAAGGCGCCAAGTACATCCTCATGGAGCGTTTTGCCGAAGACGCCGCGCTGCTCGACAAGCTGCGCAGCTTCCTCAAGCATGAGGCCGTACTCACGGCCCGCGTGGTGCCCGGCAAGGAAGAGGAAGGCGCCAAGTTCCGCGACTACTTCGCCCATGACGAACTGCTGCGCAACGCCCCCTCGCACCGTGCCCTGGCCATTTTCCGCGGCCGCAACGAAGGCGTGCTCAGCGCCTCGCTCAAGGTTGGCGAAGAACTGCCAGGCACCCTGCACCCGTGCGAGCTGATGATTGGCGAACACGTGGGTATCGAGAACCGCAGCCGCCCGGCAGACAAGTGGCTGGGCGAGGTGGTGCGCTGGACCTGGAAGGTCAAGCTGTACACCCACCTGGAAACCGACCTGTTCGGCGAACTGCGCGATAACGCCGAAGGCGAGGCCATCAATGTCTTCGCGCACAATCTGCACGACCTGCTGCTGGCCGCACCGGCCGGCCCACGCGCCACCCTGGGCTTCGACCCGGGCCTGCGCACCGGCTGCAAGCTGGCCGTGGTGGATGCCACCGGCAAGCTGCTGGACTACGCCACCGTCTACCCGCACGCGCCGAAGAACGACTGGGACCGCACCCTGTCTGTCATGGCCGCCCTGTGCGCCAAGCACTCGGTGGAGCTGGTCGCCATCGGCAACGGCACCGCCAGCCGCGAGAGCGACAAGCTGGTGGCCGACCTGGTCAAGCAGTACCCGGCACTGAAGATCACCAAGGTGATGGTGTCCGAGGCCGGTGCTTCGGTGTACTCGGCGTCGGAACTGGCCGCGCGGGAATTCCCGGACCTGGACGTGTCGATCCGTGGCGCTGTCTCGATCGCCCGCCGCCTGCAGGACCCGTTGGCCGAACTGGTCAAAATCGACCCAAAATCCATCGGTGTCGGCCAGTACCAGCACGATGTGTCCCAACTCAAGCTGGCCCGTGGCCTGGACGCCGTGGTCGAGGACTGCGTGAACGCCGTGGGCGTGGATGTGAATACCGCTTCGGTGGCCCTGCTGACGCGCATTTCCGGCCTGAACGCCACACTGGCGCAAAACATCGTTGCCCACCGTGATGCCAACGGCCCGTTCGCGACCCGCGCGGCGCTTAAAAAGGTCAGCCGCCTGGGTGAGAAAACCTTCGAACAGGCCGCAGGCTTCCTGCGCGTAATGAACGGCGACAACCCGCTGGACGCCTCTGCCGTGCACCCGGAGGCCTACCCGCTGGTGCAACGCATCGCCGCCGGCACCGACCGTGACATCCGCTCGCTGATCGGTGACAGCAGCTTCCTCAAGCGCCTGGACCCGAAGAAATTCACCGACGAAACCTTCGGCCTGCCGACCGTCACCGACATTCTGCAAGAGCTCGACAAACCCGGCCGCGACCCGCGCCCCGAGTTCAAGACCGCCACCTTCCAGGATGGCGTCGAAGACCTCAATGACCTGGAGCCGGGCATGATCCTGGAAGGCGTGGTGACCAACGTCACCAACTTCGGCGCGTTCGTCGACATCGGCGTGCACCAGGACGGCTTGGTACATATTTCGGCACTGTCGGAAAAGTTCGTCAAAGACCCTCGCGAAGCGGTCAAGGCGGGCGACGTGGTCAAGGTCAAGGTCATGGAGGTGGATATCCCGCGCAAACGCGTCGGCCTGTCCATGCGCATGGGCGACACCCCGGGCGAAAAGGTTGAAGGTGGCCGAGGCAACGGCAGCAACCGTGGCAATGGCGGCAACCGCCAGCAGCAGGCCCCGCGCCAGCGCGAAACGGCAACCGCTGCCCCGGCCAACAACGCCATGGCGGCGCTGTTCGCCAACGCCAAGCAGTTGAAGAAGAAGTGATGGACGTCCCGCGCGAGTATGTCGAAAGCGCCTTCAGCCAGCTGCTGGGCTGCCGCCTGCAACACCTGGAAGCGGGTGTTGCCGAAGTGGCCCTGGCGCTGGAGCCACACTTGCGCAACCGTGGCCAGAAGCTGCACGGCGGGGCGATTTTCAGCCTGGTGGACATCGCCATGGGCCTGGCCTGCTCGGCCAGCCATGGCTTTGACCAGCAGAGCGTCACTCTGGAGTGCAAGATCAACTACCTGCGCGCCGTCAGCGAGGGCGAGGTGCTCTGCATCGCCCGTGTGCTGCACGCCGGGCGGCGCACCCTGGTGGTCGACGCCGACGTAGTCCAGGGCGACAAGCGGGTGGCGAAGGCGCAAGGAACCTTCGTCGTCATCTAGCTCACAAAGCAGTATCTGCGGTATTTTCCAGCAGTGCGCTGGCACTGCTGGGGCCGTGTAAACCAGGCGACAACGCCAGTTCCTTTCTTCCTACCCTTGTAGACCGTTATCTCTACCCCCATATTGGGGCGACTGACGCGTGAAGGAATACATCTTGAGCGAACTCCTCAACCGCCGCCTGAGCCTGCTCGGCGCAAATCTTCCCCTGCTCAAGCAGTGCCTGCACGGTATTGAGCGCGAATGCCTGCGCGTGACCGACCAAGGTCGCCTGGCCCAGACCCCACACCCGGAGGCGCTGGGCTCGGCCCTCACCAACGAGCGGATCACCACCGATTATTCCGAGTCGTTGCTGGAGTTCATCACCCCGGCACTGCCCGACCCCGCCGAAGTCCTGGAAAACCTCGAGCAAACCCACCGCTTCGTCTACAGCAAACTGGGCGAAGAGTACTTGTGGAGCCCGTCGATGCCGTGCTCGCTGCCGGCCGAGGAAGACATCCCGATCGCCGAATACGGCACCTCCAACATCGGCAGGCTCAAGCACGTGTACCGCAAGGGCCTGGCCCTGCGCTACGGGCGCACCATGCAGTGCATTGCCGGTATCCACTACAACTTCTCGCTGCCCGAGGCGCTGTGGCCGCTGTTGCGCGATGCCGAAGGCAGCGGTGAAAGCGAGCGCGACTATCAGTCGTCGGCCTACATCGCGCTGATCCGCAATTTCCGCCGTTACAGCTGGCTGCTGATGTACCTGTTCGGCGCCTCCCCGGCCCTGGACAAAGGCTTCTTGCGCGGCCGCCCGCACCAGCTCGAAGAACTGGATGCCGATACCCTGTACCTGCCCTACGCCACCAGCCTGCGCATGAGCGACCTGGGTTACCAGAGCAATGCCCAGGCGGGCCTCACGCCTTGCTACAACAACCTGGCCAGCTACACCGACAGCCTGCGCAAGGCAGTGGGCACCCCCTACCCGCCGTATGTGGAAGTCGGTACCCACGTGGACGGCGAGTGGGTGCAGTTGAACACCAACATTCTGCAGATCGAGAACGAGTACTACTCGAACATTCGCCCAAAACGCGTCACCTATACCGGCGAGCGCCCGATCCAGGCGCTCGCCTCGCGTGGCGTGCAGTACGTAGAAGTACGCTGCCTGGACATCAACCCGTTCCTGCCGGTAGGCATCGACATCAGCGAAGCACGCTTCCTCGACGCCTTCCTGCTGTTCTGCGCGCTGGATGACAGCCCGCAGCTGGGCAACAGCGAATGCACCCAGTGCACCAGCAACTTCCTGAAAGTGGTCAAGGAAGGCCGTCGCCCAGGGCTGGAACTGCAGCGCAATGGCCAGCCGGTCAGCCTGGCTACCTGGGCCAGCGAACTGATCGAGCAGATTCGCCCACTGGCCGACCTGCTGGACCAGGCGCACGGTGGCGACGACCATGCCAAGGCCCTTGACGCCCAGCAAGCCAAGGTCGAAGACCCGGCCCTCACGCCGTCTGCCCAGGTGCTTGCCCGCATGACCGAGCATGACGAAAGCTTCGTGGCGTTTTCCTTGCGGCAAAGCCGCATCCACGCTGAGACCCTGCGCGAGCAGCCGCTACCGGCCGAGCGCCAGCAGGCCTTCGAAACCCTGGCCCGCGACTCGCTGGCAGAGCAATCCCGCCTTGAGCAGCAAGAGGTGGGTGACTTCGACCTGTTCGTGGGTGCCTACCAGGCGAGCATCCTGGCGATCAGCAACTGATGAGCCGCAGCAGCACCCCACGCAGGCCCCGCGCCAGCAGCCAGGCCCGGATCGAAGCGATCCTGGCTGCGGCGCGCGAGCTACTGGCAGGCGAAGGGGTTGCTGCACTCTCGATCTACAGCGTGGCGGAACGTGCGCACATTCCGCCTTCGTCGGTGTATCACTTCTTCGCCAGTGTGCCGGCATTGCTCGAAGCGCTTACCGCCGATGTGCACCGGGCATTTCGCGAAGCCCTGAGTGCGCCTATCGACAGCAGCGCATTCACCACCTGGCACCAGCTGTCGCGGCTGATCGAACAGCGCATGCTGGGCATCTACCACCAGGATGCCGCGGCCCGTCAGTTGATTCTGGCCCAGCATGGGCTCAGTGAAGTCGTGCAAGCCGACCGCCAGCACGACATGGAGCTGGGCGAACTGATGCACCGCCTGTTCGACCGGCACTTCCAGTTGCCGAGCCTGCCAGACGATGTAGAGGTGTTCGCCCTGGCCATGGAGCTGAGCGACCGGGTGTATGCCCGGTCGATGCAGTTGTACGACCAGATCACCCCACGCATGGCCGAAGAAGGCATGCGTGTGTTCGAAGCCTACATGTCCCTCTACCTGCCGCCGTTCCTGCCACCGCGCAAGGCGAGCTGAGCACATACATCTACCACCGGCTGAACCGTCGCGATGCTTTCAATGGGTGCACCACATGCCACCCCATAGGGACCATCGCCCATGCCCACCTCCTCCGCCCAGCCGGGCCTCATCAAGACGCTCCCCGCCTCGGCCCTGAACGCCGTACCCGAACACCTGGCCGGCAAAAGCAACGTGCTCACCGCTGCACAGCCGGCCCTGGCCGCCTGCACCAAGCAGCTGCGAGACCTGTTCGGTCAGGCGCCCAGCCTGCGCCAGACCTTGCTCGACACACTGCAGGATGAATTGGAGATAGACCCAACCCACTGCGGGCTGCGTGACGGCGCCAACCAGACCACCTTGCTTTCATTCGCAGCCCGCCTGCTGGCGAACCCGGCGTTCGCCAACCCGTTCGCCGGCTGGACAACGTGGGGCTTTGCAGAAGGCAGTGATCACGCCCAGATGACCGCCGCTGACTGGGTACGTTACCTGGGGCCGCTGGCAAGCACCGCCAGGCTGCGGGCCACCCGCAGTTACTGGGCTGCCCGCATGCCGGGTACTGCCGTTTCACGGCAAAGCCATGCAACTACCCTGCTGCGCGAGCATTTCGAGCACAGCCTGGACATTGCCTACGGGCTGGGAAACCTGGCAACCAGTGCCTGGCTCACTGCAAGGCAAGCCACCCCACGCTTCGCTCAACTGCAATGGCAACCCGCTGGCGCGGCAACGCTGAGCAGTGTTGCGGCGATAGTTGTAGAGCCTGAACCCGAAACAACCGGCTGGCTGTTGTACATTCCCGGGCTCACAACCTGCACTGTGCTGTTCAATGATCTGCAGCGCCTGCGTACCTGGGTATTCGAGAACCGCCACACCTTCTGGCCGGACCCGCGATGGCCCATCACCCTGGGCAGCAGCGACGATGTGCTCATCACGCCGCTGCACGGCGACGGTTTCAGCGCACTGATGGCGGAAACCCTGGCGCAGCACCAGGGCCTTTCCGACCACCACCTGCTGCAGGCGTGCCAAACCAGTGCCACGGATCCCCTGGACTGGACAGCCTTGCAAGCCTGGGAGAACCAGCGAAACGCCATCGTGCCAGAGGCTTTGCCCCAGGACCTAGCGGCACGGATCGCCCAGGTATGCGCCGACGACGCCGCCATGGCCACGCAAGAGGTGCATTTCGCCTGCCTCGAGGAACACCTGCCCATCAGTTGGCGCCAGCAGCGTGTCGAACAGCAGGAGGCGCTGCTGGAGGGATACCTGGCAGGCGACACCGCGCCGACCTCGGCCAAAGTGACACAGCTGCGCGAACAACAGGCGGCGCAGGACCTGGTGAAAACCACGCTGGATACCTACCTGCTCGCCCTGCCAGAGCCCGTGAGCAGCGCCGTGCTGCACCAGCAGGCCGGCGACAAGACCAGGCGCACGCAGATTGCAGAGGGGCTATGCCAGGCGTTGCTGGCCGAAGCGCGGCTGCAACACACGCTGGGCGAGCTGACGGCTGCCCACCTTGGCTGGGTGGAACACCTTGTCAACAGGCCGGAGCCAAGCCTGCAAAGGCCGGTGCAGGTTCGCGCGTTGGCAGTGATCAGCGCCGGCCAGCGCTGGGTATTGAGCGGTTACTTCACAGTGCGTGAACTGCCCGCTGAGCCCGCCCAGGAGCAGGACCCAACGCTGCTGCTGTACCGCCCAGGCCAACGTGGCGGGCTGCTGGCGTTCGCTGACGAAGCGGCACTTGAACGCAACCTGCTGGCTACCCTCGACGGCGCATGGCCCGATGCGCTGCTGGAGGCCGCCCACGCCAGCGATGGCGTGCCGCTGCACCTTATGCTGAGCAACGCGCCCACCTTCGTATTCGAGCATCCGCCCGTCGATGGGCACTTCATGCTGCAATGCGTTGACGCCATCGCTGCCTCCCTGCCCGCTGACACTTCACGCGAACAGGCGCGTCAGCGGCTGTGCATCAGTGAACATCGCGCTAGGTCGACCGCCTTTGCACGGTTCGCCGAGAAAAACCGCAGCAGCCACTTTCAGCACAACCTGCCCCGATTGAGCCATCTCGATGCCCAGCAGATCGCCGCAGTGGCTGCCCAGATCGAAACACTGCAAGCGTCACTGCGCACTTCTACTGGCCTGCTCACGTCGAGCCTGCCACCACGCGATCAATTTACCCGGCAACTGCTGAGGGACCATTTGCGCACTGCATTCGGTGTGCAGGATGCCGGGCAGATCACCCTCGACATCGCTGACAGTGTCACCCTGAACAAAGAGGTCACCGGCCAATCGGCCGCCGGTGGTGCGGGGGCGCGGGACGTACCCGTGTTCAGCACGGCGCGCAGTGATGTGCCACTCGAGGCCTTCATCATGGTGGCACTGGATGAACAGCGCCGCCTGCGCCTGGGCAATGCCACGGTAAAGTTCGAACCTGCGAACCCTTATCTGGCAGAGCGGCTTACGCCAGCGCGCATTGCCATGCTGATTGCCGAACTGGATGCCGCTGGGCGCTTCGAAACACACATCGCCCAAGCCTACCTGGGCTTCGAATATGAAACGCCCTGGCAGGTGGCCTGGCGCCAGGAAACCCTGCGTGCGCCTTACGAGCACCGCCTGAAGCTGCTGTCGCTAAGTCGCCCCACCGGCTTGGATGCCAGCGGCCAGCAAATGCTGGAAACGCTCTACCGCGAACAGGTGACTACAGGCACAGACAGAACCCTCGCCTACCACTCGCTGGAGTTGAAGCCAGGTGTGGCGGCCGACGGTTCGAGCAGCAGTGTCGCGCTGGCCGGCATTGCGCTGGTGCAAGGCACGGCAGGCCCGGTGCTGCTCTACATGCCGGAGGCTCCCAACGGCAAGGCCATCAGCCAGTACCCAGACAGCAGTGCGGCATGCGAAGCGCTGCAGACCATGGCCTTGGACAGCGCCATGGCTCGCTACCTGGCCGAGCAAACCTTGACCGGCAACCCGGATGAGCATGAGCAGTACATCGATGCCGCGCTGCAGGCAGGCTTCAACGGTTTCATCGGCGTAGGCATCGCGCTTGCGCCGAGCCTGCCAACCTACGAGTCCCGCCAGGGCATGGGGGCGCTTATACGCCATCATCGCGCCACCTCTCGCAGCCAGGCCGACCTGGCCCTCGCTGCGCCGCAGGTATTTGACCGTTACTTCTTCATGGGGCTGCGGCTGGTACTCGGTATATTGCCCGGAGCGGGTACCGGCCTTGCGCTCTACGACGGCTGGCAGGCGGCTACTGCTGCGGCCACCGCTTTCGAACAAGGCAACCTGGAAGACGGCCTGACGCACCTCGTCAGCCTGCTGCAGTCAATCAGCGACGCAGTGCTGACCATGGCGCCGCTGGTTGTAGCCACTGGCAAGCCTGCCATGACGGCGCGGCTACTGACCCAGCAACGCCAGCGCCTGCACCCCCTGCGCCCGGTGAGCGGAACACCCCTCCCGCCCCTCGGCGCCTTCAGCGGCTACGAAACCGACCTGCCCAGCGGCCCGATGGTGCGCTGCAGCCTTCCCCAGGGCGCCGGGGTATTCGAGCACACGGCTACCCAGCAAACCTACATCACCCGCAACACGGCCTGGTACGCGGTCGAATGGGATGCCGCTCACCTGACCTGGCGGCTCAAACCCCAGGGCATACGCAGCTATCGTCAGCCTGTGCGGCTCAGCGAGCGAGGGGTCTGGGAAACGCCTGGCCGCCTCAGTGGCCTATTGGTGGACAGCGGCCTGCGCGGGGGCGGCGGTGCACTTACCACGCTGTACAACCGTGGCGTCGCCTACTGGCGCATGGCGATGCGCGCCCAACCCAGGCGCCTTACCGGCCTGGAACTGGCCCACGACATCAATGACGAGCTCATCCGCAGCCGGCCCCGCCTGGCGCAGAAGCAGGCGGCCTACCGCGCAGCGGTGGAGGCTGTGGGCGAAGGCAGGCAGCCCACCGAGGGGCAACGGGCTGCCTACGTCAATGCACGTACGCAACTGGCCGAAGAGCTTCAGGGCAACATGGCGTTCAACGAGCAGGCCGTGGCGCGCCTGCGGGAGCAACGTGCCACGCTGGCTCGGGCAGACTACGTACGCTTCAAGGCCCTGTGCGAAGAAAACATTCTTGAGATGGCGGTGCTGGACATGCACCTGGTCTCGGACCGCTTCACCCTCGCCACCCAGCAGGTCAAGCTGGCGTTCAGCGCCATTCAGGCACTGCCTGGGTCTACCACACACACCTCGGTCGCCAAGCGCCTGACCCAGAATTCACTGGCGGCAAGCAAGGAGATGGTACAGACGCTGGTGGAGGCGGAGCGCCTGGCCGCCAGCCACCAGGTACGGCTTAACACCTTGCAAGGCAATACCCTGAGCAGCTACATGGCCCGCGTGCAGCAGACCGGCCTGGTACTGGACCTGACCAACACCCGCCTGGTCAGGGCGTCGATCCTGTCGATGATCCTGTTCAAGGCGAGCGCGGTGGAGCACCCGCGCATGGGTGCCTTCATGACCCATTTCCATGAACAGGGGGTTGCCCTGCGCAGCACCCTGTACAGCCAGGTACAGCTGCCGCAAGCGCCGCGCCCAGGAACGCACGTTCCTCAGCCACGCCAGAAGCCGCTACGGGCGCTACCTGAACCACCTGACTGCCTGGGAAGACAACTTCACGGACTTGCTGGCGCCTGCAGAAACCTCGTCGTTTCGCCACCTCATGCGGGCAATGATCGACGAGATCGACGCCAACCTCGCCAGGGCCAGCTTGCCCCGCCCTTCTACCGGCCAGCCCCCGCGAGGCGCGAGCCGCCCGCGCCTGTTCGAGACGGTTGAGGGCCCGTTTATCGGTAACGCGTTCGTCGAGCGCGGCCAGACGCGCATGCGCATCAACCAGCCCAATTCCGAGCAGGCGCACACCGTTTACGTCAAAAGTGAAACAGGCCAATGGCAACAAATAGCAGACGAGCCCTGGATGCCCACGCAACCCCTCGCCTCGCTGCTGGAAACCGCGAGCGCCCGCCTGAATGCCATCGATCAGCAACGGGCCAGGCTGCACCAGTACCAGAAACCGCAAACCCTCCCGGTAGACCTGGAAGACATCGCCGAAGGCCACGCCCAGCAGTTGCGATTTCTGGGCGAGAGCATCCGGCGCAAGGCGGGTACTGCGTTCACCGCCAGCCACCTGGGGTTAACCCAGCAGCTGGAAACCGCTGCAGCAGAGATGCATGCACTGGGCCGGCAACTGCGCATAGCCCAGAGCAAGGCAAGCAGCAAGCCGACAGTGGCTTACCTGGAATACCTGGTGGAGCAGCAGGAGGTGGAGCTTGGCTGGTCGCGCACGCTGAACCCGAAACGGGACCGCAAAGGCAACCCGGTGGAATACCTGGAGGAATACCGCATAGTGGACCGCACCAGCGGGCAGCCGCTGTGGTATGCGCACTTCCACTTCCGGCACAAACCGGCAAGCGGCTTCACCCGCCTGGAAGCAGGCCACCTGAAACTGGCCAGCGAACGGGACCTGGGGGAAGGGGCCTGGCGCGCGGCCATGACTGAGGCCCAGGCCAACAAACTGTTCGGCAGCCTGCGCCCGGCTGGCTGACAAATGCCGCATCACCCGGGCTGCCTGACAGCCCGGGTGCCGTTTGGCTTACAGCTTGGCGATGGACACTTCGGTGGACTTCACGAAGGCGATCACTTCGCTGCCAACCTGCAGTTCCAGCTCACGCACCGAGCGGGTAGTAATCACCGAGGTGACGATACCCGAGGCAGTCTGCACGTCGATTTCCGACAGTACCGGGCCTTCCAGGATTTCTTTCACAGTGCCTTTGAACTGGTTACGAACGTTGATGGCTTTGATGGTCATGGGGTAATTCCTTCTATGGGCTTCAGTGGGTTCAGAGCGCCCAGCGCAGTTGCGTGGGCAAAGGGGCTACAGGGTCAGGTTCGGGGGCTGTGCCCGGCGCCGACAGAACACGTTGCAAGACCTCGCTTTCCAGCGCGGCCAGGCGATGGGAGCCACGTGCACGGGGCCGTGGCAGGTCGACGGTGAGGTCCAGGCCTACCTCGCCTTCTTCGATCAGAATCACCCGGTCGGCCACGGCGACTGCCTCGCTCACGTCATGCGTCACCAGCAGCACCGTGAAGCCATGCTGGCGCCACAGGCGCTCGATCAGTTGCTGCATCTCGATGCGGGTCAGGGCATCCAGCGCGCCGAGCGGCTCATCGAGCAACAGCAGGCGCGGCTGGTGGATAAGCGCACGGGCCAGGGCCACGCGCTGCTTCTGCCCACCGGACAGCGCCGCAGGCCATTCATGGGCGCGGTCGGCCAGGCCCACCGCCTCCAGTGCCTGCAGGGCGCGGGGCTGCCAGTCGCCCTTCAGGCCCAGGCCAACGTTGTCGATGACCTTTTTCCACGGCAACAGGCGGGCGTCCTGGAACATCAAGCGGGTTTCTTCGCGGGCCTCTTCCAGCGGTGCGGCACCGGCCAGCAGCTGCCCGGCAGTGGGCTGGTCGAGCCCGGCCAGCAAACGCAGCAGCGTGCTTTTACCGCAGCCGCTGCGCCCGACGATGGCGACAAACTGGCCGGCCGGGATGTGCAGGTCGATACCCTTCAAGACTTCGCGCGGGCCAAACGCCTTGCGCAGGCCGCTGGAGGCCAGCGGGATACCGCGCAGCAGGCGTTGTGGCGAGTCGTTCAAAATGGTCATGCGGCCTCCTTCCTTGCCACCTGGTAAGCCGGGTGCCAGCGCAGCCACACACGCTCCAGGCCACGGGCGGCCAGGTCGGCGAGCTTGCCGAGCACGGCGTAGAGGACGATGGCCAGCACCACCACATCGGTTTGCAGGAACTCACGGGCGTTCATGGCCAGGTAGCCGATGCCGGCATTGGCCGAAATGGTTTCGGCAACGATCAGGGTCAGCCACATG
This sequence comes from Pseudomonas sp. NBRC 111119, assembly GCF_001320125.1. Taxonomy (NCBI): domain Bacteria; kingdom Pseudomonadati; phylum Pseudomonadota; class Gammaproteobacteria; order Pseudomonadales; family Pseudomonadaceae; genus Pseudomonas; species Pseudomonas sp. NBRC 111119. Next base: position 14,355 of record NZ_BCAV01000051.1, read on the forward strand.
AAGCCCAGGGCAAAGCGCACGCCCACCAGAATCGAAGGCAGTGCGCCCGGCAGAATCACCTGGCGGAACAGGCTGAAACCAGACAAACCATAGCTGCGGGCCATTTCGACCAGCGCCGGGTCGACGTTGCGGATGCCGTGGTAGGTGTTCAGGTAGATAGGGAACAGCGTGCCCAGCGCTACCAGAAAAATCTTGGCCGATTCATCGATACCGAACCACAGGATGACCAGCGGGATCAGCGCCAGGTGCGGCACGTTGCGGATCATCTGCACCGAGCTGTCGAGCAGGCGTTCGCCCCAGTTCGACAGGCCGGTGATGAAGCCCAGCACCAGCCCGATGCTGCCACCGATGACGAAGCCCAGCCCGGCGCGCCAGCCGCTGATTGCCAGGTGGGTCCAGATTTCCCCGCTGTGCACCAGCTCTACGCCGGCACTGAGCACGGCACTGGGCGCAGGCAATATGCGGGTAGACAGCCAGCCTGCACTGACGGCCAGCTGCCAGGCGGCCAGCAGCAGCACCGGCAGCGCCCATGGTGCCAGGCGCTGGGTCAGGGTGTTGGAAGTTGCACGGCTCATGACGGCCCCTCAGCTCTGCGCGACGGATTTAGGCAGGATGTCGTTGGCCACCATCTCGCCGAAGGGGCTGACGTAACCGCCTGCCGTGGCCTGTTCCGGGCGTTGCACGTCCAGGTGCGGGAACAGCAGTTCGGCAACACGGTAAGACTCTTCCAGGTGCGGGTAGCCAGAGAAGATGAAGGTGTCGATGCCCAAGGCTGCATATTCCTTGACCCGCGCCGCCACCGTCGGGCCGTCGCCCACCAGCGCTGTGCCGGCCCCGCCGCGTACCAGGCCAACGCCCGCCCACAGGTTGGGGCTGACCTCCAGCTTGTCGCGGCTGCCGTTGTGCAGTGCGGCCATGCGCTGCTGCCCCACGGAGTCGAAGCGGGCCAGCGAGGCCTGGGCGCGGGCGATGGTGTCGTCATCCAGGTGGGAAATAAGCTTTTCGGCTGCGGCCCAGGCTTCTGCGTTGGTTTCCCGCACGATCACGTGCAGGCGGATGCCAAAGCGCACCTCGCGGCCCTGCTCGGCCGCCTTGGCGCGCACCTGGGCGATCTTTTCGGCAACGGCGCTGGGTGGCTCACCCCAGGTCAGGTACAGCTCCACCTGCTCCGCCGCCAGGTCTTGGGCAGCTTCGGACGAGCCACCGAAATACAGCGGTGGGCGCGGCTGCTGGATGGGCGGGTAGAGCAGCTTGGCGCCCTTTACCTGGATGTGCTTGCCGTCGTAGTCCACCACCTCGCCTTCCAGCACCTTGCGCCAGATGCGGGTGAACTCCACCGACGCCTCGTAGCGCTCCTGATGGTTGAGATGCAGGCCATCACCGGCCAGTTCGTCCGGGTCGCCGCCGGTCACCAGGTTGAAAAGGGCGCGGCCGTTGGACAGCCGGTCGAGGGTGGCAGCCTGGCGGGCTGCCACGGTGGGCGAGATGATGCCGGGGCGCAGGGCCACCAGAAACTTCAGCCGCTGGGTGACCGGAATCAACGATGCCGCCACCAGCCAGGAGTCCTCGCAGGACCGCCCGGTAGGGATCAGTACACCGCCAAAACCAAGGCGGTCTGCCGCCTGGGCAATCTGTTGCAGGTAACCGTGGTCGACCGCACGGGCACCATCGGAGGTACCCAGGTACTTGCCGTCACCGTGGGTGGGCAAAAACCAGAAAATATTGAGGCTCATTGGAGTTGTCTCCTGAAAGGTGACTCAGCCGAGGCGGTGCCCCGGCGCAGGCGAAAGAATCAAGGCGCGGTGGCGACCTTGGCCGGGGGCGTCCAGATCACGTCCTTGATGCTCAGCGGCTTGGGTATCAGCTTGAGCCCCTGGAAGGTGTCAGCGATCTTTTGCTGAGCGTTCACAACGTCGGGCGTCAGCGGCTCTGCACCAAAGCCCTGCCGCTTCATGGAGGTCAGCGTGATGTCGGCGGGCAGGCCGAGCAGCGGGGCAACCTGGTCGGTGACCTGCTGCGGGTTGGCCTCGGCCCATTCACCAACAGCACGCACCTCTTCGATCAGGGCGTTGATCACTGCTGGGTGCGCGGTGGCGTACTTGCGGGTGGCCAGGTAGAACTGGTGGTTGTCGACCAACCCCTTGCCGTCACGCAGCGTACGGGCTTGCAGTTGCTGCTCGGCGGCAGCCTGGTACGGGTCCCAGATCACCCAGGCGTCGACACTGCCGCGCTCGAACGCGGCACGGGCATCAGCGGGCGGCAGGTACACAGGCTGAATGTCGGTGTACTTGAGGCCGGCATCTTCCAGGGCGCGAACCAGCAGGTAATGCACGTTGGAGCCTTTGTTGAGCGCGACCTTCTTGCCCTTGAGTTCTTTTACGGACTGAATCGACGAGCCCTTGGGCACCAGAATGGCTTCGCTGTGCGGCGCAGGGGGCTCGTAGGCCACGTACAGCAAATCGGCACCTGCTGCCTGGGCAAACACTGGCGGGGTTTCGCCGGTAACCCCAAAGTCGACCGAACCGACGTTCAGCCCTTCAAGCAGCTGGGGGCCGCCGGGGAATTCTGTCCACTGCACCTGAATGCCCTGATCGGCCAGGCGCTTTTCCAGCGTGCCTTTGGCCTTGAGCAGCACCAGGGTGCCGTATTTCTGATAGCCGATGCGCAGGCTTTCGGCCTGGGCTTGGGTAATGGCGCCGAAGGACACAGCCGCCGCAAACAGGGCGACCAGACCGCGACGCAAGAAGACTGTGCGCATGGCGCTCTCCTGTGCGATGGGTTCGGGTTGCACCTGCTTGCCTCGTTGACGGGCGAGTAAGGTGGTAAAGCGGTGTAGCCGGTCAGATACTCCAGCGAGCGCTGATCAGGCGTTCATTGAGTACGCCGGGCGCCACGGGGCGCGGCCGGCGGGCCAGCGCCACATGGAAGGTTTCCAGCGAGTCCAGCAGGCGGCCTTCCAGTGCCGGTGCCAGCACGGCGGGCTTATTGCCTTCGCCGTAGGCTATCTGGCTGTCGTCGGCGAAGATCCCTTGCAGGGTCTCTTGCGCCTTGAGTGCTGACAGCACCGGTTTCAATGCGTAGTCCACGGCCAGCATGTGGGCGATGCTGCCGCCTGTGGCGATGGGCAACACGATCTTGTGTTCCAGCGCACGCTCAGGCAGCAGGTCGAGCAGTGTCTTGAGCGCCCCGGCAAACGATGCCTTGTACACCGGGGTAGCCACGATCAGGCCATCGGCCTGGGCCACCAGCTGTTGGAAGTGCTGCACCTGCGGGCTGTCAAAGCGCGCATGCAGCAGGTCTTCTGCGGGGAAGTCACGTACCTGGAAGCTCACCACTTCCACGCCCTGGCCCTGTAGCCACTGGCGCGAGCGCTCGAGCAGCACGCCGGAGCGTGAACGGGTACTGGGGCTACCACCGATTGAGACGACCAGCATTGGAAGGCTTCCTTGTGTTCTGTTGAAACGACAGTAACAGCTTCTTTATATATCTATAAATCATATTTATTTATTTGTTTATTCATTTTTAATCTTATCAATGCAGGCGGCTCCTCTGCGGGCAGGCAAATTCCTTCAGGCATAAAAAAAGGCCGTCGAGACGGCCTGAAACCCTGCTTGGCTAAGCGCGATGCAACAACGAATCCACTAACGATTTGGCTGGGGGGTCAACCGCAGGTACGGTTTCACGGCGCGGTACCCTTTGGGGAACCGCTGCTTGATTTCTTCCTCGTCCTTGAGCGAGGGCACGATCACCACATCATCGCCGTCCTGCCAGTTCCCTGGCGTGGCCACCTTGTGGGTGTCGGTGAGTTGCAGCGAGTCGATCACCCGCAGAATCTCGTTGAAGTTGCGCCCGGTACTGGCCGGGTAGGTAATGGTCAGGCGCACCTTTTTGTTCGGGTCGATCACGAACAGCGAACGCACCGTGAGGGTATCGCTGGCGTTCGGGTGGATCAGGTCGTACAGGTCGGACACCTTGCGGTCGGCGTCAGCGATGATCGGGAAATTGACCACGGTGTTCTGGGTTTCGTTGATGTCGTCGATCCAGCGGTGGTGCGAGTCCACCGGGTCTACCGACAGGGCAATGGCCTTGACCCCACGCTTGGCGAATTCGTCCTTCAGCTTGGCGGTCAGCCCCAGCTCGGTAGTGCACACCGGGGTGAAGTCGGCGGGGTGGGAGAACAGCACACCCCAGCTGTTGCCCAGCCACTGGTGAAAGTGGATTTTGCCTTCGCTGGAATCCTGTTCGAAATCGGGGGCGATATCGCCGAGTTTGAGGCTCATGGGCTGCAACTCCTGTGCTGGCGCCGTGGGTATGGGTTCAATGTGCCTGCATTCGAATAAAAACAAAAAGAATAAATAACGATTTATTTATAATTTTTTAGCCTATTGAATTGCAGGTACAAAAAAGCCTCGCACACGGCGAGGCTTTCTACTGGCGCTACGGCTTACAGGAAGTTGTAAGTGTAGTTGAAGATCAGACGGGTCTGGTCCTGGTCAGCCAGCGAGCTGGTGCCGGTGCCACGGTATACGCCGTGACGCAGGCTGGCGCCCAGGCCCTTGAAGGTGCCTTCCTGGATCACGTAGTCGACGCGAGCGTCACGCTCCCATTCGCTGAAGGTGCCGTTGCCGTTGGCGTTCTTGCCGTCTTCGCCTTTGAGGTAGGAGACCGACGCCTTCAGGCCCGGTACGCCCAGGCGCGCGAAGTCATACGAGTACTGACCGAAGGTGGTGTTTTCACCCGCCTTGGCGAACTGGTTGATCATGCTGTCGGTGAACAGGTAGAAGCTTGCACCGCCGGCGCCTTCCAGCGAGGAGCGCGAGCCGTCCTTGCGGACGCTGCCCTGGTTCAGCCATACGAAGCCACCGTCGTCGTTGACGCGCTGGTGACCGACCATGAGCGAGTGGCCACCCAGGGTATAGGTGAACATCGCGGACCAGGTCTTGTTGTCGACTTCGCCCGGCGTTCTGGCAAAGCCGCCGTTGTTGTTGAAGGTGTAGCCCGAATCGCCGTTGCGGCCGTCGCTGCTGCTGTTGAAATAGCGCAGGTCGGTCTTGAAGGACTGGTCGTCAGCGATCTTGAAGACGTGGGTAGCACCCAGGAAGTGCTGCTTGTAGAAGTCTTCCAGGTTCGAGTAGTAGTACTGCAGGGTCAGGTCTGGCGTGAGCTTGTAGTCCAGGCCGCCGTAGCGGAACTTGTTGCTGTCACGGAAGGCGCCGTTGACCGACAGGCCGGTACGGTTGCTCGAAGCACGGCCCATGGCGTGGGTCAGCTGGCCTGCGTTGATGGTGAGGTTGTCGATTTCCTTCGACTGGATGGTGCCACCCTCGAAGGTCTGCGGCAGCAGACGGCCATCGTTGGACACCAGGATCGGCAGGTTTGGCGCCAGGGCGCTACCGTAGTGAACCTCGGTCTTGGAGAAGCGTGCCTTGGCGTTACCGCCTACGCGCGCCCACTGGCTGGCAGAAGAGCCGTCGGAGTCGCTAGGGAAGAAGCTGCTGTTATCCGGGTGCTTGCCGCGGCCACCGTCCAGGTGGATACCCCACAGGGCCTGTACGTCAACACCGAAGCCAACGGTACCCTCGGTGAAACCGGACAGGTAGTCGAGCTTGAAGCCCTGACCCGACTCACGGTTGTCTGCGCCACCGTCACGGTTGTCGTTGTTGAAGTACATGGTGCGCGAGCTGAGCGACAGTTTGCTGTCGTCTACGAAACCGGCAGCGCCTGCTTGTTGGGCGATAACCCCCAGTGCCACGGCGATGGCCAGGCTGGACTTGTACATGTTTTGCTCCTCTACGTTCTAATTTTTGTGTATCGCTGGCGGCGGGGTCTGTGCCCTGCTCACCGTGGATTGGCGATTTAGTCCCAAAGCGTGACCATTTAGTCAATCGTTTCTAAACATTTCGCGACTTTGGTCTAAGGCGCCACCTGGGCTACAGGATAATGACAATCCTATAAATCCAAAATGACTGTTTTGTGAAACCTTAAGATTTTTACGGAATATGGTGTGAACCTTTACTGCGTTTTGTTGTAGGTCGCGTCAGGGGAATAACCATAGGTTATTTCCAGGCAGTTGGCGCGCATTTGCTGAAAAAGATCACCCGGCTGCACCAACCGCCTTAGCTAATGCCTAAAAGTTATTTATTTCGTCTTTCTTAGATCATTTAGCCTTCTCGTCACAGCCTCCCTGCCGACGAGAACGCCCAATGAATCCGCATACTCCACTGCGCCTGCTTACCGCCCTCACCCTCGCCGGCGCCAGCTGGCTGGCACAGGCCGCCGACCTGACCATCGCCTACCAGACCACGGTCGACCCCGCCAAAGTGGCCCAGGTTGACGGCGACTACGAAAAAGCCAGCAAGGCCAGCATTGACTGGCGCAAATTCGATAACGGGGCCGATGTGATCACTGCGGTTGCCAGCGGCGACGTCCAGATCGGCTACCTGGGCTCAAGCCCGCTGGCAGCTGCCGCCACGCGCAAACTACCCATCGAGACATTCCTGATCGCCACGCAGATCGGCGCCGGTGAAGCCCTGGTCGCCCGCGACAACATCAAGACCCCGCAAGACCTGATAGGCAAGAAGGTGGCGGTGCCGTTTGTTTCCACGGGGCATTACAGCCTGCTGGCAGCGCTGAAAGGCTGGAACATCGACCCTGCCAAGGTGCAGATCCTCAACCTGGCACCACCGGCCATCATTGCCGCCTGGAAGCGTGGCGATATCGATGCCACCTATGTGTGGGACCCCGCCCTGGGTGTGGCCAAGGAAACCGGCAAGGTGCTGATCACCTCTGGCGAGCTGGCCAAGCAAGGCGCCCCGACCTTCGACGCCTGGATTGTGCGCAAGGACTACGCCACCCAACACCCTGAAGTGGTCAAGGCCTTCGCCAAGGTCACGCTGGATGCCTACGCCGCCTACCGCCACGACCCCAAAACCTGGCTGGCCAACCCCGACAACGTGGCCAAGCTGGCCAAGCTGTCGGGTGCCAAGCCCAGCGACATCCCGGTACTGCTGCAAGGCAACGTCTACCCCCTGGCCGCTGACCAGGCCAAGGCGCTGGGCGCCCCGACCATCCAGGCGCTGACCGACACGGCCACCTTCCTCAAGCAGCAGGGCAAGGTCGACGCCGTACTGCCGGACTACGCGCCCTACGTCAGCGCCCAGTACCTGCCCAACTGAACCCGTAGATAACCACGGAGCCTGCCATGGCCTTGCTCGAACTGGAGCACATCAGTGCACAGTACCCCGGCGCCACCGCCCCTGTACTGGCCGACATCAACCTCAGCCTGGGGCCGCGCCAACTGCTGGTGGCCCTTGGGCCCTCCGGCAGCGGCAAGACGTCGCTGCTGAACCTGATCGCCGGCTTCGTCAGCCCCAGTAGTGGCCGCATCACCCTCGACGGTGTGCCGGTCGCAGGGCCCGGAGCGGAACGCGGCGTGGTGTTCCAGGACGACGCCCTGCTGCCCTGGCAGAACGTGCTGGCCAATGTTGCCTTCGGCCTGGAGCTGGCCGGTGTGCCACGTGCGCAGCGGCAAGCCAAGGCAAGGGAGATGCTGGCGCTGGTGGACCTGCACGGCTTTGCCGAGCGCAGCATATGGCAGCTCTCCGGCGGCCAGAAACAGCGGGTTGGCCTGGCCAGGGCACTGGCAGCCGACCCACGGGTGCTGCTGATGGACGAGCCGTTCGGCGCCCTGGATGCCTTCACCCGCGAGCAGATGCAGGAGCTGTTGCTGCAAGTGTGGCAACGCACTGCCAAACCCGTGTTCCTGATTACCCACGACATCGAAGAAGCCGTATTCCTGGCCAGCGACCTGATACTGCTGGCGCCCAACCCGGGGCGGGTGGTCGAGCGCCTGCAGCTGGACTTTGGCCAGCGCTATGCAGCCGGCGAACCCGCCCGTGCCATCAAGTCTGACCCGGCCTTCATCGAAACCCGCGAACACGTGCTGGCGCGGGTGTTTTCCCAGCGCCAGAACCTGAAGGAGCACGCATGAACATCCTGGACCTGCTGGCAGACGGCGAACACGACGCGTCGGCGCAGCCAGCCCTGCGCGCACGCCGCCCACTGCCCACCCGCTGGATCAGCGCTCTGACGCTGGGCAGCCTGCTGCTGGCCTGGTGGCTGGTAACCGCTGCTGGCTGGGTAGAGCCGCTGTTTCTGCCCTCACCGGCGGATATCCTGGACCGGGCCTGGGGCCTGCTGACCCAGGGCTACATGGACGCCAGCCTGTGGCAGCACCTGGCCGCCAGCCTCGGGCGTATCGGCTTCGCGCTGCTGGCTGCCACCCTGACAGCCATCCCGGTGGGTATCGCCATCGGCTACAACCGCGTGGCGCGCGGCATCCTCGACCCACTTATCGAGTTCTACCGGCCCATCCCGCCGCTGGCCTACCTGCCACTGATCGTGATCTGGTGCGGCATCGGTGAAGCCTCGAAAGTACTGCTGATCTACCTGGCCATTTTTGCCCCGATCGCCATCGCCACCGCCACCGGCGTACGCACCGTCGACCCGGCCAGGTTACGCGCCGCGCAGTCGTTGGGTGCCAGCAAGGCCCAGCTGGTTCGTCACGTGATCCTGCCCAGCGCGCTGCCCGACATCCTCACCGGCATACGCATCGGCCTGGGCGTGGGCTGGTCCACCCTGGTGGCCGCCGAGCTGATCGCAGCCACCAGCGGCCTGGGCTTCATGGTGCAGTCTGCCGCGCAGTTTCTGGTCACGGATGTGGTGGTACTGGGCATCCTGCTGATCGCGCTGATCGCCTTCGCGCTGGAAATGAGCCTGCGCGCCCTGCAACGCAAGCTGGTGCCCTGGCACGGGCAAGCCCACTGACCACGCCGGCACACTGGCGCCTGATTGAGAGACCGACATGAGCCTGACCATTACCCCCCTCAGCCCGGCACTGGGCGCACAGATCAGTGGCGTGGACATCAGCCGCGACATCACCGCCCAGGACCGCGATGCCATCGAGCAGGCGCTGCTCCGGCACCAGGTGTTGTTCCTGCGCGACCAGCCCATCAACCCGCAGCAGCAGGCACGCTTTGCCGCGCTGTTCGGTGACCTGCACATTCACCCGATCTACCCCAATGTGCCGCAGACACCACAGGTGCTGGTGCTGGATACCGCCGTGACCGATGTGCGGGACAATGCGGTGTGGCACACCGACGTGACCTTTTTGCCTACCCCGGCACTTGGCGCCGTGCTCAGCGCCAAGCAGCTGCCGGCCTACGGTGGCGACACCTTGTGGGCCAGCGGCATTGCGGCGCTGGAGGGTTTGTCGGCGCCGCTACGGGCGATGCTGGAGGGGCTTACGGCCACCCACGACTTCACCAAGTCGTTCCCGCTGGAGCGTTTTGGGACCACGCCAGAAGACCTGGCGCGCTGGGAGGCCACGCGGCGCAACAACCCGCCGCTGTCGCACCCGGTCGTGCGTACCCACCCGGTAAGCGGGCGCAAGGCGTTGTTCGTCAACGAGGGGTTTACCACGCGTATCAATGAGCTGAGCGAACTGGAAAGCGATGCCCTGTTGCGGCTGTTGTTCGCCCATGCCACGCGGCCGGAATTCAGCATTCGCTGGCGCTGGCAGGAGAACGACGTGGCGTTCTGGGACAACCGCGTGACCCAGCACTTTGCCGTGGATGATTACCGGCCAAGCCGGCGGGTGATGCATCGGGCCACCATTTTGGGGGATGCACCCTTCTGATCGGGGCATCGCCGCGGCCTGTCGTGGCGACGGGCCGCGGTGATGCCTGCAGGGCAGCCTCTAGCGCACCAGATGCAGGAACTGCATGTGCCGTTCGTACTGGTCGAGGATGTCGTTGATGATCTGCTCCTTGCTGTAGCCCACCAAGTCGTAGTCCTGGCTGCCTTCGCTCAGGTGCACTTCCGCCCGGTAGTAGCGGCGGTTCTTCAGGTCCTGCGCGCCCAGCCCACCCAGGGCGAACGATGGCGTGAAGTAGCCACGCATCTGCACCTGGTAGATGAACGGCTGCTCTTCGCCATGGCCCACCTTCAGGCTGACGTTGTCGTGGCTGGGGTCGTCCTGGGTGATCAGCACAAGGCCCTTCTGCTCGAACACTTCACGCACATCGGCAATGGCCGGGCGCACCACATCATCCATGAAGCGGTACACCTCATCGCGTGACGGGAAGTGCACCGCCTGGTTCAGGCGCTGCCGCCAGCCGCCACGGCCACGCCGCGTCTGGGCGAAGGGTGCCAGGGAGTGCAGTTGTGCGATCCGCCGCTGCGACTCCATGTAGAACGCCTTGTGCAGCCCCCACATCATGCACAGCAGAATCAGCGAGAACGGCAACGATGTAAGCACCACCGCCGACTTCAGCGAATCGATGCTGCCGGCGAACAGCAAGGCGCTGGTGACCAGCGCCGTCATGGCGCCCCAGAAGATGCGCAGCCAGTTGGGGCCGTCTTCGTCGGTACTGCCGCCCGTGGCAGACAGGGTGGACAGTACCACCGTGCCGGAATCGGCCGAGGTGACGAAGAACACGAAGCTGATGAACACCGTCATGGCGATCACCGCTTTGCTCCAGGGGTAGGTTTCCAGCAGCAGGTACAGGCTCATGGACGGGTTGTCCAACGCTGCCTGGCCCAGTGCCGTCATGCCATGGTTGATCACCTGGTCCAGTGCGCTGTTGCCGAAGATCGACATCCACGCCAGGGTGAAGCCAAGCGGAATCAGCAGCACGCCGAACACGAACTCGCGGATGGTGCGCCCACGGGAAATACGGGCAATGAACAGGCCCACGAAGGGTGCCCAGGCAATCCACCATGCCCAGTAGAACACCGTCCAGCCACCCAGCCAGTCGCGGTTCTCGCCGTAGGCATACACGTCGAAGCTTTTGCGTGGCAAGGCGCCCAGGTAGTCACCGAGGTTCTGGATCAAGGTGTTGAACAGGTGCTGGGTGGGGCCGGCGAACAGCACGAACAGCAACAGCGCGCAGGCCAGGAACAGGTTGATGTCGCTCATCACCCGCACGCCCTTCTCCACCCCTGCAACTGCCACTGCAACGGCAGCGCCCATCATCAGGGTGATCAGCACCACTTGTACCCACTGGCTGTGGCTGATGCCGAACAGGTAGTCCAGGCCGGCATTGAGGTGCAGCACCCCAAAGCCCATGTCGGCGCCCAGGCCGAAAACCGTGGCGATGATGCCGAAGCCGTCAACGGCGTAGCCGATAGGCCCGTTGATACGCTTGCCAATCAGCGGGTACAGCGCCGACCGCAACGCCAGCGGCAGGTTGTGGCGGTAGGCGAAATACGCCAGCGCCATGCCGACAAAGGCGAACACACCCCAGCCATGCAGGCCCCAGTGCAAGAACAGAATCTGCATCGCCTGGCGCCCGGCTTCGGCCGTGCCAGCCTCGCCCTGCGGCGGCTGCAGCATGTGGGTAAGGGGTTCGGACACGCAGAAGAAGAACAGCGTGATGCTGATGCCGGCGGCGAAGAGCATGCCGGCCCATGACAGGTAACTGAATTCGGGCTCGTCGTGGTCGGCACCGAGCTTGATCTTGCCGTAGCCAGACAAGGCGGTGACCACCACGAAGACCAGATACAGCGTCATCGCCAGCATGTAGTACCAGCCGACGGTGTTGGCAGCCCAGTTCTGCGCCGCCAGCAACCAGTCGCCTGCGGTTTGCGGATTGGAGATGACCACCAGGCCAAAAATGAGGATGAAGCTTGCCGCGAAATAGAACACCGGGGGGTTCATGCGGACCTTGCCGTTGGCAAGTGAAGGGGTCGGCGCACTCATGGGGCATGCACCTCGTCGTAGGACGGAAGGCTCGAAATGAACGGGTTCAGCAAAGGAATCCTCCTGTTGAACACCGGCGGGGGACCAGCGTTTTTAAATTGAACAAGCGTTCAAGTTAATCATGGATTGGGCGTTGGATGCGAATAAGGCCGCTGATCGGTGGGTTTGGTTCCCAGCTGGGTTCGGGGTTGTGAGCGCCGCAGGGCGGCGCTTCGCAAGGGGCGGCAGAAGGGGTTATTGCTTGTCCTGGCAATCCAGTTGCAGGTTTGCCTGGGTGATGTTGCTTTCGGCCGGCACACTGCGGGTCAGCCACACGTTACCGCCGATGGTCGACCCCTTGCCGATGGTAATGCGCCCCAGCACGGTAGCGCCGGCGTAGATGACCACGTCATCTTCCACGATCGGGTGCCGCGCCAGGCCCTTGTGCAAGGTGCCGGACTCATCGCTGGGGAAGCGCTTGGCGCCGAGGGTCACGGCCTGATAGATGCGTACGCGCTCGCCAATGATCGCGGTTTCGCCGATTACCACACCGGTACCGTGGTCGATGAAGAAGCTCGGGCCGATTTGCGCACCGGGGTGGATGTCGATGCCGGTGGCCGAATGCGCCAGCTCCGAACTGATCCGCGCCAGCAGGGGCAGGCCAGCACGGTAAAGGTGGTGAGCGAGGCGGTGGTGAATGATGGCCAGGATACCGGGGTAGCACAGCAACACCTCATCGACGCTGCGTGCGGCGGGGTCACCGTGATAGGCCGCCAGCACGTCGGTGTCCAGCATCACGCGCAGGCCCGGCAGCGCTGCGGCGAAACCCTGGATCAACCTGAGTGCCTGCGCATCCGCGCCGGCCATGTCTTCCTGGCTTTGCCGGGCGGCATAGCGCAGTTCCAGGCGCGCCTGGGCCAGCAACGCATTCAGGGCGGCATCCAGGGTGTGGCCCACGTAGAAGTCTTCACTCTCTTCACGCAAGTCCACAGGCCCGAGGCGCATGGGGAACAACGCGCCGCACAGTTGCTCCAGCACGTGCCGCATCGCCTCGCGCGAGGGCAGCTCGCGGCCACCCTGCTCACCGCTGCTGCGGCCGTTGCGGCTGCGCCATTGCTCACGGGCGCCACGCAACCCGGCCACGATACTGTGCAACTGCCAGTGCCCAGATGAAGGTTGTTCGCTCACGGTTGTCTCCTGCCGTATCGGCCATCCAGTTTTATCGCCATGCCCGCAAACGGCCCGGGCCGGCCTGTGTGCGAACCACTCTACGGCAAAACAGTCACTTGGAAATAACACCGCTTTATTCCATGCTGCGGCATATCAAATATAAGGGGGCTCAGACATGTCGAAATTCGTTAAACCATTACTCAACGCAAGCCTGGCTGTGGTGCTGGGTACCGGCCTGCTCGGCCACGCTTTTGCCGGGGAGGAACTCAAGACCATCCAGGAAAAGGGCGTGATCAACGTCGGCCTGGAAGGCACCTACCCACCGTTCAGCTTCCAGGACGAAAACGGCAAGTTGACCGGCTTCGAAGTGGAGCTGTCCGAGCTGTTGGCCAAGGAGCTCGGGGTCAAGGCCAAGATTCAGCCCACCAAATGGGACGGCATTCTGGCGGCACTGGAGTCCAAGCGCCTGGACGTGGTGGTCAACCAGGTGACCATTTCTGACGAGCGCAAAAAGAAGTACGACTTCTCAGAGCCGTACACCGTCTCTGGTATCCAGGCGCTGATCCTGAAGAAGAAGGCCGACCAACTGAACATCAAGCGTGCCCAGGACCTGGCTGGCAAGAAGGTGGGTGTAGGGCTCGGCACCAACTACGAGCAGTGGGTGAAGCAGGATGTGCCCCAGGCTGAAGTGCTTACCTACGAGGACGACCCGAGCAAGTTCGCCGACCTGCGCAACGGCCGCATCGACGCCATTCTGATCGACCGCCTGGCCGCGCTGGAATATGCGCAAAAGGCCAAGGACACCGAACTTGCCGGTGAGGCGTTCTCGCGCCTGGAAAGCGGCGTGGCGCTGCGCAAGGGGGAACCGGAGCTACTGGCTGCCATCAACAAGGCCATCGACAAGCTCAAGGCAGATGGCACCCTGGCCAAGCTCTCCGAAAAATACTTTGGTGCTGATGTCACCCAATGATCGCTGAAAGCCTGCAACTGGTTGTCGACTCCGCGCCCTTCTTGCTGAAGGGCGCGGGTTATACGGTCCTGCTCAGCGTCGGGGGGATGTTCTTTGGCCTGCTGCTGGGCTTTGCCCTGGCACTGATGCGGCTGTCCAAGGTGCTGCCGGTGAACTGGCTGGCGCGGGTCTATGTGTCGTTCTTCCGCGGCACACCGCTGCTGGTGCAACTGTTCGTGATCTATTTCGGCATGCCGCAGATCGGGATCGAACTGGACCCCATCCCTGCCTCGCTGATTGGCCTGTCACTGAACATGGCAGCCTATGTATGCGAAATTCTGCGCGCCGCGATTTCCTCCATCGACCGCGGCCAATGGGAAGCGGCGGCCAGTATCGGCATGACCCGCGTGCAGGCCATGCGCCGGGCCATTTTGCCCCAGGCGCTGCGCACAGCGCTGCCGCCGCTGGGCAACAGCTTCATTTCACTGGTCAAGGACACCGCGCTGGCGGCCACCATCCAGGTGCCGGAGCTGTTCCGTCAGGCTCAGCTGATTACCGCGCGAACCTTCGAGGTGTTCACCATGTACGTGGCAGTGGCGGTGATCTACTGGGTGCTGTGCAGCATCCTGGCGCACTTCCAGAACCGCATGGAAGCGCGGGTCAACCAGCATGACCAGGAGCATTGAGCATGATTGAAGTCAAAGGCCTTACCAAGCGCTTCAAGGGCCAGACCGTGCTCGACGGCATCGGCCTGACCGTGCAGGCCGGCGAAGTGGTGGCCATCATTGGCCCCAGCGGCTCGGGCAAGACCACCTTCCTGCGTTGCATCAACCTGCTGGAAACGCCCGACGCCGGGCAGATCCACATTGGCGACATCGGCATCGACGCCAACCGCCCGCTGGGTTCGCAGCAGGGGGCGATCCGCCGGCTGCGCCAGCAGGCCGGGTTCGTGTTCCAGAACTTCAACCTGTTCCCGCACCGCACAGCGCTGGAAAACGTCATCGAAGGGCCCGTGATCGTCAAGAAGACACCCCGCGAGCAGGCCGAGGCCCTGGGCCGACAGCTCTTGGCCAAGGTTGGCCTGGCCGGCAAGGAAGACGCCTACCCCAGGCGGTTGTCCGGCGGCCAGCAACAGCGTGTCGCCATCGCGCGTGCCTTGGCCATGGAGCCGCAGGTGATCCTGTTCGACGAACCTACCTCGGCACTGGACCCGGAGCTGGTGGGTGAGGTGCTGGCAACCATCCGCAGCCTGGCCGAAGAAAAACGCACCATGATCATCGTCACTCACGAAATGAGCTTTGCCCGCGACGTGGCGAACCGGGTGGTGTTTTTCGACAAGGGCGTGATCGTGGAGCAGGGCGAGGCCAAGGCATTGTTCGCGGCCCCGCAGCAAGAGCGCACCCGGCAGTTCTTGCGCAAGTTCCTGGGCACGGCCGCCTCAGAGTAACGCCCCGCGCCCGCCCTGCCGAGGGCGGGCAGACCTCTTCTATATATATTCCAAAGCGTTAGTTCATAAACTTTTTATAAAGCCTTACGGTATATATACCGGACCACCGGACCAGCACACATCTGCCGCAATCAGCTGTAGCGGCATTACTTATTTGTGAGGTCAGGAATGGTCAGGATCACAATCACCCCAGTGCGTAACGCCAGGGCATTGAGTGCAGCCAAGGAGCGGCACTGATGTCCACACATGCCCAAATCCCTTCCAGCAGCGACCTGGACAGCGCGCCACCCCTGCTGCCGGCCAAGATACTGCGCAACGATGCCGAGGCCTTGCAGGCAGCACGCGACGTTGCCGCAGTAGCCCGTGAACACGCTGCACGCCGTGACCAGCAACGCAAACTGCCCTGGGCCGAAATCGAACTGTTCACCCGCAGTGGCCTGGGCAGCATCAGCGTGCCCAAAGCCCATGGTGGCCCAGACGTGTCGTTCGAGACCGTGGCCGAGGTGTTCCGCCTGATCAGTGCTGCCGACCCCGCGCTGGGGCAGGTCCCGCAGAACCAGTTCGGCATGCTGCAACTGCTGCGCCTTACGGCAACCGAGGCGCAACAGGCAACGCTGTTTCGCAGCGTGCTGGACGGCTGGCGCATCGGTAATGCAGGCCCCGAGCGTGGCACCAAGGACACCCTCACCCTCAAGGCCCGGATTACCCGCTCAGGCGATGGCTTTCGCATCAGCGGCGAGAAGTTCTATTCCACCGGTGCCCTGTTCGCCCACTGGGTGGCAGTAAAGGCGCTGGACGAACAAGGCCGCCAGCGCCTGGCATTCGTACGCCGCGGCACCCCGGGCCTGCGCATCGTCGATGACTGGTCCGGGTTCGGCCAGCGTACCACCGCCAGTGGCACGGTGCTGCTGGACGAGGTGCCGGTGGAGGCCGAGCTGGTCATCGACAACTGGCGCCAGCGCGACGTGCCCAATATCCAGGGCGCCGCCTCGCAGCTCATTCAGGCAGCGATAGACGCCGGCATCGCAGAAGCCGCAATCGACGACGCCATCACCTTCGTGCGTGAAAAATCACGCCCGTGGATCGAGGCCAACGTCGACCGTGCCAGCGACGATCCTTACGTAATCGCCGACGTCGGCCGCCTCAAGCTCGACCTGCACGCCGCCGAGGCTTTGCTGCGCAAAGCTGCGCGAGTGCTTGACGAGGTCAATGCCAAACCCGTGGATGCCGAGTCGGCGGCGCGGGCCTCGATTGCGGTAGCCGAAGCCAAGGTGCTCACCACCGAAATTGCCCTGCAGGCCAGCGAAAAACTGTTCGAGCTGGCCGGCAGCCGCGCCACCCTCGCCGAGTTCAACCTCGACCGCCACTGGCGCAATGCACGCGTGCACACCCTGCACGACCCGGTGCGCTGGAAGTACCACGCGGTGGGCGCCTACCACCTCAACGGCACACGGCCCGCGCGGCATTCCTGGATCTGATCTGCAGCGTGCGTGGGGCCACTGGGTGCCCCCACGCCGCGGAGAAACACCATGACTACAAGCATCATCAGCAACGACGCCGAAGCCCTCGGCGTTGCCGAACACCTTGCCCAGCAGTTGCGCCGCGACAGCGCACTGCGCGACCGTGAACGGCGTTTGCCACACGCAGAACTCGAGCTGTTCACCCGCTCGGGGCTGTGGGGCATCAGCGTGCCCAAGGCGTACGGTGGGGCGGGCGTATCCAATGTCACCCTGGCCAAGGTGATCGCCCGCATTGCCCAGGCCGACGGTTCACTCGGGCAGATACCGCAGAACCACTTCTACGCGCTGGAAGTGCTGCGGGTAAACGGCACACCCGCGCAGCAACAGCGCCTTTATGCAGAAGTGCTGGGTGGCCGCCGCTTCGGTAACGCCCTGGCCGAGCTGGGCACCAAGACCGCCAATGATCGCACCACCCTGCTGAGCCGCGACGGCGCGGGCTGGCGTATCAATGGCCGCAAGTTCTATGCGACTGGCGCCATCTATGCCCAGCGCATTCCAACCTCGGTGGTTGACGAACAAGGCGTGCAGCACCTGGCCTTCGTGCCCGCTGACAGCCAGGGGCTGCAGGTGATAGACGACTGGAGCGGGTTTGGCCAGCGCACCACTGGCAGTGGCTCTGTGGTGTTCGACAACGTCTGGGTCAACGCCGATGACGTGGTGCCGTTCCAGAGCGTGTTCGAGCGCCCGACACCGGTGGGGCCGCTGGCGCAGATTCTTCATGCGGCCATCGATACCGGCATCGCCCGCGCCGCCTATGAAGACGCCCTGCACTTCGTGCGTACCCGCAGCCGGCCCTGGGTGGACTCCGGTGTGGAACGTGCCAGCGATGACCCGCTGACCCTCAAGAGCTTCGGCCACTTGGCCATACGCCTGCATGCCGCCGAGGCCTTGCTGGAGCGTGCCGGCGAATACCTGGACCTGGCACGAGCGCACAGCACTGCCGACAGCGTCGCCGCTGCGTCCATCGCCGTGGCTGAAGCGCGGGCCATCAGCACCGAAATTGCACTGGCAGCCGGCACCACCCTGTTTGAGCTGGGCGGCAGCCAGGCCACCCTGGCCGAACACAACCTGGACCGCCACTGGCGCAACGCCCGCGTGCATACCCTACACGACCCGGTGCGCTGGAAGTACCACGCCATCGGCAACTACTACCTCAACGATGCCAACCCGCCACGCAGGGGGACCATCTGATGGCCAGGCACATTCTGCTCAACGCCTTCAATATGAACTGCGTGGGGCATATCAACCATGGCCTGTGGACCCACCCGCGCGACACTTCCACCCAGTACAAGACCCTTGAGTACTGGACCGACCTGGCGCGCCTGCTGGAGCGGGGGCTGTTCGACGGGCTGTTCATCGCCGACATCGTCGGCACCTATGACGTGTATGGCCAGTCGCTGGACGTGCCGCTGAAGGAATCCATTCAGCTGCCGGTCAATGACCCACTGCTGCTGGTGTCCGCCATGGCCGCAGTCACCCGCCACCTGGGTTTCGGCCTGACTGCCAACCTGACCTACGAGTCGCCCTACTTGTTTGCACGGCGCCTTTCCACCCTGGACCACCTGAGCAATGGCCGGGTTGGCTGGAACATCGTGACCGGCTACCTGGACAGCGCGGCCCGCGCCATGGGCCTTTCACAGCAGCCCGAACACGACCGGCGCTACGACCAGGCCGATGAATACCTGCAGGTGCTGTACAAGCTGCTGGAAGGCAGCTGGGCGGACGATGCCGTGGTTGCCGACCGCCAGCAGCGTGTGTACGCGCACCCCGACAAGGTGCGCAAGGTTCAACACCATGGGGCGTTCTACGACGTGGACGGCTACCACCTGTGCGAGCCGTCGCCCCAGCGCACGCCTGTGCTGTTCCAGGCGGGCAGTTCGCCGCGCGGCCTGGCCTTCGCCGGCAACCATGCAGAATGCGTATTCATCAGCGGCCAGGACAAGGCCGCCACCCGCACCCAAGTCGACAAGGTGCGTGCCGCAGCAGTGGCGGCAGGGCGTACAGCAAACGCCGTAAAGGTGTTCATGGGCATCACGGTGATCGTTGCGCCCACCGAGCAGCAGGCCCAGGCCCGGCATGCAGAGTACCTGCGCCATGCCAGCGCCGAAGCCGGGGTGGCGCACTTTGCCGCGTCCACCGGCATCGATTTTGCCGCGTACGGCCTCGATGAGCCCATCGCCTTCCGCCAGGGCAACGCCATCCAGTCGGCCACCCGTCAGTTGCAGAGCGACGCCTGGACCCGCAGGCGCCTGCTGCAACAGCACGCCCTGGGTGGCCGCTACGTAACCCTGGTCGGCGACCCGCAGCAGGTGGCCGAGCAACTGATCGCCTGGGCCGACGACACAGGCCTGGACGGCTTCAACCTCACCCGCACCGTCACCCCCGAAAGCTTCGAGGACTTCATCGAGCTGGTCGTGCCCCAATTGCAAGAGCGCGGCCGCTACAAAACCGCCTATGCCCCCGGCACCCTGCGGGAAAAACTGTTCGACGCCAGCCACCCACACCTGCCAGCCGACCACCCAGGTTCGGCCTACCGCTTTACCCCCTACCCTGCCCCGACTGGAGCCCTGCACCATGCTTGAGAAACTGTTCCGGCCCGTCGCGGCCATCGCTGTTGCACTGGGCCTTGCAGCCGGCGCCAACGCTGCCGAGCCGCTGAAGATCGGCACCACTTCGGCTTTCGCCATCCCGCTGGAGGCTGCGGTGGAAGAAGCACACAAGCAAGGCCTGGAGGTGAAGCTGGTGGAGTTCAGCGACTGGATTGCCCCCAACGTCAGCCTCAACAGTGGGGACATCGACGTCAATTACTTCCAGCACATCCCCTTCCTGGAAAACGCCAAGGCGGCCGCCGGCTTCAACCTGGTGCCGTACGCCCCCGGCATCATCAACAACGTAGGCCTGTACTCGAAAAAGTACAAAAGCTTTGCCGAGCTACCGGATGGCGCCAGCGTGGCCATCGCCAACGACCCCATCAACAGCGGCAGGGGCCTGCAACTGCTGGCCAAGGCGGGGCTGATCACCCTGAAACCCGGGGTCGGCTACAAGGCCACCGAAGACGACATCGTCGCCAACCCGAAGAACCTGAAAATCCTCCAGGTGGAGGCCGTGCAGCTGGTGCGCGCCTATGACGACGCCGACCTGGTGCAGGGCTACCCCGCCTACATCCGCCTGGCCAAGACGTTCGATGCCGGGTCTGCATTGCTGTTCGATGGCCTGGAAAACAAGGAATACGTGATCCAGTTCGTGATCCGCCCACAGAGCAAGGGCGACCCGCGCCTGGCCAAGTTCGTCGACATCTACCAGCATTCGCCGGTGGTGCGGGCAGCGTTGGACAAGGCCCACGGCACGCTGTACCAGGCAGGTTGGGAGGGGTGACATGAGCCAGACCAGCGCACTGAAGGTGCCAGATGCGGCGCCCCTGCCGCTGCAGGCCGAGCCGCTGACCCTGCGCCCGAACGTGAATGACGCCCACGTGCGCTTCATAGGCCTGGGCAAGACCTACCCGGGCCAGGCGCAGCCTGCACTGCAAGGCATCGACCTGAACATCCGCCGTGGTGAAATCTTCGGCATCATTGGCCGCAGCGGTGCCGGCAAGTCCTCGCTGCTGCGCACCATCAACCGCCTTGAGCAGCCCAGCCATGGCCGGGTGCTGGTGGACCAGGTGGACATTGGCGGGTTCGATGAGGACCAACTGGTGAACCTGCGCCGCAGCATTGGCATGATCTTCCAACACTTCAACCTGATGTCGGCCAAGACGGTGTGGCAGAACGTGGAGTTGCCACTGAAGGTGGCCGGCGTGGCCAAGGCCGAGCGCCAGCGCAAGGTGCGCGCCCTGTTGCAACTGGTAGGCCTTGAGGAAAAGCACCAGGTGTACCCGGCGCAGCTGTCGGGGGGCCAGAAGCAACGGGTAGGTATCGCCCGGGCACTGGTGCACGACCCACGCATATTGCTGTGCGATGAAGCCACTTCCGCACTGGACCCGGAAACCACCGCATCCATTCTTGAGCTGCTGCGCGACATCAACCGGCGCCTGGGCCTGACCATCGTCCTGATCACCCATGAAATGGCGGTGATCCGCGACATCTGCCACCAGGTCGTGGTGCTGGACCGCGGCCAAGTGGTGGAACAGGGCGAAGTCTGGCGGGTGTTCGGTGCGGCACGGCATGCCGTGACGCGTACGTTGCTGGCACCGTTGCAACCCAGGTTGCCAGACGCGTTGACGGGCCACCTGCAAGCCAGCCCGGCAAGCCGGGACAGCGCCGTGGTGCTGAAGCTGACGGTGCTGGGCGAACCGGACCTGACTGCATTGTTCAACACGTTGGGCGGCAGCGTGCGGTTGCTGCAAGGCGGGGTACAAGCCATCGGTGGGCATGCCCTGGGGCAGTTGATCGTGTCGGTGCAGCATTCGCCGCACGCGACTGGCCCTTTACTGGAGCGCGCCCGTCGCTGGGCCGAAGATGTGGAGGTGCTGGGTTATGTGGTTTGATCGCTTGCTGCAGGGCTTGCTCGATACCTTGTTGATGGTGGGTGTATCGTCGCTCATCGCCCTGCTGGCCGGGGTGCCGATGGCAGTGTTGCTGGTCACCAGCGACAAAGGCGGCATCTTTGCGGCCCCCACGCTGAACCGCGTGCTGGGGGCATTCGTCAACCTGTTCCGGTCCATCCCGTTCCTGATCCTGATGGTCGCGCTTATTCCCTTCACCCGTATGGTGGTAGGTACCACCTATGGCGTATGGGCCGCAGTAGTGCCACTGACCATCGCCGCCACGCCGTTTTTTGCGCGCATGGCCGAGGTGAGCCTGCGGGAAGTGGACCACGGCCTGGTCGAGGCGGCGCAGGCCATGGGTTGCCGACGTTGGCACATCGTCTGGCACGTGCTGTTGCCCGAAGCGCTGCCGGGCATCGTGGGGGGCTTCACCATCACCCTGGTTACCCTGATCAACTCATCGGCCATGGCGGGTGCCATCGGCGCCGGAGGGCTGGGGGACATCGCCTACCGGTATGGCTACCAGCGCTTCGACAGCCAGATCATGCTGACCGTGATCGCCATGCTGGTGGCGCTGGTGGCGCTGATCCAGCTGGGCGGGGACCGCCTGGCGCGCGGGCTGAACAAGCGTTGAAAAGGTGCCGGGCCAACCCGGCACACTCAGCCCCAGCGCAAATCCTGCGCCGCGACTGGCCGTCCGAACCAGTAACCCTGGCCTAACTGGCATTGCTCCTGCAGCAGCAGGCTGGCCTGCTCCGGCTGCTCGATGCCTTCGGCATGCACCTGCATGCCCATGCTGCGCGCCAGGGCAATGATCACCCGCACGATGGCCACATCGTCTTCGTCGAACGGCAAGCCAGCGACGAAGCCCTGGTCGATCTTGAGTTTCTGTACCGGCATCCGCTTGAGCCGCAGCAACGACGAGTAGCCGGTGCCGAAGTCATCGATGGCCAGTGCCACCCCCAGCTCACGCAGGCGATGCAGTTGCTCCAGCGCCACTTCGGGGTCTTCCATCACGGCGCTTTCGGTGACTTCCAGCTCCAGCAGTGCAGGCGAAAGGCCGCTGTCGTGCAACACGTCGGCTACCTGCCGGTACAGCTCACGCTGACCAAACAGGCGGCTTGAGATATTCACTGCCACGAAGGCCAGCGGGCGGCCTTCCTGCTGCCAGCGCACCATCTGCCGACAGGCATTGCGCAGTACCCAGGCATCTATCTCGGCAATCAGCCCGGTGCGTTCAGCGATGGGGATGAATTCTACCGGTGGCACCAGCCCCCGCTGCGGGTGCTCCCAACGCACCAGGGCTTCTACACCCACCTGGCTACCGGTCGCCAGGTCGTGCACGGGCTGGTAGTACACCCGCAGTTCATCGTGCTCCAGCGCCCGCCGCAGCTCCCCTGCCGTTTCCACCCGCTGCTGGGCGTGGGCGGTCAGTTCCTCGGTGTACAGCGCATAACAGGCTCGGCCGTTGCTCTTGGCCTTGTACAGGGCCGAGTCGGCGTTGCGCAGCAATTGCTCGGCACTCAGGGCGTCACTGGGGAACAGGCTGATACCGGCACTGACGCTGATAAACAGCCGATGGCCCTCGAACACGAATGGCTCACGCATGCGGTCGATGATGCCTTGGGCCAGCTTGCCGGCCTGGCCGAGGTCCTGGCATTGCTCGGCCAGCACGCCGAATTCGTCACCGCCCAGGCGCGCAAGGGTCACGCCGCTCACTACCACCTCGCCCAGGCGATCACCCACCAGCTTCAGCAACTGATCGCCGATGGTATGGCCCAGGCCATCATTGATGCTCTGGAAGTGGTCGAGGTCCAGCAGCAACAGTGCACAGCCGCGCTTTTTTGCCTGCGCAGCCACCAGCGCCTGCTGCACGCGGTCGGTGAACAGCAGGCGGTTGGGCAGGTCGGTGAGCGGGTCGTGGTGGGCCAGGTAGGCCAGCTCCTGCTCGGAATGCTTGATCGCGCTGATGTCGCTGAACACCGCGACGTAATGGCTGAGCTCGCCGTCGTCGTCGCGGATCGCGCAGATGGTCTGCCACTGCGGGTAGATTTCGCCGCTCTTGCGCCGGTTCCAGATTTCGCCGCTCCACTCGCCCTTCTCGGAGAGGGTGGCATAGATGTGCTTGTAGAAGTCCGGGCCATGGCGCCCCGACTTGAACTTGCTCGGGCGCTGGCCGATCACCTCGTCCTGCCGGTAACCGGTGATACGCATGAAGGCGCGGTTGACGTGCACGATCAGGCCTTTGCGGTCGGTGACCAGTACCCCTTCGAGCGTGCTGTCGAACACGGCGGCGGCCATGCGCAGGCGTTCCCGGTCCTCGCCGCGCAAGCGCGCACCGACGCCGATGAAGTTCAGCAACCTTACGCGGGACACATAGATCAGCAACGCACTGAGCAGTACCCAGACCACCAGGTTGATCTGCCGCCCTACGGTACGGGCCAGGGGGTCGTCAGTCATGCCGTGCAGCATCACCTCGGCCAGTACCAGCCAGAGGATCGAGAGCACCACATACAGCGCAGCCATGCGCAAGGCGTCGCGAACGGAAACAGACATGTCGGGTGGAATTGCCCATGCAAAAGGATGGGGGATTATAAAGGTTCTGCTGCGCTGTGCGACCGCTGCACGGCGCGCCGCGCAAAGATCGCCTGAAACATCACGTGGTCAGCTGCGACTGGTTTTATTTCCCCGCCAAGGGATAATCGGCCCTTCCCCCTGCATTTCGAGGGTATTTGCATTTATGTGGTACAACGGCCTGCTCGACTTGTCGGCCTGGCAACTGGTCGGCATCACTTTGTTGATGACCCATGTGACCATTGTCAGCGTCACGGTCTACCTGCATCGCTACTCGGCGCACCGGGCACTGGAGCTCAACGCCGTGCTCAAGCATTTCTTCCGTTTCTGGCTGTGGCTGACCACGGCGCAGAACACCCGCGAATGGACCGCCGTCCACCGCAAGCACCACGCCAAGTGCGAAACCCCGGACGACCCGCACAGCCCGGTATACAAGGGTTTGGGTACGGTACTGCGCAAGGGCGCCGAGCTTTACCGCGAAGAGGCGCGCAACCCCGACACCTTGCGCATCTACGGCAAGAACTGCCCGGATGACTGGCTGGAGCGCAACGTCTATTCGCGCTACAAACTCGGTGGCATCGCGCTGATGGCGGTGATCGACCTGCTGCTGTTCGGCACGGCGGGTATCACCATCTGGGCGGTGCAGATGATGTGGATACCCTTCTGGGCCGCCGGCGTGGTCAACGGCCTTGGCCATGCAGTGGGCTATCGCAATTTCGAGTGCCGCGACGCCGCCACCAACCTGGTGCCCTGGGGCATCGTGATTGGCGGCGAAGAGCTGCACAACAACCATCACACCTACCCCAACTCGGCCAAGCTGTCGGTGCGGCGCTGGGAGTTCGATATGGGTTGGGCGTGGATTCGCCTGTTCTGCCTGCTGCGCCTGGCCAAGGTCCAGCGCGTGGCACCCATCGCCCACCGGGTGGCGGGCAAAGCCAGCCTGGACATGGACACTGCCATGGCCATCCTCAACAACCGCTTCCAGATCATGGCCCAGTACCGCAAGCTGGTCATCGGCCCCCTGGTGAAGCAGGAACTGGCGCGCGTGGATGCGTCCGTCAGCCACCATTTCCGCCGTGCCAAACGCCTGCTGTCGCGGGAAACCAGCTTGTTGGAAGACCGCCATCACGTGCGTATCGAGTCCATGCTGGCCCACAGCCAGGCGCTCAAGACCATCTATGAAAAGCGCCTGGCACTTCAGCAGATATGGGCCCGCACCAGCGCCAATGGCCATGACATGCTGGCAGCCATGAAAGACTGGGTGCACGAAGCGGAAACCAGCGGCATCCATGCCCTGCGCGAGTTCGCCGCGCAACTGAAGACCTACTCCCTGCGGCCTACTGCCGCCTGATGTTCCGTTGATCGGCGCGCCCCTTTTTGGGGCGTGCCGTTCAGGAACTTCACCCGCCTGTTTCGACTCGAATTGCCCAAATCGGCCGGAAGGTGGCCGCACCTTTACCCGTCGAGACGCGCTCCGTGCCCATGGCCAAGAACATACCCACGATTCTGCCCGGTACCCCTCCCCCTGACGCCGCCAAGACATTACTGGCACTGCTCCACGCCCAAGGCGAAGTCGCGCGCCTGAGCGAGCGCGAGCAGCTGTTCAGTACGCTGCTCAACAGCGTGAACGCAGTGTTGTGGGCATTCGACTGGGAGACCCGCCAGGTGCTGTACGTCAGCCCTGCCTACGAGCGCATCTTTGGCCGCCCGGTTAGCCTGGTAATGGCCGACTTCAATGAATGGCGGGACAGCATCTACCCTGACGACCTGGAGTTCGCCGAACGCAGCCTTGCCCAGGTGTTGCTCAAAGGCTCGGTGGAAGACCGGGAGTACCGCATTCTGAACGCCGAAGGTGAGGTGCGCTGGCTCAGCGACAAGTGCTACGTCAACCAGCAGCGCGACAGTGACCGGGTGATCATCGTGGGTATCGCCGAGGACATCACCGAAAAGAAGCGCCTGGAGGGCGAACTGCAGCGCCTGGCCACCACCGACGTACTCACCCAAAGCAGCAACCGCCGGCACTTCTTCGAGTGCGCCAAACAGGCCTTCGACAAGGCCCGTGAGGACGAGGCGCCGCTGACCTTCCTGTTGCTGGATATCGACGACTTCAAGGCGATCAACGACAGCTACGGCCACCAGGAGGGAGACCAGGTGCTGCAACGCATCGCCGACAGCGGCAAGGCGGTGCTGCGCAGGGGCGACCTGTTCGGGCGGATTGGTGGCGAGGAATTTGCGGCGGTGTTCCCTGGCTGTACGGCCAAGGTGGCGGAGCAGATTGCCGAACGGCTTCAACGGGAGATACAGCGGCTGAATTTCGGCCAGTCAGAGCGCCCGTACGGCGTCACCATCAGCCAGGGCCTGACCGGTTTGACTGCCGAAGACGACACGCTCGACAGCCTGTACGCACGGGCAGATGCCGCGATGTACCAGGCCAAGCGCCAGGGCAAGAACCAGATCGTCCACGGGTAAGCGTCGCTTGAATAGCTTAGGCAGCATAGCCGTCCCTGCGCAGGGGACTGTCTTGCACAAAATGTGAGAGCTGGCCCAATCACTGTGGGAGCGGGTTTACCCGCGAAGCAGACAGCGCGGTGCAGGGCACCGGCTTCGCCGGTGTTCGCGGCTGAAGCCGCTCCCACAGGTGACTGCTAACTCAACAAGTTATGTGCAGTTCCACAGGAGCGGCTCGCCGGCGATGGACCGCAGAGCGGCCCCACTATCAGCGTAAGATCACGCCAGTTCGGCGAAGCACTCTTCGATGATGGCCAGGCCTTTGTCCAGCAGTGCGTCTTCGGCGGTCAGCGGAACCAGGATACGCAGGACGTTGCCGTAGGTGCCGCACGACAGCAGGATCAGGCCCTTGTCACGGGCCTTGGCCACAACCTGGGCAACGGCAGCGGCGTTCGGGGTGTGGGTACCCTTCTCGAACACCTCAACAGCAATCATCGAACCCAGGCCACGTACGTCACCGATGATCGGGTGCTTCTGCTGGATTTCACGCAGGCCGGCAGTGAGGCGCTCGCCAACGGCTTTGCTGCGGTCCAGCAGTTTTTCTTCTTCGAACACGTCGATAACGGCCAGTGCAGCGGCACAGGCGATCGGCGAGCCGGCGTAGGTGCCACCCAGGCCACCGGGGGCGATTGCATCCATGTACTCGGCCTTGCCGCACACACCTGCCAGCGGGAAGCCGCCAGCGATGGATTTGGCGAAGGTGGTCAGGTCAGGCGCAACGCCCATTTGCTCCATGGCGAAGAAGGTACCGGTACGGCCGGCGCCAGTCTGCACTTCGTCAGCGATCAGCAGAATGCCGTGCTGGTCGCACAGGGCACGCAGACGCTTCATCAGCTCTTTAGGCGCTGGCAGGAAGCCGCCTTCGCCTTGTACTGGCTCAAGGATGATGGCCGCGATATCGCGTGGCTCGGCATCGTTCTTGAAGATGCGCTCGACCGAGGCAATGGCGTCGTCAACGCTGACACCGTGCAGTTCGCTCGGGAACAGCGCACGGAACACGCCGCCTGGCATCAGGCCCATGCCCGCAGAGTACGGTACGACCTTGCCGGTCAGGCCCAGGGTCATCATGGTACGGCCGTGGTAACCGCCGGTGAAGGCGATGACGCCAGCACGGCCGGTGGCTGCACGGGCGATCTTGACGGCGTTTTCAACGGCCTCGGAGCCGGTGGAAACCAGCAGGGTCTTCTTGTCGAAGTCGCCCGGTACCAGCTTGTTGATCTTCTCGCACAGCTCCACGTAGGGTTCGTACGCCAGCACCTGGAAGCAGGTGTGGCTGACCTTGGTCAGCTGCTCTTGCACGGCCGCAACCACTTTGGGGTGCAGGTGGCCGGTGTTCAGTACGGCGATGCCGCCAGCGAAGTCGATCAGTTCGCGGCCTTCAACGTCGATAACGGTGGAGTTCTTTGCCGATTCAACGAAGATCGGGTGAATCTGGCCGACACCACGTGGAACAGCGGCGACACGACGTTGCATCAAGGATTCGTTGGTCTTGCTCATAATGCCCTCATTGCGCCGGTCTGGAATGGCGCTTTTATTCGGGGGTGGCTGGGAGTGCCCACGGTCAGTATTCGTTGATCGACCGCCGCGAACGCCCTGGCCACCAGGTACTGCGCTGTAAAAAAGGCCAGCGAGACGTCGCTCTCGCGCCCCGCTGGCAGAGGTAAAGCCTTTAGCGTGCGATCAGATGCTGATGCACAGGTACTTGATTTCGAGGTAGTCCTCGATACCGTACTTGGAGCCTTCGCGGCCCAGGCCCGAAGCCTTGATGCCGCCGAATGGCGCCACTTCGTTGGAGATCAGGCCGGTGTTGATACCCACCATGCCGTATTCCAGCGCTTCGGCGACACGGAACACACGGCTCATGTCACGGGCATAGAAGTACGACGCCAGGCCGAACTCGGTGTCGTTGGACATGGCGATGACTTCGGCCTCGTCCTTGAAGCGGAACAGCGGGGCCAGCGGGCCGAAGGTTTCTTCCTTGGCCACGGCCGCATTTTTCGGCACATCCACCAGGATGGTCGGCTCGAAGAAGTTGCCTTCGATCAGCTTGCCACCGGACAACACCTTGGCGCCTTTGCCTACGGCGTCTTCGATGTGTTCCTGAACCTTGGCCACGGCCTTGCCATCGATCAGCGGGCCGGTGGTGGTGCCTTCTTCCAGGCCGTTACCGATCTTCAGCTTGGCAACTGCTGCGGCCAGCTTCTGGGCGAACGCGTCGTACACGCCTTCTTGCACATAGATGCGGTTGGCGCAGACGCAGGTCTGGCCGTTGTTGCGGTACTTGGAGATGATCGCGCCCTCGACCGCCTTGTCCAGGTCGGCGTCGTCGAACACGATGAACGGGGCGTTGCCACCCAGCTCCAGGGAAACCTTCTTGATGTCCTTGGCGCACTCTTCCATCAACTGGCGACCGATTTCGGTCGAGCCGGTGAAGGAGAGCTTGCGCACCAGGGAGTTGCCGGTCAGCTCGCCGCCCACTTCACCGGCGCTGCCGGTAACGACGCTGAGCACGCCAGCCGGGATGCCGGCACGGTTGGCCAGCTCGACCAGGGCCAGTGCCGAGTAAGGGGTCTGCGAGGCAGGCTTGAGCACCATGGTGCAGCCAGCAGCCAGGGCCGGGCCGGCTTTACGGGTGATCATGGCAGCCGGGAAGTTCCACGGGGTGATGGCTGCGGTAACGCCGATTGGCTGCTTGATGACGATCAGGCGCTTGTCTGGCTGGTGGCCCGGGATGGTGTCGCCATAGACGCGCTTGGCTTCTTCGGCGAACCATTCGATGAACGAGGCGGCGTAGGCAATTTCGCCCTTGGCTTCGGCCAGGGGTTTGCCCTGCTCGGTGGTCATCAGGCGAGCCAGGTCGTCCTGGTTCTCGATCATCAGTTCGAACCAGCGACGCAGCTTGGCCGAGCGCTCCTTGGCGGTCAGTGCACGCCAGGCCGGCAGGGCCTTGTCGGCGGCTTCGATGGCGCGGCGGGTTTCCGCAGTGCCCATCTTCGGCACGGTACCGATGACTTCACCTGTGGCCGGGTTGGTCACATTGATGGTCTGGCCGCTGTCCGCATCCAGCCACTCACCGTTGATGAAGGCTTGCTGGCGGAACAACTGAGCGTCTTTGAGCTGCATGTCGGCTTCCCGAATTGTTGATTGTTGAAAGCGCCCAACGCAGGGCATCGAGCGTTTGAAATCTCAAACGAATGCTAAGCGTCTGCTGGGGTGTTGGACAATAGGCTGTTCGAAAAAAAGAACGAGTGGTTGAACACCCGAGTGGATGTTTCATGAATGTGGGCTGGGGCGGATGGCCCTGCGGCAGGCAAGCCGGCCCCTACAGGGCCGGTATAGGCAGAAAATCAGAATGCCTTGTCGAGGTCGATCACCAGCGCCCGGTAGCCCACACTGCCGGGCTGCCTGCTGTGCACCTTCAGCTCAACCAGCACCTCCTGGGTGCCCCGCCTGACCTCGTTGAGCACGGTTGTGGTCAGCTTTTGCGGTGTGAGGAAGTTCACCGACGCCGAATAGATGAACTGAGTGTCGGTGTCCGGTCTATAAGCCACCACGGAGGTCACAGGGCTGTACCACTCGTCGCCCCGCTCCTTGCCGTACTCCCACACCTGCTCCACCAGGCCTTTGGCCTCGTCGATGCGGTATTCCACCGCGCGGCTGTAGTTCCCGGTCAACCGAGTGGGTGCAAAGCCCCGGCCCCAGCCGTTGTCGAACACGGTCAGCGTGCCTTTGCCGGTCAGCCAAGCTGTGTGCTGGGTCCATGACCAGTCGAAGCTGTCGCTGTGCACCGGCGTAAGCACCTTGTGCCGCAGGCGCTCGGGCCAGCCCTGTGGCGAGGCGAGGATCCACTTCACCTGCTTGTCGCGGCCAATCTTCACCACCCCTTGGTGACGGGCTGAAACGATGATGCTGTCGTCATCGGCATCGTAATCGATGGCATTGACGTGCGCCCAGTTACGCCCGGTGCCCACCCCCGGGGTATCGCCAAACGGCAGATCCCCTTCTGCAAGCTCGTTCGCCAGCAGGTCGCCCTGCCGGCTGACACCCGGGGGCAACTGGATGGCCGCTTTGCCCAGTGTTTCCAGCAAGTCGCCGCGGTAGGGGTCGAGGATCTGGTTGAGGTCCCAGAACTCCAGCACATCGCCGGCCTCGTTCACTTCGATGATGTGGTCACGAATGGAGCGTACACGCTTGCCGTCCGGGCGACGGTAGTCGCTGGTGCCTACGCGCAGCAGGTAGGTGCCGTTGCTGGTCTCGCGGATTTCATGGGAGAAGTCTGCAAACTTGTCGGGCAGGCTGCGCTGCCAGATCCGCCGCCCCAGCAAGTCGTACTTGGAGTAGGTTTGCCCCTGCCCCCAAATCAGCTTGCCATCGCGGGTTTGCTGGAAGCCCATGGTGCCCCCCAGGCCATCGCGACGGTTGGAGTCGTGAATCTGCTCGATGTCCAGGTACCAGCGCACGTCGCCGTTGGTATCGGCGATCCAGTTGTTGCCCACCTGGTCCCATTCGGCGGCGCCGCCCAGGCCATTCCACTTGAAAGCACGCCCGCCCGGGATGTCCCCGAGCAGGTGGTTGAACAGGTAAAGGCGTTTCTCAAACCCGGGCGCCACCTGCACCGGCTCCACCTCCGGCAAGGCGGCCGTCTGCCTGGCAACCACCGGCAGGCGCACAGCCGGCGCGTAGATCTGGTACTGCTCACGAATGCGCTGGCCATCGAGCTTGTAGGTAACTTCCACCTGGTTGACATGGTCGGGGTACAACCCGAAAACCGGAATCCCCCCGTAGGTCCACAATGAACGGTCGGACACCTCATAGGCGATATCCACCCCGCGCTCACCCCGGCCCAGCACACGTACATGGGCAGCACCGAGGCTGCGACCGCCGTCGCGGATGATCGCGGTGAGCGGCGCCAGCCGGTAAGGGTTGACCACCACATCGCCCAGCAGCGCTTCGTCGGGCTGGGGCACTTTCGCGGTGAGGCAGGCGCCCTCAGGCAATACGGGTGTTTCTGTCTTGGCGTTCATGGCAAAGCTCCTTGTGCTCAGAAGTCGTAACGGGCAGTGGCGCCGAAGGTACGCGGGGTACCGAGCGCACCGGCATAACCGCCGTTGGCGGAGTTCCACAGGCTGGTGAAGTAGGTCTTGTCGCCCGCGTTCTTCACCCAAAGCGACAGGTCGACCACGCCATCGCCCTGGTCCAGGCGCACGCCGGCAGACAGGTTGACCAGTGCATAGCTGGGGATCTGGCCAAAGTCAGAGTCGTCGATGGTGCCCACGGCCTTCGAGCGGAAGGCGTAGCTGGCGGTGACGTAAGGCTCGACCCGTTCGGTGGCCTGCCATTTGTATTGGGCATTGAGGTTGGCGATGTACTTGGAGGCGCCGACCACCTGATGGCCAGACAGGTCGCAGGTGGCATTGGCGCTGGCCAGGCTGACCTCCGGCGGGCACGGTGCGTCCTTGTACTCGGTGTAGCGCACGTCGTTCCACGAACCGTTGAAGTTGACCGTTAGCCCCCGCACCGGCAACGCCGTGGCCTCGAATTCGAGCCCGCGCGAGCGCACGCGGCCGGCATTGGCCAGGTACTGCACGCGGTTGATCTGGTCGTAGACGTTGGCCTGGTAGCCATGCACTTCGGCCCAGAACAAGTTGGTATTGAGCTGCAGGCGGTTGTCGAACAAGCTGCTTTTCAGGCCCAACTCGGCATTGTTGACCCGCTCGGTGCCCACCAGCAGCGAGCCAGTACCCAAGCGCGGCGCCGCGCCGACGGTGAGGTTGACCCCGCCCGACTTCTCGCCGTGGGTCAGGGTGGCGTAGCCCAGCAACTGCTCGTTGAAGCGATAGCTGAGGCCTAGGAGGCCAGAGGGGCTGAAGCTGTACTGGTTGAGGTCGCCCGAATCGTACGCACCTGCGCGACCCTGACGCGCAGCTGCGGCAGCCCCGCTGACGGCCGCGCCGCCGCTGGGCGCATTGCGGGTAACCCAGGCACTCTTTTCTTCATAGGTACCGCGTACGCCGGCGGTGAAGTCCAGGCGGTCGGTGACATGCCAGGTGCCTTGGGCGAACAGCGCGTAGCTGTCGGTATCGATGTGGCCGTTACCCAGGGTGTCGACGTTGGCCAGCGCACCTGTTGGGGTCTGGTTCCAGATATCAGCCTGTGGGCCGTAATAGGTGAACGACTTGTTGTCCAAGTCCTGCTTGAAGTAGTAAGCGCCCAGTACATAATCGAAAGCGCCGCCGGTCGGGGATGCCAGGCGGATTTCCTGCGAGTACTGCTTGTCGCGCACTGCTACACCGGCACTGTAGAACACCGGCACGTTGAGGCCGTCATCGTTGCGCGGGGTGAAATCCCACCAGCGGTAGGCGGTGATGGAGGTCAGGGTGAAGTCGTTGGGCAGGGTCCAGTTGGCTTCCACCGAGGTCCCCCCTTGGAACACGGTGACTTGTTGGTCGGCATCGAAGTTGACCTTGCGGTCCTTGCCCGATACCAGTGTCGCGCCAGCCTGGGCAGCAAGGCTCTGATAGCGGTTGATGCCGTTGATGGTCGGCCCGGTGCTGTAAAGGCTCAGGATGCCGTTGTCGGAATCCTCTTCGTTGTACTCCCCGATCCAGCGCAGGTTGAAATTATCACTGGGCTTGAACAACAGCTGCGTGCGAAAGCCCTGGCGTTTGCCGCCATTGAGCGTGTCGCCGTTGTGCACGTTTTTCACGTAGCCGTCGTCTTCGGTGCGATAAGCACTGATGCGCCCGGCCAGGGTGTCACTGAGCGGGCCCGAGAAACTGCCCTGGGTCTGCCGATACCCGTCTTCACCAATGGACTGCTGGATACTGCCTTCACGGTGGAAGGTAGGTTTGCGGGTGGTCACGTTGAGCACACCGGCGGTGGTGTTCTTGCCGAAAAGCGTGCCTTGCGGGCCCCGCAGCACCTCAAGTTGCTCCACGTCCAGCAGGTCGAACACCGCCATGCCCGGGCGGCCCAGGTAGACGTTGTCCAGGTAGATGCCAACGCTGCCCTCCAGGCCGTCGCTGGCGGGATTGTTGCCAAGCCCGCGAATGGAAATGCTCGACTGGCGGGCATGCACGTACGCCACGTTGGTACTGGGTACCAGTTGTTGCAGATCCTGCACGCGATAAACACGTTGGGTTTCCAGGGCTTCACTGCCCAGCACGCTGATGGGCGTAGGCACGCTCTGCGCGGTTTCTTCACGCCGCCGGGCGTTGACCGTGACGGTGCCCAGCTTGGCTTCCTGCTCCACAGCAGGGGCAACAGGCCCCACTTCTTCAGCGAAGCTGGGCACGGAGGCCGCCAGCAGAACACCGGCCGCAAGCGGCTGCAGGGTGAAACGTGAGGCGCGCGATGGCTTTCGGGTGTGTCCGGACATGCAGATGCTCCTTGAGGCTTGGCCCTGGGCGAGCATTTCCGTTGGCGGAACCGAATCGCGGGAATGGGGGCTTATATTCTTTTAAGAGATATAAATATTTTTAAAACATATTATGTGGAATAAGAGACTCCCTTTATAAGGGGACTGACCCGTGTCATCAATTGCATTCGGCCGAAGGTTTCAATGTAGAAAATGCATATCGATCTGCGTCAGCTACGCCACTTCATCGCCTTGATTGAACACCGCAGTTTCGTGGCGGCGGCTGCCGCAGTGAACCTGTCGCAGTCAGCCTTCAGCCGCAGCATCCAGACGCTGGAGCACAATGTGGGTTGCCGCCTGGTGGACCGCGCCAGCAAGGACTTGCCCCCGACGCGCCAGGGGCTGCTGGTACTGGAACACTCGCGCCGGCTGGTGCATGGCGCGCACAACCTGGTCAATGAAATTCAACAGTTCAACGGCGCCACCACCGGCGTGGTGCGCTTCGGCTCGGGGCCTGCGCCGGCAGGGGCTCTGGTGCCGCGGGCGGTGGCACGCTTCGTGGCCGAGTACCCTGCCGCGCGCACGTGCTTTCAGGTGGATAACTGGCAGGCACTAAACCGCAAGCTGGTCGCCGAGGAAATCGAGTTCTTCGTAGCCGACACCCGCCAGTTCGAATCAGACCCGGATTACCAGGTGCACAGGCTGGCACCCCAGCGCTGGCATTTCTGCTGCCGCGCCGGGCACCCGCTGGCCAGGCAACAGCGTGTGCAGGCGCGGGACCTGTTCGATTACCCGATGGCCACCACCTTTCGTCCACCGAATATCCGCAAGGTCCTCATCGACCTCAGTGGCAGGCAAGATTTTCTGCCGTCGGTGGAGTGCGAGCATGGGTACGCATTGCTGAATGTGGTGATGCACTCGGACACCATCGGCATCGCCTGCAATGCCAATTTGCTGCCCTATCAACATGAAGAGAGCCTGGTGAAGCTGGAACTGGCCGACCTGACGCAAGAGCAGCGTGAGGCCTGCCATACCCGCTATGGGGTAGTGAGCCGGGTGGGGTATGGGTTATCGCCGTTGGCGCAGGGGCTGGTCAGGCAGTTGATTGCCTGTGATAGGGAAGCCTGAGAAACGGCCCAGCCCATGGATAACCTGGGAGCCACTGGTCTGCACAAATCTGACAGCTGTCGCAATCATTGTGGGAGCAACTGTCTTCCACAACAATCTCAAAAATCTCAAAATTAGCGCAATCACTGTGGGAGCGGGTTTACCCGCGAAGCAGACAGCGCGGTGTATGGCACCGGCTTTGCCGGTGTTCGCGGCTGAAGCCGCTCCCACAAGGTAGATTGCGCCAGCGTTCAGATTTTGTGGAAGACAGTTGCTCCCACAGACAGAGCATCCACAGCCCCATCATCATTCATGGGCCTAGAGCACAACTGTTGTAAGCCGCTGCGTAATCTCAACCCTTGCGCGTGGTGCGGCTCTGTTGACCATCCACCCCCACCGGCACCTCACCGGCCAGGGTCACACGGCGAACCACCCGGGGCTGGGTGCCGTAGTCATCCACAGCGTAATGCTGGGTCGCACGGTTATCCCAGATGGCCACGTCACCGGCCTGCCAGCGCCAGCGTACGGTGTTCTCAAGGCGCGTCACATGGCCCTGCAACACGGCGAACAGGTGCTGTGAGTCGGCCAGGGAATAGCCCTTGATACGCTTCACAAAGTGCCCCAGTTGCAAGACTCGCTCACCACTGACCGGGTGTACCCGCACCACCGGGTGTTCGGTTTCGTACACGGTGGAGGTAAACACCTTGCGGTAGTGTTCAAGCTTGGCAGGGTCCACGTCGGGCTTGAGCGTTGCATAGTCGTACTCGTTGCTGTGCACCGCCCACAGCGAGTCGGCCAGCTTGCGCAGCGCATCAGGCAACTCCTGGTAGGCCGCTGCGGTGTTGGCCCACACCGTGTCGCCACCCGACGCCGGTGCCACCACGCTGCGCAGGATGGACGCCTTGGGGTAGGCGTCGACGAAGGTCACGTCGGTATGCCACGAGTTGGCGCGCTGGCCTTGGGCACCGTCGAGCTGCATCAGATAACGGGTGTTCTCCACCACTGGCACGGTCGGGTGAGCGACCGGCTCGCCCAGCAGTTTGGCAAAGCCTTCCTGGCTCGCATCGTCCAGGTGGCCCTGGTCCCTGAAGAAGATCACCTTGTGCTGCACCAGCGCAGCCTGGATGGCCGCCACCGTGGCAGCGTCCAGGTCGGCAGACAGCTTCACGCCGTGGATCTGCGCGCCGATACGGCCGGCAACCGGTTGAATGTCGAGGTCAAGGGTGTGCGGCACGGTGGCCAGGGCAGCGTTACTCATGGTTGTGGTCCTTGCTTTGCTTGTGG
This sequence comes from Pseudomonas sp. NBRC 111119, assembly GCF_001320125.1. NCBI lineage: Bacteria > Pseudomonadati > Pseudomonadota > Gammaproteobacteria > Pseudomonadales > Pseudomonadaceae > Pseudomonas > Pseudomonas sp. NBRC 111119. The sequence goes on from NZ_BCAV01000051.1 coordinate 50,497, forward strand.
GGGTTGAGGGTTCAGCGCGCGGCCTGCACCGCATGTTCCTGCTGCAATGCAGCATCGAGGAAGCGGGGTTCGACCCAATCGGCCACCTGGAAGCCACGGCGGATCAGGCGCTCCTTGGCAGCCAGGTCAACGCCCTGCTGCAACTGGCTGATAAAGCCAGGGTCCAAGCGCGGGTCGAAGTACTGGGCGAGGTCTTCCTTGGCCAGGTCATCACGCAGAATGCTGAGCGGCCAATTGGCGTTGCCGGCCACCAGCTCCAGGTAGGCCTCGCGGTTGCGTTCGTTACGCAGCCAGGTGCTTGCCTGCTCCTGCGCGTTGACCAGGCGCTGCACCAGTTGCGGGTATTTGCGGATGAAATCGCCCGTGCCCAACAACACCGATTGGGTACCCCCTGCCCCGAGCAGCTCGCGGGAGCTGACCGGTATTTCGACCAGGCCGCGCTCGCGCAACGACAGCAGGCTGGACAAGCCCCAAGTGGCGTCGATCTGCCTGGCCGCCAGTGCGGCGTTAGCAGCGTTGAAGTCGAGGTTGATGACTTTCAGGTCACGCTCGGTCAGCCCCTGGCTGGCGAGGGCACTGGCGAACGACAACTGGTTGGCAGTGCCGCGGAATACCGCCACGCGCTTGCCCTTGAGGTCGTGCAGGCTTTTGATACCCGAGCCGGGCACCACGCCCAGGTAGCTTTTTACCCCACGCACACCGGCGGCCAGCACCCGGGTATCCAGCCCGTTGGCCTTGCCGACGATGGCAGCCAGGTCACCCAGGTAGGCAAAGTCGGCCTGCCCGTTGGCCAAGGCTTCGTTGACCGCAGGGCCCGCCCCCTTGAAGAAATGCCAGTCGATACGAATACCGTCTTTGGCGAACTCCCTTTCCAGCAGTTGCTGGTTACGCAGCACATCCACCACGCCACTGGCACTGGGCTTGCTGCCTGCGCTCAGGTCCGGCACAGCGATGCGAATGCTCGATGGGTTGGCCGGTTCAGCGGCCTGAATGTTCAGGCTGATGGCCAGCCCAAAGACGGTGATCAGATGTCGCAATGAGGTTTTCATGGCAAGGCTCCAGGGCAGGCCTCCGCCGGAAACACCCGGCGTTGTGGGCTGAAGCTAGGCCGCGCTGGATAAAAGCTACAAAGACCAAAAACTCATTTTTTTGTAACCGTATGGCATAAACGAGCGTTCATGCCTTCTGCGGGCAGGCTTGCAAAAAACGCATGGAAAATATGAGGAAAACGCAATGTCTGGAGGGTTTCATCAGGCGATAACACCGTGCTCTTATCTCTTGAAGATCACCCATGGATATTTTTAATTCCATAAGTGAATAAACCACAAACCTTCGAGATTCGGCTGATGGATGGAGCTTCAGGCACAACACGATTCTGGCTGCCAAGCCCCCTGCCCGGCTCAAACGCCGTGCAACGTTTCATGCGCCAAAGCCTGCCATGGCTGGTGCCTTTGACGGTTGCCGCCCTGTGGCTGACCGCGACACAACAGCACTGGATGAGTGAGCAGATCCTGCCCGCACCAGCACGGGTATGGGAAAGCGCCGTGGAGTTCGGCTCGGGCGAACTGTGGGGGCACCTGTGGATAAGCTTGCAGCGCCTGTTCTGGGGGCTGTCTGTCGGGATCGGCAGCGGCTTGTTGCTGGGGGTGTGGCTGGGGGCGTCACGCCAGGCGCAGACGCTGGTGCTGCCTACCTTCATCGCGCTGGCACAGATACCGACACTGGCCTGGATCCCGCTGTTCATGCTGTTCTTCGGCATAGGTGAATGGCTGAAGCTGGTGGTGCTGGTCAAGGCCGTGGTGGTGCCGGTGACCCTGCACACACTGGTGGGCGTACGCGATGCCCAGCCCAAGTTGCGCGAAGCCGCCTTGGCCTTACGGCTGCCACGCCACCTGTTGTTGCTGCGCCTGCTGCTGCCGGCAGCCTTGCCGGCGTTTCTCACCGGCGTGCGGCTGGCCTTGGCCACGGGCTGGACATCCTTGCTAGCCGTCGAGCTGCTGGCCTCGAGCGAAGGCATCGGTTACCTGATGGTGTGGGGGCGGCAGCTGTTCATGCTCGATCTGGTCATGCTGTGCATTCTGGTGATCGGCCTGGTGGGGGCACTGCTGGAGCGCAGTTTTTCGGCTTTGGAAAAGCGCCTGCTGTTCTGGCCACAAGCAGCCACAGGGGAGCAACGGCACGGGGCGGTGCCGCGCAGCTGGCAGAGCCTGCTGCTGCCCGTGGCGCTGCTGGCGGCGTGGCAGGCTAGCAGCCGCTATGGTTGGGTCGACACCAATATCCTGACCTCCCCGCTGCAGGTCCTGCATACGCTGCTTGACGGCCTAGCGGACGGCTCCTTACCCCAGGCGTTGCTGGCTAGCCTGCAACGCACCCTGACCGGCCTGGTACTGGGCGGCGGTGCAGGCCTGCTGGTCGGGTTGCTGCTTGGCCTTTCAACCACGGCCGAACGCCTGTTCGGGCCCAGCCTGTCGGCCTTGCGCCAAGTGGCGCTGTTTGCCTGGGTGCCGTTGCTCACTGCATGGTTCGGCCTGGGTGAGGCCGCCAAGCATGTCTTCGTGGGGCTGGCAGCGTTCTTCCCGCTGATGATCGCCACACAACGCGGCATTGCCAGCCTCTCGCCGCAGCTGGGCGAAGCCGCCCGCACCTTGCGCCTGAACCTGTGGCAACGCCTGCGCCTTCTGGTGCTGCCCGGCGCGGCACCGGCCATTTTTGCCGGGCTGCGCCTGTCACTGATCTACGCCTGGCTGGGCACGATCGGGGCTGAGTATTTCATGCCCTCGGACGGCGGTATCGCCAGCCTGATGATCGGCGCCCAGCAATTGTTCCGCATGGACCAGGTGATGGCTGCCATGGTTCTGATCGGCCTCATCGGCGCCCTGCTCGGCACCCTTGGGCAACGCCTGGAATCACGCGCAACGCGCTGGAGAACCGCATGAACGCTCTAAACACTTCGCACTTGAAAGCGGCCAACCAGGCCGATGTTCGCCCACCGCTGGTCAGTTTCGAAGGGGTCGGCAAAGTGTTCACCGTCGATGGCCGCCCCTTCGAGGCCATCCACAACTTCAACCTGTCGATCCGCGAAGGCGACTTCGTTGCCATTGTCGGTGCTTCCGGTTGCGGCAAATCCACGCTGCTGCGCCTGCTGGTGGGGCTGGACACCGACTACAGCGGCAGCATCCAGGTGGATGGCAAACCCGTGAGCGGTATTGGCGGCGAACGCGGTATCGTGTTCCAGGAACACCGCCTGTTCCCCTGGCTGAGCGTGGAGCAGAACATCGCACTGGGCCTGGTAAACGAGCACCTGACGCAGGGCGAGCACGCCCGACGCGTGCACGAGTTCGTGCAGCTGGTGGGCTTGGTGGGGTTCGAATCGGCGTACCCGCACCAGTTGTCTGGCGGCATGGCACAACGCGTAGCCATCGCCCGCGGCCTGGTGGCAAGCCCACGTATCCTGTTGCTCGACGAGCCTTTTGGCGCGCTCGATGCACTGACCCGCCAGCAACTGCAGGATGAACTGCTGGCCATCCGTGAACGCGCCGGCATCACCACCTTGCTGGTAACCCACGACGCCGAGGAGGCGACGTACCTGGCCGATCGGGTAGTGGTGCTGGAACCGCGCCCGGGCCGTATCAAGTCGGTGGTGCAGATCGACCTGCCGCACCCCAGGCTGCGCACAGGTGTTGCGCTGCACGGGCTACGCGAGCAGGTGCTGCATCAGATTACCGGGCACGGCGGCTACCTGCCGCCGCCAGCCTCGCGTGTCGAGGGCCTGCGGCCAGAGCTGATCGCACTATGATCGATTTGGGAGGCTTCAGCCGCGCAGGCCCTTGAGTTGAGCAGGCAAGAAAACAGCTACAGATCAAGGCGATGGACGACACCGGCCGAGATGGGTATCATGCGTGCGCGTTGCACTCGTAGCTCAGCTGGATAGAGTACTGCCCTCCGAAGGCAGGGGTCGTGGGTTCGAATCCCGCCGAGTGCGCCATATCAAAAAAGCCCCAGGCCAGTGCCTGGGGCTTTTTCGTTTGTGCGACATGTCGCATTCCTGGTACTCCCGTACCACGGGCCATTAATGATAGCGTGGGCGTCTTCCCGTTTTCCAAAACGGGCCCACAACAATGATTGGCGAAGGAATGCGCACACCCATGTACCTGAAAAACCTGATCACCACTTCCCTGCTGGCGGCCGGCATCGGCTTGTTTGCCTTGCCCGCCCAGGCCAATCTCAGCCAACAGCAATCCACTGCCATCGTCAAAGCCTTCGAAGGCAGCAACCCTGACGACTTCAAACAGTTCCTCGGCAAGCTCAAGGGCAGCGAACTGGCCAAGGCCGACGACCTGGCCAGTACCCTGGATGCCTACCTGGCAGGCAAGCCCTTGGCAGCCGAGCAGCAGCATGAAGTGAGCCGCCTGCTCGGCCTGTATACCCGCATCAAGTACGGCAAGGCCGCGACCGAAACCTTGCGAGAGCTGGTTGCCATTCCAACCTTCAACGTCGACGGCACCCCCCAGCATCAGAACCCGGCGTTTTTGAAGATCGCCGACAAGATCAAGGCTCTGGCGCATGACTTTGGCCTGACCTTCCGCAACATCGACAACCGCGTTTACGAGATTTCGCTGGGCAGCGGCAAGGAAGTCGTCGGCCTACATGCCCACGCCGATGTTGTACCGGTGAACCCGGATAACTGGAAATTGCCCGACGGCACGCGCCTGGACCCGTTCAAGGTCACCTTGGTGGGTGACCGCATGTATGGCCGCGGTACCGAGGATGACAAGAACGGTATCGTAGTGGCGATGTACGCGCTGAAGGTGGCAAAAGACGAAAATCTGCCGCTCGCACGGCAGTTCAAACTGCTGATCGACACCACCGAAGAAACCAGCGGCGATGCCATCCCCTACTATTTCGAGCGCAACCCCACGCCGGACTACAACCTGGCGCTGGACGGCGGCTACCCGGTGGTCATCGCCGAAAAAGGCTATGGCACGGTCATGGCAACTTTCAACAAGCGCGCGGCCAGCGGCACCGGTGCTGAAATCACCGGCCTGACCGGCGGGCTCGCCACCAATCAGATCCCCACCACATCCGTGGCCACCCTGGTCGCAGACAACCCCGCTGCCGTGGCAAAAAGCCTGAGCGACGCGGGTGCCGACTATGTCAAACGTAATGGCGGCGACTTCAGCATCGAGGCCAAGGCCGAAGGCAACAAGGTGGTGCTGACGGTGGCCGGCGTTTCGGCGCACTCTTCCGAACCGGAGTCGGGCGTGAACCCGGTGGCGCGCATGCTGGGCTTCATCAACGGGCTGGGCCCACAGGTGCCGCTCAAGCAAAACCAGTTCACCGATGCAGCCCGCTATGCAGCAGAGAATTGGGGCCTGGACTACCTTGGCAACAAGCTGGGTATTGCTTACAAAGACGCCTTCATGGGGCCGCTGACCGCTTCGCCGACATTCGTTGGTGTGGATGACAAGGGCCTGAAGCTTGCCGTGAACCTGCGCATCCCCAAAGGCAAGCCCATTGCCACGATCCAGGATGAAATCGCTGGGAAGCTCGGCAAATGGAGCGAGCAAAGCCACACCTCGGTGGCATTCGACTACAGCCTGGACGAGCCGATGTACCGCAACCCTGAGGGTGAGTGGGTGAAAGCGCTGCTGGCAGTGGCCACCGAGAACCTGGGCATGAAGCACGAGTTTGGCACCTCGGCAGGTGCAACTTCAGTGCACGACTTGCCCAATGGCGTGCAATTCGGCCTGGCCATGCCAAACGTGAAATACACCGGGCACAACGACAACGAGTTCAAGACCGTGGAGCAGTTCATGCTGGACTTGCAGATCGTCAGTGAAATGGTCGCGCGTATTGGGCAAATGCCGAAGCTCTGAGGCGGCATTCACTGCATTCAGGCGGGGGCGGTATCAGCTAAAAAAAGCGCCTTGGCGAGGGTCATGACGTTTTTCAATCGGCTCGATGCCGTTTCCTGCATTGCCGTGCAGGCTGGCGTGCCGGATGCTTTAGTAACCCACGCACCCCACCACCCGCAGAGGCCCGTATGAAGAACGTCGAGCAGATCCTCAAGAGCAAGTCCGAGCACCAGACCGTCCACACCATCGGCCCGGACGATTCGGTGCTCGACGCACTCAAGCTGCTGGCCGAGAAAAACATCGGCGCGCTGCCCGTGGTGGAGGGCAACCAGGTTATCGGGATCGTCAGTGAGCGTGATTATGCGCGCAAGCTGGTGTTGAAAGGCCGCTCATCCGCCGCTACGCCAGTGCGCGACATCATGAGTGCGCCCGTGGTGACCGTGGAGCCGAAGCAGAACCTGGAGTACTGCATGAACCTGATGACCAACCGTCACTTGCGCCACCTGCCGGTGGTCAGCAACGGCGAGCTGCTTGGGCTGTTGTCGATCGGTGACCTGGTCAAGGAAACCATTGCAGAACAGGCCGGCCTGATTGTGAAGCTGGAACAGTACATCCGGGGCGAATGAGGCTGTCAGTGGTAAGCGCGCTCCAGCTCGTCCAGCTGGTGGTCGAAGCTGCGCAGGCGCGCTGACCAGGTATACACCAGTACTTCCAGGTCTCGGTTGAGTACAGGGGTAGTGCCGTCGTATTGCGGCAATGCCTCGCCCAGGTCCAGCTGATAGCGCTCTCGCGCCATTGCCTGTGCCACGCTGGAGAGGTCACGGGCGTTGGCCAACCAGTGGTGATGGTGATCATGCACTTCACGGTCGAGTGCCCGGCATTGGCATTTCAGTGCATCCAGGCTCTGGTCGAGCGGTGTGCCCTTTAGCTCCCCCATCACCTCCTCGAAGGTTCGGCCTGAGTGCCAGTAGCTGCCCCAGAAGTACCGGTCGAACACCGTTTCTACACGGCGCAGCGCCACTTTGGTGTTCCAGATGGTCAGCAAGGTGTGCCCCTGCACCACTTCACGCTTGTTCAAGCGCAGCTGTTGCCAGGCGATCCAGGTGAGCGTGGTGAGTGAGTAGGCGACGATAACCGCAGCAGCAGCGTACAAAAAATGCACAGCCTGGTTCAGGTAATAGGCTTGGCGGATACCGTAGAAGTAACTGGCCGTGAGCGTGCCCAGGATCAACAAGGCGCACCAGAAACCCGATGCATAGGGATCTTTCATCGCGCTATCCCCTTATTGTTTACCTGAGCATAGCAACGGCCAATCACCCTTCAGGTGCCGCTCGGCGCTTTATTTCTTGCTCGAATGCAGCGCCTCGTTCAACTGGTCGATCATGGGGATCCAGTCGGCATCGGCGGTGTAGCTTTCCTTGAGAAAAGCGCGCTGGGCATCGCTCCAGAACGGTGCATCCACCAGCTTCACATCCTCGGGAAGGGGCGAATGGGTGGTGATGAAACGGTCGATTTCCACTGCCTCGTCAGGCAGACCCAGCTGCTTGAAAATCTCTGAAAAATGATGAGTCGAGCTATCCATGGTTCCTCCTAGATACCGGCTTCGGCTACTGAGCCAGGGCACGGCATGATGTGAAAGCTTGCTGAACGCGATCATCCGCCTGTGGATAGACCGCACGCAGCCGGGGAAGACTCGAAATAACCCGTATATTTGTCCGAGCGCTGCAGGAAGCGATGGGCTGCAGGCAGCCCCTCGGCAGTCAGACCGGGGCGCGGCGCAGGGTTGCCAGGAACGTGGCAGCGCCAATGAACAGCCCGGCAAAGGTGCGGTTCAGGCGCTTTTGCTGCCGCGGCGTACGCAGCAGGCGCAGTACCCGCGAGGCAAGGCCGGTGTAACCGGCCATTACCAGCATATCGACGGCCACCATGGTCATGGCAATGGCAATGTACTGCGGCAGCAGCGGGGCATGCGGGTTGATGAACTGTGGCAGTACCGCCAGCATGAATACCAGGGCCTTGGGGTTGCTGACATTGACCAGGAAGCCGCGGAATACCAGGCTCAGCGGTTTGCCGATGGGGCGTACGCCAGATTCATCGGTCATGTCCAGGGGCAAGGCGCGCCATTGCTTGTAGGCCAGGTACACCAGGTAGGCCACACCGAACCACTTGATGAACTGGAACGCGGTTGCGGAGGCGGCGAGGATGGCCCCCACACCCGCAGCGATGATGGCGATCTGCATGAGCAGCCCGAGCTGCAGCCCCAAGGCGTTCCAGTACCCACGCCAGAAACCATATTGCAGGCCGCTGGACATCGAGGCGATTGCCCCGGCGCCCGGCGACAGGCTGATCACCCAGCACGCGGCAAAAAAGCCCAACCACACTTCCATAGACATCGCACACCTCGCTCGAACACATGTTGCAAAACGTTAAGCTAAGGCGCCGATGAAAAAATGACCAGAAGATTTTAGAGGGGCTCGGCGGTAGCCCATCGCCAGCAAGGGGCTTGCCGGCGATGGGCTTAAGGCTCAACCCAAGGTTTCGAGCTCGGCCTGCATGCCTTCGAGGGTTTCCAGGGCCTCCATCCACGCTTCTTCAAGCTCGCCTTCACGCTGCTTGAGTGTGCTCTGGCGTGCCAGCAACTGCCGCAACTCGTCCTTGCGCGCAGCTTCATACAGCCCGCCGTCGCCAAGGGCGGTTTCGATCTCGGCCAGCTGGGCGTGTACCTGGCCAAGCTCGGCCTCAAGCTTGTCGGCGGCCTTCTTGTGCGGCGCCAGTTGCTGACGCAAGGCGGCAGCCGCCTGACGCGTGGCCTTCTTGTCGGTCTTGTCCGGGTTCACCGGCGAGCTGCTGGCCGGCGCACTGCGCTGGCGGTACTCCACCAGCCAGCGGCTGTAGTCGTCCAGGTCACCGTCGAACGGCTCGACCTTGCCATCGGCCACCAGCAGGAAGTCGTCAGTGGTGCTTTTGAGCAGATGGCGATCGTGAGAAACCACCACGACCGCACCGGCAAACTCCTGCAAGGCCATGGTCAGCGCCAGGCGCATTTCCAGGTCCAGGTGGTTGGTAGGTTCGTCCAGCAGCAGCAGGTTGGGCCGCTCCCAGGCGATCAGCGCCAAGGCCAGGCGGGCTTTTTCACCACCCGAGAAGTTCACCACCGGCTCGTCGACACGGTCACCATGGAAGTCGAAGCCACCCAGGAAGTCGCGCAGGGTCTGCTCGCGCTCGGCGGGGGCAATGCGCTGCAGGTGCAGCAGCGGGCTGGCCTTGTCGTCCAGCGAGTCCAGTTGATGCTGGGCAAAATAGCCCACAGCCAGGTTTTCACCCAGCACCAGGCGCCCTGCCAGGGGCTGGAGCTCGCCCGCCAGGTTCTTGATCAGGGTGGACTTGCCCGCACCGTTGGGGCCCAGCAGGCCGATACGCGCCCCTGGCGTGAGCTGCAGCTTGACCTTGTCGAGTACCGACTTGTCCGCGTAACCAAGACGGCCTTCAGACAGGCTCAGCAACGGGCTGGAGATCTTGTGCGACTCGCGGAACACGAAATCGAAGGGCGAATCCACATGCGCCGCCGACAGCTCTTCCATGCGTTCCAGGGCTTTGATACGGCTTTGCGCCTGGCGTGCCTTGGTGGCCTGGGCCTTGAAGCGGGCGATGTACTTTTCCATGTGCGCACGCTGCGCCTGCTGCTTTTCGTACGCCTGCTGCTGCTGCGCCAGACGCTCGGCACGGGTACGCTCAAAGGCGGTGTAACCACCCTTGTACAGGTTCAGCTTGCGTTGCTCGACGTGCAGCACATGGTCGACCACCGCATCCAGGAAGTCACGGTCGTGGGAGATCAGCAACAGCGTGCCCGGGTAGCTCTTGAGCCAGTCTTCCAGCCACAGGATGGCGTCGAGGTCCAGGTGGTTGGTGGGCTCGTCGAGCAACAGCAGATCGGACGGGCACATCAAGGCCTGGGCCAGGTTCAGGCGCATCCGCCAGCCACCGGAGAAATCACCCACCCGGCGATCCATCTGCTCATTGGTGAACCCGAGGCCTGCTAGCAATTTGCGCGCACGGGCGTCGGCGGTGTAGCCATCGGCGCTTTCCAGCTCACTGTGCAGCCGGGCCAGGGCAGTACCGTCATGCAGCTGTTCAGCCTCGGCCAGTGCGGCCTGGACCTTGCGCAGGCGCACATCGCCATCAAGCACGTAGTCCACCGCCAGGCGATCGAGGGTATCGACCTCCTGGCGCATATGGGCAATGCGCCAGTCGCCAGGCAGCTGGCAGTCGCCGCCATCGGGCGACAGCTCACCGCGCAGCAGGGCGAACAGGCTGGATTTACCGGCGCCGTTGGCACCGATCAGGCCGGCCTTGTGACCGGTGTGCAGGGTCATCTCGGCGCCGTCTAGCAAGCGCTGCGGACCACGCTGTAAAGTGAGGTTGGATAGTCTGATCATGATGGTCGCGGAGTCTACCAGCTTCCTCGGCCCATAGCGCGGGTACAACCATGCAAAGCGACTTGTGGAATCACGCATTGGCCTTGTATGCCAGGCCCGGTGTGGAGGCAGCGTGCCTTGAGCTGCAAAGGCAAGGGGGGGACGTGTGCCTGCTGCTGTGCGCGACCTGGTTGCAGGCCCGCGCAGTGCCTTTCAGCGATGAGCGCGCGCACGCATTACAGGGCTGTGCCGGCCGCTGGCAACGGGAGGTGGTCGCCCCGCTGCGCAGCCTGCGCCAGCAATGGCGTGAAGCGGCTGGCAGTGACAGCCAACTGGCGCTGCTGCGTGAGCAACTGAAAGGGATGGAGCTGCAAGCCGAAAAGACCCTGCTACAACGCCTTCAGGTCTGCGCTGCAGAGTGGCCTTGCGGGTCACCCGCTGGCGCAGGCGACTGGCTGGCCCGGCTTGCGCCAGGCTCTGCCAGGGGCCACGACGCGCTTGATCGGCTGCGCGCCGCGGCTAGGGCGTATCAGGAAGCCGAAGACGAAGTCTGAGCGGCGCCTGTGTCGGCCGTGGCGGTAGTGCTGCCAGTGGCCGAGTTGCTGCTGGCAGTGCCTGCCGGCTTGGCGTCAGCAGGCTTGCTGGCAGCCGCCCGCGCAGGTGCCTTGGCCGCGGGCTTGGCCTTGGCAGTAGAGGCACTGCTGGGCGACTTTGTTGCAGCGGGCTTGGCAGCAGGTTTTGCCGCAGTACGCGTGGCAGCAGGTTTAGCTGCAGGTTTCGCAGCTGACGTGGTGGCCGGCTTTGCTGCAGCAGCTTTGCCAGCAGGCTTGGCGGCAGCGGTTTTTGCAGCTGGCTTGGCTGCTGGGGTTCTGGCAGCGGGTTTGGCAGCAGGTGCCTTGCCTGCCGGCTTGGCGGTCGCGGTTTTTGCCGCAGGCTTGGCAGCGGCGGCCTTGGGTGCAGGCTTGGTCGCGCTGGCCTTGGCCGCAGGTTTGGCCGCAACGGGCTTGGCAGCCTGGGCGGCGCGCTGGTCCAGTGCCTTGGTGGCAGCTTCACGCACCTTACCCACGCCCTGTGCCAGCTTCAGGCTGTCCTGAGCATCACGCTTGAGTTGCTGAATATACGAACGCGTCTGGGTTTGACGGTCTTTCAAGGAGTCGAGCAGCTCTTCCAGCGCCCCCACTGCCTTTTGCGCCTTGGACTGCGACTTGGCTTTACCCGCCTTCGCGGCGTCTTGCAGTTTCAAACGGCCATTGTGCAGTTTCTCTTGAGCCTTGCCGCGCTGTTTCTCCAACTTGGCGAGCAATTTTTCCGCATCAGCCAGCGCTTGCGAGCAGGCTTCCTCCAAATGGTCGAGCAGGCTACCTGAAAGTTGTTGAAGCAGGTGTAAAGGCGTACTGACTGGCTTCTTTTTAGCCGACATGGCTTACCTCCTGGCTGACGAGATTACGGCTCATACTATGCTTCTGCTGCTGACGCCGCTAGGGCATGTTGACCGTAATATCCATGCCCTGTTGCATGCCGGGGCGAAGTTGCAGTAGCGCCGCCAGCCAAGTGTAGCGGCGGTGAACAGCCGCGCTGCAGGCAAAGGCTGGCATACTTGGCCCTTCATCCACACAGGGGCTGACCATGCCGCGCTATCTTGTTCTGGGTTTGTGCCTGCTGGCGCCGTTGTGCATGGCCGATAACGATGAGCACGACCTCGCCTACAGCCTGGGGGCCAGCCTGGGCGAGCGCTTGCGCCAGGACATGCCCGGCCTGCAACTGGATGCCCTGGTCGAAGGCCTGCGCCAGTCGTACCAGGGTCAGCCGCTGAAGCTGGAACAAGGGCGTATGCAGGCACTGCTACAACAACATGAAACTCAGCAGGCGGATACGGCGACGCAGAAGTTACAAGCCGCCGAAGTGCGTTTCATGGCCAACGAGCGGGCGCGTCACGGCGTACATGAATTGCAGCAAGGCATTCTGTACAGCGAAGTCAAACCCGGCAGTGGCGCTCAGCCAAAAGCGGCAGGCAAGGTGCAGGTGAACTACGTAGGGTGGCTACCGGATGGCTCGGTGTTCGACCGCAGCCAATCGCCACAGTGGTTTAGCCTGGACTCGGTGATCGAGGGCTGGCGGGTGGCATTGCCACAGATGCGGGCGGGCGCAAAGTGGCGCCTGGTGATCCCGTCGGCACTGGCCTACGGTGCCGACGGAGCGGGTGACCTCATCGCCCCCTACACTCCGCTGGTCTTTGAAATCGAGTTGCTGCAAACAGCCGACTAGCGCTGCGCCTCAGGCTTGAACCGCGCCTTCTTCCTTGTGCGCGGTGTGCAACACTTCGATCAGGCAGTCTTCAAGTTCAAAGCGTTCGTGCAACAGGCTGCCCAGCTTGCCAAGTTTCTCGGCAAAGCGTTCAGTGTCGCGGCACTCGGCCTTTTCACAATGGTCGTTGAACGCCAGCGCAATCTGGGTAATGTCGATAATCCGAGGGTTGATCTCTTCGGCCAGCTCCAGCGCTTTTTCATCGCCAAACGCCTTGGCTTCGCTGATCAGCTGTTCGCACACTTCGAAGTGCCAGGCCGATACATAATCCACCAGCAAGGCGCAGAAGTCGCCGTTGGTGTCCTTGTCGGCAAAGGCAGGTTTCACATCACGCAGGGCAGCGAATGCGTGTACCAGTTCCTGGCGCTCCGCTAGCCAACGGTCGATCAGGTTGTTTACCCCGCCCCAACGTTCCTGAGCATTCTGACAACTATCTAGCATGGCGATCTCTTCCCTTTTGGGTAGATGCCGCTGCACCTCGTACCCGAACCTTGCGGCACAAAGGTGGATCAGCAGAACGGCATCGAGCCGTAGTATGTGCGTTATGCGTGCAGGCAGATTATTCCCGCACGTGCTGCCCTTCAAGGTACGCAGCGGACTAACTTCGTACAAGTGTTTAATACACGGTTACACGGCCACTGGTCGCGCTGGCGGCCCACAGCGCCTGTGCAAGCTACTTGAGGTCGCGCATTGCCAAGGTATGTAGGCGGCTCGCCAGCAGATAGCCCAACGGCAGCGTGGCCAGCAGCAAGAACGCCAGCAGGCTCCACTCGGGAAGGGTCAGGTCCAGAAAGCTCCAGGCCAGCGAGTTGCAGTCGGCGCTGCCAAACAACAGCTGCCGGGCGGCCTCGCTCCAGGACTGCCTGAACAGGCGCGCCAGCGGCACCGGGCAGGCGTGGCCGGCATCGTCGGCACCCTGCAGCCATACGTGCCGTGCGGCCAGCAGGGCACCGGCCAACGCACAACCCAGTGCAACCCTCGCATAGCGGCGCTTGCCTCGCGAGGCAGGGGCATGGAGTGTTGCCAGCAGGCATACCAGCGCATAGCCCCCGAGCATCAACCGCTGGCTGAAACACAATGGGCAAGGCGAAAGCGCCAGCGCTGCCTGCAATTGGAAGGTGGCGATCAGCACCACGAGCGCGCCCAGGCAGGCAGGTAGGAAGAAGGTGCGCAAGCGGGCCGGCAGCATGGGCGTTGAATGTTCCGGGGTTGGTAGGGTAGGCCTGAAACGGTAGAGGAAACGTATCCTTTGTTTCAAGGCGCTACTGCCCAGACAATTCACTGCACGGCGAAGGAAATTTCCAGCTAAATGGTAGGAAGGGCCTTAGGACAAAGACCGCAGAATTTACCTACACCAGTGGAGAAATTACCCGCCCCCTAAGCCCGCTGCATTGCGCGGGCCCAGGGGTGGTTCAGGCGCGGACGCTTTCTGGCAGGGGCAACGCCAGCAGGCGCTCATCAAGCAAACCAAGGCCTTCCTGGAACAGCTGGTTGCTGCGCTCGGTTTCACCCAGGCCCGCCAGCAACCGAGCCAGCTCGGCGCAGGTTTCCGGGTTGCGCTCCATGCGCAGGCTGCTTTCCAGATAATCCCTGGCCTTGCCCCACAGGCGGTTCTGCAGGCTCAAGCGGCCCAAGGTGAGCAGCAGGCTGGCGTCCTGCGGGTGCTCTTTGAGCCAACCTTCGGCGGTTTGCAGCTGACGCGCAGGGTCATCACCGCGAACCAGACCATACAGCCGGGCCAGGTGGCTTTCGTACTGGCGCTTGAGCGCAGCGCGCAGCACCTGTTCGGCCTCGCTTTGGGCACCTGCCTGGCGTAGCTGCTCGGCATAGGCCAGCACCAGCTGCGGCTCCTGGCGCTGGGCAGACGTCAATTGCTGCCAGGCGCGTTCAAGGGCCTGCCGGGCGGTTTGGGCATCTTCACCACGGGTGGCTGCCAGGCTCAGGTTCTGGCCCCAGGCACGGCGCTCCAGCGCCGCCAGCTCGGCAGGCGGCAATACCTTGCTCTTGCGCAGGTCTGGCATCAGGCGGATCAGTGCCGACCAGTCGCCGCGCTCCAGGTGCAGGCGTTGCAGCAGGCGCAGCACCTGGGTGTTGTGCGGATGGCGTTGTTGCATGGCCAGCAGTGTTTCCAAGGCGCCATCGCTATCCCCGCGGTCCATCTGCAACTGGGCATGGGTCAGGGCAACGGCCAGTTCGGCTTGCGGCTGGCGTTCGAGGGCGCGCTCCAGCAGGTTGTCGCTGTCTTCGATGCGGCCCTGCTCGTTCGCCGCACGTGCAGCACCCAGGTAGTACATCAAAGGCTGGCGCTCGGCCTCGGCGGCACGGTGCAGGTGGCGCTGGGCACTGGCCCAGCGGCCCTCGGCAAGGTCCAGCTGCCCTTGCTCGACGGCCAACCGATTACGCCGGCTGCGGTTGCGTCGCGACCAGGGGTTGACTGCACCACTCGAGGCCAGCACCAGCCCAACCAGAAAGCGCAGCAACAACAACACCGCCACCACCGCAAGCAACCCCAACAGGGCAGCCCACAAGCCGGACTGATAACGGAAACTGCCATAGGACACCATCACGTAGCCGCTGTGGTTGGCCACGGCCACACCCAGCGCTGCGGCAACCACGATGGCCAGCACCGCCAGCAGGTACACGCGCTTCATGGCTTGCCCCCCTCGGCATCAGCCGGCAAGTGGCGGCGCTGGATGTAGTTTTGCACGGCAGCCAGGCTCTGGCTGAGGTCAGGGGTGACCACCGATACCGGCTGCTCGGCCAGAGCGTTGAGGCTATCGAGCATGGCCTTGCTTTGCGGGTTATCGGCGTTGAAGTTGGCGACCAGCACGCTGCGGGCATCATCCAGTGCCTGGGTGTAGACCTTGGCATCACCGTTGAGCGCGGCCCACTGGGCCTGTTCGATGGTGAGGCTCAGTGCCAGGCGCAACTGGTTAAGTTGCTGGCCTGCCAACAGAGGCCGCACGTTGTCGTCGGCATTGAAGTCGATCTGGAAGTACTTGGAGATCTCCGACCACCACTGCGCCAGGCGGCTTGGGCCATCGCCATCTGCGGTGAGTGCGCCTATTGCATTGGCATCGCTGGAAAACTCCGGCGACTGGGCGCTGAGCTGTTGCACTTGCTCACGCTGGGCGGCCAGCTTGAGGAACAGGCCAGTGCGGTCGGGTTGCTGGGTGCTGCTGAGGGTAGCGAGGCTGCGGGCCAGTTGCTCGCGGGCAGCGAAGGCACCCGGGTCGCTCTGTTCGCGCAGAATTTCGTCCGCACCCTCGACCAGCGCCTTGGCACTGGTGATGTCCTGCAGGGCCGACAGGCGCAGGGTCGCCAGGCGCAGCAGGTGCTCGGCCTCTGCCAGGCGCCACTCCTTGCGGCTTTCGCCCAGCACGGTTTCAACCCGCTGGCTGAGGCGCTGCTGATCGCCTTGCAGCTGGGCAACCAGCCGGCGGCGGTCTTCCAGCTCGCTGGCCGCCGGCAGGCTGGCCAACTGCGCGCTGATTTGCTGCTCACGCTGCTGCAGCGCCTCGGCGCGCTGGTTCAATGCTTCGAGGTGCTGGCCCTGGTCGAATTCATCGCCCTGCAGCTGGTGCACCTGCCAGGCACCCCAGCCACCGACGCCAACGCCCGCAGCGCCCAGCAGCAAGGCCAGCGCAGCCAGGCCGTTGCCGGAGCGTTTGCCGGAGGGGGGGGTGACGGGCTCCGTCGGCACCTGGGCCGCGGTTTGATCATTATTGGACAAGACAGTCTCGCTCACGTATCCATCCTTTGCATGGGGGCGCATCGCGTACAGCTTAGCGCCTAATCGGCAGGTGCAGCGCTGCGCTGCACGGCTGCCAGCAAGGCCGTGGCGCTGGCGCCACGGCAATCCACAACCTGTTGGGCCCCTGCGGCCCTGGCCTGCTCGGCTACCCGCGGGCTCGGCACGAACAGCGGCATGCGCGCAATCTGCGGCCACGCGGTGCCAGCCAGCTGCTGCAAGTGTTCGAAACCCTGCCCACTGCTGACCACCACGCCATTGAGGCGTTCCGCGTGGATGCGCTGCATCAGGGTACCTGCCGGGTAAGCAGGCAGGCAGCGACGATACAGTTCCAGATATTCGACGCTGGCACCTAGCTGTGCAAGACGCTCTGCCAGCAGTTCGCGACCTCCTACGCCGCGCACAATGAGCATGCGCGGGGCGGCACCCGCCACCGCCTGGCGCAGCGCCGGCACCGCCAGCAAGGCTTCGCTGTCATCGCCTGCCGCCGGGTAGCTTACGTGCAGGCCTGCCTGTTGCAATACGGCAGCGGTCGCTGCACCCACGGTGAACCAGCCGCGCGGCGGCATAGGCAGGCCACACGCGGCCACCTGTTCAAGCAGCAACCTGGCAGCCGGCTTGCTTACCACGATGATGCCGCCAAACTGCCCCAGCTCACTCAACAGTGCCCGTTGCCTGGCGTCGGGAAGTACAGGTTCGATGGCCAACAAGGGCAGGCAACTGCTACCCACCCCGGCGTCAGCCAGGCTTTGCGACAGCGCGGCGCAGTCCTCGGCAGGCCGGGTCAGCAACAGTCGCCAGGGGTTCACGGATGGCCAGCCTCGCCATAGACTTCCTTGAGGATAGCCTCGGCGCCCTGGCTCAGCAGGTCTTCAGCCACCTGTATGCCCAGGGCTTCGGCGTGCGCCCGTGGCGCGCGGGCCTGGGCAACCAGCAGAGTGCCGCCATCCGGGTGACCAACCAGGCCACGCAGCCACAGTTGGTCCTGCTCGAGCACTGCATAGCACGCGATGGGCACCTGGCAGCCCCCGTTCAGGCGCTTGTTCAAGGCGCGCTCGGCGACTACGCGGTCGGCGGTGTCCCCATGGTGCAAGGCTGCCAGCAGCGCATGGATGTGCGCGTCGGCACTGCGGCACTCGATGCCGACCGCGCCCTGGCCGCCAGCGGGCAGGCTGTCATCGACGCTGATACTGTCGGTGATGCGGTCTTCGAAGCCCAGGCGAATCAGCCCGGCAGCCGCCAGAATGATCGCGTCATATTCGCCGGCATCGAGCTTGGCCAGGCGCGTATTGACGTTACCGCGCAAAAAGCGAATTTGCAGGTCGGGCCGGCGGGCCAGCAGCTGGGTTTGCCGGCGCAGGCTTGAGGTGCCGACGACACTGCCGGCCGGCAGCGCCTGGAGGCTGTCAAAGCGGTTGGAGACAAACGCGTCGCGCGGGTCTTCGCGCTCGCAGATGCAGTACAGCCCCAGGCCTTCGGGGAAGTCCATGGGGACGTCCTTCATCGAGTGCACAGCGATGTCGGCTTCGTTGTCGAGCAGGGCGTTTTCCAGTTCCTTGACGAACAGGCCCTTGCCGCCGATCTTCGCCAGGGGAGCATCCAGCAGCTTGTCGCCGCGGCTCACCATCGGCACCAGAGACACGTGCAGGCCTGGGTGAGCCTGCTCAAGACGGGCTTTGACGTATTCGGCCTGCCACAGGGCCAATGCACTTTTACGGGTGGCAATGCGGATTTCGCGAGTGGACATGTAACGCCCCGATACCTAGAAATGCCACCGATGATAACAGCATCGTCGCAGGCTCTAGCAGATGCGGATCAACAGCGGGTGCGATGGTGAACCTGGGGCTGAAGTAGTCGGTGCGGGTGTATCAAGGTCGCTGGGCGGCCTGTCGCGGGCAAGCCCGCTCGTGCAGAGAAGGCCGGCAACGTTAGAGGTTCTGCATCATTTTGCGCACACCGGCCACGTGGCGGCGGCTCACCGTGAGGGCGTCACCATCGAGCCCCTTGAGGTAAAGCTGGAAATGGCCGAGCGGCGTACGCTGCAGGCGCTCGATACGCTCGCGGGCGACCAGTGCGTTGCGATGGATACGCACGAAGCGATCACCGAACTCGTCTTCCAGCGCCTTGAGCGGTTCATCGAGCAGCACCTCGCCACCTTCATGACGCAAGGTCACGTACTTGTGATCGGCGATGAAATAGATCACCTGGTGTATGGGGATCAGCTCGATGCCCTTGCGGGTTCTGGCACTGATATGGCTACGTGGCCCACCCCCTTCGCTGCCCGGCCGGGTGAGCGCAGCCAGTTGCGCACGGTTGGGTTTGTCCGCCTTGCGCAGCGCGTCGCGCAGGGTTTGCGGCTGTATTGGCTTGGTCACATGGCTGAGGGTGCTGCCGTCGAATGCCTCGGCGCCATATTCGTCGTCACCGGTGCAAAACACCAACGCCGGCGGCGCCTCGCGCTCGCACAGGCGCGCGGCCACCTGCAGGCCATCGAGCCCTGGCATGCCGATGTCCAGCAAAACCACATCAGGCTTGAGGCTTTCAATCAGTGCAAGCGCTTCCTCGCCGTTCGTGGCACTTGGCTCCAGCACGGTGTAACCCTCGAGTTCACCGAGCAATCGGCTTAGGCGTTCGCGGCCTTGGGGTTCGTCATCAACGATCAGGACATTCATAGTTGCGCTGGATTCCTGAATGAGTCTGCACGGTCATGGCGTAGACAGGTGTGAGTGGAGCGATGCTGCGTGTCACGCTCTAGACCGGTGCGATGGCCAAAGATTCACTGGAGCCGGCAGATTCGCTGCCCACCCCTTGTCAAACTGTAGACGGTCCGTGGGACACTGCCGTTCAATCCTGAAAATCTCTGCAACGGTTTTGCGCAGCCTTCGTCTGTCGATTAACTGCGCCCTGCGCCCTGCGGCAGCGGGCCCAACCCTGCTATCATCGCGGCAATTTTTTCGTTCACGCCTGCAATGAGTGAATTCATGAGCACTGACAAGACCAATCAGTCCTGGGGCGGCCGCTTCAGTGAGCCCGTCGACGCCTTCGTCGCCCGTTTCACCGCCTCGGTAGACTTCGACAAGCGCCTGTACCGCCACGACATCATGGGCTCGATTGCCCACGCAACCATGCTGGCACAGGTCGGCGTCCTCAGCGATGCCGAGCGTGACACCATCATCGATGGCCTCAAGACCATCCAGGGCGAAATCGAAGCCGGCACCTTCGACTGGCGCGTGGACCTCGAAGACGTGCACATGAACATCGAAGCACGCCTCACCGACCGCATCGGCATCACCGGCAAGAAGCTGCACACCGGCCGCAGCCGCAACGACCAGGTGGCTACCGATATCCGCCTGTGGCTGCGTGACGAAATCGACCTGATCCTGGGCGAAATCACCCGCCTGCAAAAGGGGCTGCTGGAACAGGCCGAGCGCGAAGCCGAAACCATCATGCCAGGCTTCACCCACCTGCAAACCGCCCAGCCGGTCACCTTTGGCCACCACCTGCTGGCCTGGTTCGAGATGCTCAGCCGCGATTACGAGCGCCTGGTGGATTGCCGCAAGCGCACCAACCGCATGCCATTGGGCAGCGCTGCACTGGCCGGCACCACCTACCCCATCGACCGCGAGCTCACGTGCAAGCTGCTGGGCTTCGAGGCCGTGGCAGGCAACTCGCTCGATGGCGTGTCGGACCGTGATTTCGCCATCGAATTCTGCGCTGCGGCCAGCGTGGCGATGATGCACCTGTCGCGCTTCTCGGAAGAGCTGGTGCTGTGGACCAGCGCGCAGTTCCAGTTCATCGACCTGCCAGATCGCTTCTGCACCGGCAGCTCGATCATGCCGCAGAAGAAGAACCCGGACGTGCCGGAGCTGGTGCGTGGCAAGAGCGGCCGCGTGTTTGGCGCCCTGACAGGCTTGCTGACCCTGATGAAAGGCCAGCCGCTGGCCTACAACAAGGACAACCAGGAAGACAAGGAACCGCTGTTCGACGCCGCCGACACCCTGCGCGACTCGCTGCGCGCCTTTGCCGACATGATCCCGGCCATCAAGCCCAAGCACGCCATCATGCGTGAAGCCGCCCTGCGTGGGTTCTCCACCGCAACTGACCTGGCCGACTACCTGGTGCGCCGTGGCCTGCCGTTCCGCGACTGCCACGAAATCGTTGGCCACGCGGTCAAGTACGGTGTGGACACCGGCAAGGACCTGGCCGAAATGAGCCTGGAGGAACTGCGCCAGTTCAGCGACCAGATCGAGCAGGACGTGTTTGCGGTGCTGACCCTGGAAGGCTCGGTGAATGCCCGTAACCACATCGGCGGCACGGCGCCTGCGCAGGTACGCGCGGCGGTTGCCCGCGGTACGGCACTGCTGGCCCAGCGGGCCTAGGTGCCGCAGCGGCCTTGCGCATCGCGTCGCAAGGCCGCCCCCCATCACTGTTTGCGGTTACGCATCATCTCGAGGAAGGCCGGCATCGCCGCCTCCTTGTCTGCGACAATCCGTGCGACGTGCGGGTTCTCGCCCATCTGCTGCAGCAATGCCTTGGCCTGGGGGAAGTCCGCCAGCAAGTCGATGTTCAGCACTTTCTTGCCCACAGCGCTCGCCAGGTCAACCGAGAAGCAGAACATCAGGTCGGCCAGGGTCAGTTGATCGCCCGCCACGAAGGGTGCGAAACGCCCGTTGCGTTTGAGGGTGGCGAAGCCGGACAGCAACTCGGTACGCGCCTTCTCCTTGACCAGCGGCTCCACAGGCGTGCCGAAGAACGCTTCGGCGTAGCAGGTGCGCGCAGGCAGCTCGATGTACAGCTCGATTTCCTTGACCAGCTCACGCACCTTGGCCTGGGCGAAAGGGTCAGCCGGCAGCAGCGCCTTGCCGCCTTGGGTGTGCTCGATGTAATCGAGAATGACGCTGGTTTCACTCAAGAAACCGTGCTCGGTTTGCAGCACCGGCACCTTGCCACGTGGGCTGACTTCCAGTACCTGCGGGGTCTGGCCACTGAAGAACAGCACCTCTTCGAAAGGCACGCCCTTTTCCAGCAAGGCCAACTTGACCATGTTGTAGTAGTTGCTGACAGGGAATCCGTAGAGCTTGAGCATGGGTTGACAGCCTCCGGGCCGTAAGAAAATGGCACGGCTTTTATAGCCCCATCGCCCGCGCCTGACCAGCGTCATGCACGCGGTCGATGGCCGGGCATTGCCGATACAGCCGTGGCAAACTGTGCATCCCACAACAGGAGTTGCGCCATGAGCGAACACACCGACATCGACGATGATCAAGACGACGAGGCCTTTGCCGAGGCTACGTTGACGCAGGCAATCGAGAACCAGATCGAAAGCGGCGAGCCCCCTGCGGCCAAGGCCACGTTCAACAAGTTGACCTTGGTCGGCTACGCGCGCGAAGACATCCTGAACCTGATGGCACACGTTCTTGCCTTCGAGATCGACAACATGCTCAGCGAAGACCGCGAGTTCGACGGCCAGTGGTACGAAGCGGCGCTGCGCGCATTGCCTGAGCTGCCGCCTGAGATGGATCAAGGCGACGACGAATAAGCCGGCTACACTCCTAGGTCAGGCACCCCTTGTGGTGCCGCCATCCTTGTCTGGAAGTCAGGAGTCGCCATGTCCTTTTCCCCCGAATTGATCGCCGAACTGGAAGTACTTGCGCTGTTCAACCTCGACAGCAGCCAGGAAGGCATCAAGATTCACAACAACGCCTCCCCCACCCTGATCGCTGCGGCGCAGCGCCTGCACGACAAGGGCCTGACCGATCAGCCTGACGGCGGTTACCTGACCAGCCTTGGGCACGATGCGGTGGAGAGCGTGCAGTTGCTGCAGAACATCCTCAAATCACCGCAGCCAGCCTGAAACCCGAGCACCCCCGGTGGGAGCGGTTTCATCCGCGAGCCCTGGGGGTGCGCCAGCACTGCGTCAGCTAACAGCGGCCCGGCGCTTTTCCATCAGCCGCGAGCGCCCGTACAGGAACACGATGGCCAGCAAGGCCACTGCCTGTGCCGACAGCGAATAGGCGTCGGCGTGAATCCCCAGCCAATCGAACTCAAAGAACGCCACCGGCCGGGTACCCAGCACGCCTGCTTCCTGCAATGCCTTTACGCCATGCCCTGCAAATACTACGGACAGTGCGCACAGCAGCGCGGCGTTGATGCTGAAGAACAGTGACAGCGGCAGCTTGGCCGAACCCCGCAAGATGACCCATGCCAACCCCACCAGCAGCACCAGTGCAGTAGCCCCGCCCGCCAATACCGCCTGGTGCCCGGCCGGCCCTGCCTGTAACCACAGGGTTTCGTAGAACAGGATCACTTCGAACAATTCCCGGTACACCGAGAAGAACGCCAGCATGGCGAAGCCGAACCGGCCACCACCGCTGACCAGGCTGCTCTTGATGTAATCCTGCCAGGCTGCGGCGTGGCGACGGTCATGCATCCACACCCCCAGCCACAGCACCATCACCGCGGCAAACAACGCCGTGCAGCCTTCGAGCAGTTCGCGCTGAGCGCCACCGACATTGATCACATAGGCAGCCAACGCCCACGTAGCGAAGCCGGCAACCAGTGCCAGGCCCCAGCCGATGTTGACGCTGCGCACCGCCGACTGCTGGCCCGTGTTACGCAGGAAGGCCAGGATCGCTGCCAGCACCAGAATGGCCTCCAGGCCTTCACGCAGCAGGATCAGCAGACCAGACACATAGCTCAGTGACCAGCTCAGCCCATCACTGCCCAGCAACTTGGCGGCTTGGTCCAGCTTGGTTCTGGCTTCGGCCAGCCGCTGCTCGGCCTGGGCGATGGGCAAGCCATCCTGCAATGCCTGCCGGTATGCCATCAGGGATTTCTCGGTGTCCTTGCGGGCCTGGGCGTCGATGTTGTCCAGCGAGCTTTCTACCAGCTCGAAACCTTCCAGGTAGGCCGCTACCGACAGGTCGTAGGCCTGGTCGTGGTCGCCTGCACGGTAAGCGGCGAGGCTCTTGTCCAGGGTAGTGGCGGTGTACTCGAGCAATTGCGCCGGGCCGCGTTTGACCTGCGGCGGCTGGGCGCGCTGAGCGCGGAACGCCTGCACGGCTGCTGCACCTTCGTTGGCTGCCACTTCCGCGGGTGTCTGGCGCGCCAGGTCGGCCAGGTTCCACACCTTGTCGCCCTTTGCCGCTTGCGGGTTGGCAGTGAAGCTGGCGATATACGCCGCCACATCCCAGCGCTGGCGGTCGTCCAGCTGGTCAGCGAACGATGGCATCTCGGTACCGTCGATACCCAGAGCCAGCGTGTTGTAGAGGTCGAACAGGCTCAACTGGTCGAGGCGTTCGGTATTTCGCAGGTCGGCGGGGGCCGGCTCCAGGCCGACCCCAGCCGGGCCATCGCCCGCCCCGGTATCACCATGGCAGATCGAGCAGTTTTGCGCATACAGCGATGCGCCACGGGCCGGGTCGGGGGTGATCACCGGGGCTTGGCTCACCTCGTAGGCCACGGCCAGGCGAGCGCCCAATTGACGAGCCTGCTTGGCGACTGCAGCGCCATCCTGACGCTGGTCGATGGCCTGGCGCAGGGCCTGGATGCCTTGCTGCAGCGCGTTGTGTTCGGCGTTGGCCGGCAGGCTGTCAACCAGATCAGCCAACACAGCACTGAATTCCTGCTGCTCACGGTACTCGCCACTGTCCACTACCTTGCCATCGCGCACGGTGGGCGGGTAATCCGCACCAATGTAGTCAAGCAAGTGCAGCGCTTTGGCGGCCTCAGCGGGCGCTTCGGCCTGCGCCAGGGTGCTGCATAGCGCCAGCACTGGACCAAGCAGCAACGCGGGCAGCCAGGACAGCAGACGGGAACGGGTTTTCATGGCCAGTCTCGGAGGGAATGCGAAAGAGAACATTGTTCACTTCGGCTCGCGTTGGCTCAAGGCTACCAGACGAATTTCATGAATAATTTTGTTACAAACCCGGGTCACCAGTAGCGCCAAAACCCAAGGGCGGCGAGGGACGAGATGCGGTATCAGGTATGCCCTCCAACCTGTCGAATGATTGCAGTGTTCCCGCTGATTTCACCCGACACCCGCTGACTTTGACTTAACCGAATTTGAAAATTTTGAATCTTCGCATTGGATAGAAACTTGTAGTTAGTATCACCTGCCTTGATGGCTGCCTCCTTGGGGGACATGCCATGGTGATGGATCGCATTCTGAAAAGTATCGAACACCTGCTGCTCAGCGGATGTGAGCACTTTGAACGTGGCCTTGGACTTGTCCAGTTTCCACCCCTTGGTGCAGGCTGCCGACACGTTGGAATGCCCTGATAGTTGGGAGGTGGAACTCGCATTGCTTGAAGTCAGGCTGCCTAGGGAACCCGAGGATTTTGACAGTTCAGAAGTGCTTGAACCGGTAGAAGCCAGTCGGCTTGCCAACGGCGCTTTCAAGGGCGCAGTACTGTGCCGTCTGCGCGACTCGGCTGTGGGATGAGGCGGCGGAACCGTGAGGGACTTTCTTCGATATTGAGGCATGTGCCCGGTAGGGTCAGCGTGACTGACAGGCTCACAGGACACGTATGCATAGCTGTTCAACCCACCGTCCCCAAACGGGCTCCAACTGTCGGGGCTATTGAAGCGCATCAGCTCTGGACTGTAAGCGCGGTAACCGCCGCCCAACAAAGAGAAGCCCGTTATCTGATCGATGGCCTGGCCATTGAACCCCGCCAGTACCGTTTGCGGGCTGCTGCTGAATCCGTAAGGCGAATAACTCAAATGCTGCCGATGGGGGCCGGCCTGACACGCCACCACGTGCTGCATCTCATCCACCGCCAGCAAGGTGGCGTCGGCCATTTGCCTATGGCTCACCTGAGCAATAGGCGCCTGCCCGAACATCAGTAGCGTGAATGCATCCAACGTTCCGACCTGGGTCGTCAAGGTTTTACCGCGATAAAAGCGATTTAGGGAAGCTCCTGATACAGCGCTCGACATTTTTAATTTCCACATGTTGGACGATCAGGAAATTCTCGCAGAGCGCCCGACAACTGAATAACTAGCAACCCTATCAAAGGTTAAAGCTTCCCTCCCAACGCGCCATCATTGACGTCACTCGGTGACGGTGGCTGCCTAATCGAGCTTGCCTTCCAGCCGCCACCCAGTGCAAGGAACACCCCAATCTGCCCCACCGCCACCTGGCTATTCGCCGCCGCCAGTTGCGCACGCATATCGGTGTACGTGCGCGTCGCCTGCAAGTCCGCCAAAAACGACTCGCGCCCTGCCTGGTAATAGCGGTGGGTCTGGTCTGCCGCTTCTTTCGCCGACCTTTCCGCCTCGGCCAGGGCATCACGGCGGTCAAGCAAGGCGCTGTACTGGGCAAGCCGGGTCTGGGTCTCGCGAATGGCGTTCAGCACCACACCATCAAAATGGGCCAACGCCGCCTGGGTAGAGGCTTCAGCCATGCGAATGCGCGCGCGGGTGCCATTGGTAGGGATGGACCAGCTGATTTGCGGACCAAAGCCCCAGCGGTTGGTTGCAGGCTCGCCCAGGTTGTCAAGGATGCCAATGGTACCTACCTGGGCACCGATGCTGATGTCTGGGTACAGCGCGCCGGTAGCAACGCCAATGGTGGCTGTGGCAGCAGCCAGTTGCCGCTCGGCCTGGCGCACGTCAGGCCGGCGCTTGAGCAGCGCCGCGCCATCGCCGACCGGTACC
Organism: Pseudomonas sp. NBRC 111119; assembly: GCF_001320125.1. NCBI lineage: Bacteria > Pseudomonadati > Pseudomonadota > Gammaproteobacteria > Pseudomonadales > Pseudomonadaceae > Pseudomonas > Pseudomonas sp. NBRC 111119. Next base: position 76,482 of record NZ_BCAV01000051.1, read on the forward strand.
AACTGATGAAGCTGTGGCAGTTCGGCACACTCGGCAGTGCCGGCCGGCAACTGATCCACCGGCTTGGCCAGCAGCGCCGCCAGGGTATACAGGCCCGTTTCACGCTCGGCCTTGAAGCGCGGCAACTCGGCGCGCAACGATTTGAACTGGGTTTGCGAGCGGGTAACCTGCGTTTCATCGCCACGGCCCGCATCACGCAGGCGCTGGCTGAGTTGCACACTCTGCTGCTGCAGGTCGAGTGACTCGCGGGCAATGTGGTATTCCTCGTTGGCCGAGCACACCTGGGTATAGGCCTTGACCACATCCGCCACCAAGGTAATGCGCGCCGTGTCGGCAGCCGCCTGCACCGCATCGGCATTGGCCTTGGCAGCCTCGGTACCGCGCTTGAAGGTGCCCCACAGGTCGAACTGGTACGAGGCGCTGATGATCGCCTCGCCGATGTTGGCCACCGGCACTTTTTCGGTCAGCAGGAAGGCTTCACCCGACTCTTGCAGGCGTTGCGCACCGGCCTTGACGCCGCCGCTGAAGCCGCCCTGGGATTCGGCAACGTCCACCTGAGCACGAGCCTTGGCGATGTTGGCCGCTGCAACCCGCAGCTCGGTATTGGCGCTGAGCGCCTGGCGCACCAGCGCATTGAGGCGTGGGTCCTGATACAGCTGCCACCAGCCCTCGGGCACCGGTGCCGACACCACGCTGCCACTGTCCTGGCGCAACGGGCCGTTGAGGTCGCTGCGCTGCACGGCGGCGTCCTTGGGCACTTCATAGTCGGGGCCGACCATCATGCAGGCGCCCAGCGACAGGCAGAGACCCGCCAGCATCAGCTGTTTCATGGCTACTGGCCCTCCACGATCGAAACCGTGGCGGTACGCCCGGCGACCATTCGGAAGTCCGGTGGCACTTCGTCGAAGGCGATACGTACCGGAATACGTTGTGCCAGGCGCACCCAGCTGAAGGCAGGGTTGACGTTGGGCAGCAGGTTCGCGCCGCTGCTGCGGTCACGGTCCTCGATGCCGGCTGCGAAGCTTTCTACATGCCCGCGCAGGCGGGTGTTGTCGCCCATCACGCGGATATCCACCGCGTCACCAATGTGGATGCCGCCCAGCTTGGTTTCTTCGAAGTAGCCATCGACGTGGTACGAGGCACTGTCGACCACCGACAACACCGGCCGCCCTGCGGTGACGAACTCATGGTTGCGCGGCGCGCGGTCGTTGAGGTACCCGTCCACCGGGCTGCGCACCACCGAGCGGTCGAGGTTCAGCTGCGCGGTATCCACCGCCACCTGGGCCTCGCTGACCGCAGACCGGGCACGGGCTTCACGCGACTGGCTTTCTTCCAGTTGCTCGGCAGCCACCAGATTGCCCAGCTTGCGATTGCGCCGGGTTTCCCGGGACGCCTGGGCCAGGGTTTCCTGGCGTTCACCAAGGGTGGCCTTGGCCTGGCGCAGGGCCAGGGTGAAACGGTCCTGGTCGATGGTGAACAGCACGTCGCCGCGTTTGACGGTTTGGTTGTCGCGCACTTCCACCTTCTGGATAAGCCCGGACACGTCCGGGGCAATCTGGATTACGTCGGCACGGATGTGGCCGTCGCGGGTCCAGGGGGCGAACAGGTAATACACCACCATCTGCCACACAAGTACGGCGGCAAAGGTCACGACCAGCAGGGTGAGGACCACACGGCCCAGCGTCAGCAAAGGTTTTTTCATGGCAGCATCAGGCTTCGACAAAAATGGTCCACCGCACCGAGCAGTACGGCGTAAAGGGCAACGTTGAACAGTGCGCGGTGCCAGACCAGGCGGTAGAAGTGCACCCGCACCAGCACCGCATGCACCCCCAGAAACAGCAGGTAGGTGGCAAACATCATCACCAGCAGCGTGGGCAGGAATACCCCGCTGATATCCAGTTCACCAATCACAGTGGCGCTCCATCCAGCCCGGGAGGCAGTTGCGGTTGTTCGGCAGGCTCCAGCATTACCTCCACCCCGGGCAGCAGCGCCAGGCGCAAGCCGGCCAGGGCATGCAGCAGGTGAGTGCGGGCCGCGCCGCGTTCATGCGGGTTATCCAGGTTAAGTGCCAGGCGCGCACGCTCCATGCTGCGCAGCAGCGCTGTTGACGCATGCAGGCGCTCGCCGACACGCAGGCAGGCGGCGTAATGCGCACCCACTTCCTCGATGACCGTGGCCAGGCGCTGGCGGCCTTGCAGCCCCGCACGCGGCATGTAGGCCAGCAGGTCCAACAGGTTGAGCCCCACGCGCAGGTCGCGCAGTGCTACACCGCTGTCCTGGCCGGTTTGCGACAACCGCGGCAGGTGCTGCATCAGGCGGTCGAGCATCTGTACCCCCACCTTGCGGTGCTCCGCGAGGGTGGCCGGCTCGGTCATCTCGACGATGTCGCGCCAGGTGAAGCGGGTCATGCGTTTGGCCGCCAGTTCCACCCCGAACGGGCGCATTACCAAGGTCCAGACGAAGGCGAACAACAGCCCCACCGGCCCGGCCAGGTTGGAATTGAGGAAGGTGAAGAAGTCCGCGTCGTACGCCCCCTGAATGCTGATGAAGGTGGAGGTGTTGACGATGGTCAGCAGGGTGCCCAGGTAGAAGCGCGGTTGCACGGTCAGTGTGCCAATGCAGATGAAGGGCACGGCGAAGGCCAGCACCAGCATCGGGAAGTCGTGCAGGTTGGGCAGCACCAGGAACAGGTACAGGCTGGAGAAGATCACCGACATCAGGGTCCAGAAGAAGAACCGGTAGATCTGTGGCGCCGGGTCATCCATGGCGGCGAAGAAACTGCATGACACTGCGGCCAGGATCACCGCACTGGCGCCGTCATTCCAGCCCAGGCCGATCCACAGCCCGCATGCCACGATGATCGCCAGCACGGTGGACGCTACCGAGTACAGCATCAGGCCGCGGTCAAAGAACGGCTTCAGACGGGCCAGGCGCCAGTGCCGGTACACGGCACGCCACGGTGTGGCATCGTCGCTGCGCAGCGCATGCTGCAGGGTGCAGCAGTCCTGCCACAGATCGACCCACTCGGTGAGCCGGTACAGCGCGTTGGACAGCAGCAACTCGGCACGCTGGTCGAGGGCCTCGGCCCCTGGCTGCAGGCGGTCGATGTCGGCATGCAGGGCAGCCCAGCGCCCGATCGAGGCGCTGTCGGCAGTGCCCGCGAGCCATTGCCGGGCGGCATCCAGCACAGGTTGCAGTTGTTCGAACTGCTGTGGCGCACGGCCGTGCAACGCCGTCAGCGCGTCATCCAGGGCATCGAGCACCGGCAGCAGGTGGATCATGCGCCCGCGCAGTTCGCGTACGTTCTTCAAGGTGTGGGGGCCGGCGCCTTCATGGCCGAGCTGGCCGATCATCAACTCCAGGGAGTTGAACGTGGTCACCATGGCCCCGCGCATGCCACCCACGTCACTGGTGCCAGACAGCCGCGCCAGGTAGCTGTCGCTGTAGCGGATGGCATCGTTGAACCAGTTGCCGGTCGCACCCACCACCACCGGCGCCAGCCGGCGTGGCCAGAAAATGGCCCCGACCACTGCCGCACAGACAATGCCCAGGCAGATTTCCTGAGCCCGGGAGGAGGCCACGTCGAAAACCGCCAGCGGGTTGTCGACCACGGCCAGCGCGATCATCGGCAAGGTGTAACCGGCCAGCATCAGTACATAGTTATTGGCGGTACGCAGGTTCAGCGAGAGGAACAGCAAGGTACCGGTCCACAGGGCAATGGCGATGCTGAGCAACAACGGCGACTGCACCAGCGGCGGTACCAGCAGCACGGCCCCGGCGGCGCCCAGCAAGGTACCCAAGGCGCGGTACAGTGCCTTGGAGCTGGTAGGGCCGAGGAACGGGCTGGAGACGATGTACACCGTAGCCATGGCCCAGTAAGGGCGTGGCAGCTGCATCAGCAGCGCGATGTACAACGCGATCATGGAGGCGGCAAAGGTGCGCACACCATAAAACCAGTCACGGGCCGGCGGTACCGAACTGAAGAAACCGTTCATGCCAGGCCACCCGTGCTGCCCAGGCCGGCTGCTTCGAAGGCACGCAGCACGCGCAACGCACCGTCGAGGTCCGCCTGGTCGACACCGCCCAGCACATCGCCACGCAACCTGACCAGTTCGGCTTCGATGGCTTCGGCCAGGGTGCGGCCTGCGTCGGTCAGGCTCAGGGCCTTGGCCCGCCGGTCCAGCGGGTCCTCACTGCGCACTACCAGGCCGGCTTTGCACAGCTGGTCGAGCAGGCGTACCAGAGAAGGGCTCTCCAGGCCGGCAGCCTGGGCCACGGCAACCTGGTGCACACCATCGCCCAGGCGCACGATCATCAGCAGCGGCGCCGCGCAGGCCTCGGAGATACCGTAGCCGGTCAAGGCGTTGTGGCAGATGCGCCGCCAGTGGCGAGCAGCAACCACCAGGCCGCTGCTGACCTGCAGGCGCAGAAGATCAAGGGACATAAGGAGACCAGCTATATTCATAGTTTGCTAACTATCAATATACGCCTGGCCCTCCCCCTCTCGTCAACCGCTGCCGACGGAGGGCACACCGCAAAGGCTGCACATCACGGGTGAATCTGGTCTTCCAGTTTCATCGTCAGCGCCAGGGTGCTGCCCATCTGCACGGCGCGGTCCCGCCACTGTTCGTAGCGCACCTTGTCGCGGCTGCTGAAGTGCACAGCCAGCTCCTCGGCCGCCTGTACCACCCCCGCGGCGGCAGCCAGTTCCAGCCAGTAGAGTGCAGGCTTGAGCTCAGCCTGCACGTACAGCCCGTGCATCAGGCGGTAACCGACTTCGAAGCGGCAGCGCGCCTCGCCCTGCTCGGCGCCGCGCAGGAACCACTGGTAAGCCTGCGCAGGGTCTACCTGCCATTGAAGCCCGCCGTCACACACTTCTTCTTCCAGCAGGTCGCCCAACGCGGCAGCGGCATGCAACATGCCCCGCTCGAAGGCCTGCCGGTAGCACTCTGCTGCCTGCACGTAGGAAGGCTCGACGCCTTTGCCAAAGTAGTGTTGCTGCCCAAGGTTGAACCATGCCGCCGCACTCCCCTGCAACGCTGCCATGCGCAACAGGTGCCCCGCCAGCACGGTATCGGCACGCCAGTACTTGCCATTCAGCCAGATCCAGCCCAGGTCATTGAGGGCTGCCACATTGCCCTGCAACGCTTGTAGCCGCAGGTCGCGATACACCGCCTGCAGGTCGCTGGCCTCGTCCAGGCGGCTGACCAAAAGGGAGCGTTGGCTGGGAAGCCCGACCCCGGCAAACAACCGCTGTCGCTTCCCCACGGCGGCTGGCGGGGTGATGACCCGCTCGGGAAGAAGGCGGGCAAGCAGCGAATGGATATTGCTGGCAGCAGACATGTTCATCCTCATTGAACGACGCACAACCCCAACCTTCGGCTGTGATGAGGCGTGATTCTGCGGGATGGCACGTCAAAACCTGTCGCGAACGATACGGTACCAGGCAACCAAACGTCACTTACTTGATCTGAGCGGTCTGTGGCCAATTGCCATGCCCCTCGCGTGCCGCCATCCTATTGCGGCAAGCCTAGACAAGGACGTTATCTTTTGCCGTTCGCCACCACTCGCGCCACCCTAAGCCGTCAGTGGGCACTGCTGCGCCAGTTGCCCAGCCGCTCCCCCGGCATCACCAGCTCCGAACTGGTCTGGCGCCTGCGAGACCTGGGCTTTAGCGTCAGCAAACGCACCGTAGAGCGTGACCTCAACGAGCTGTCACTGATCTTTCCACTGGAGCGCAATGACAAGAGCATCCCGTTCGGCTGGCACTGGTCGGCCAGTGCCGTGGGTGAATTGCGCGGCAGTTCGGACCTGCTCGCCCATTTACGCGGTGATGCCGTGCTGCCTGTGCAGGGGGACGGCATCGAACTGGTTGCCCGCATCAGTGACACGCTGGCCCGGCAACTGCGCGAAGCGCCATTGAGCAGCGACATGCAGCTGACGGCGCACAAGCAGGGCCATCAGCTGCGGGCCACGGTCAGCGATGGTTGCCCGTTGCGGTGGTGGCTGTTGAGCCAGGGTGATGCGGTGGTGGTCGAGCAACCGGCGCAGTTGCGCGACGAGATTGGCAAGATCCTGACCAATGCAGCAGCGCAGTATCAGGACCTGAAGCCGTAACAGGTCAGCGCTGCATACCCCAGCGGCGCACCGTCAACCGCTCTAGTGTATTGAACACCAGGCCCTCCACCAGCAACCCGATCAGAATCACCACTGCAAGCCCGGCAAACACCTTGTCGGTGTACAGCTCGTTGCGGTTCTGGAAGATGTACCAGCCAAGGCCGCCTTTGCCGCTACTCGCGCCGAACACCAGCTCTGCTGCAATCAGGGTGCGCCAGGCGAATGCCCAACCGATCTTGAGCCCGGACAGGATCGACGGCAGGGCTGCCGGCACCAGGATGTGCAGCACCAGCCGCAGCCCTTTCAAGCCATAGTTGCGCCCCGCCATGCGCAAGGTTTCGGACACGCCGAGAAAACCGGCATAGGTATTGAGCGCCAACGCCCACAGCACGGAGTGCACCAGTACGAAGATCAGGCTGTTGTCGCCCAGCCCGAACCACAGCAAGGCCAGTGGCAACAGGGCAATCGCCGGCAACGGGTTGAACATGGAGGTCAAGCTGCCCAGCAGGTCACGCCCCAGCTGGGTCGACACCGCCAGGCTGGTGAGGCCGAAGGCCAGGATGATCCCAAGCACGTAACCTTTGAGCAGAATGACCAGCGACACGCCAACCTTGGCCGGCAACTCACCGCTGACCAGGCCGCCCCACAGCGCCGTGGCTGTCTGCAGGAAAGTCGGCAGCAGCAGGTCGTTGTCCTGGTAACGGGCAACGGCCTCCCACAGCAGGGCGAGCACCACCAGGATGACCGCCTTGCGCAGCCAGCCGTGTTGCCACAGGCGCTGAGCCAACGGCAGGTTGCGTTCCACAGGCACACTGAGCAACGGCTCCAGCTGCACCTCGTATTCCTGGCGTACAGGGGTAGTGGTCATGGCTGAAGCTCCTGTCAGTAGGCGATGCGGATGTCGTTGAAGCCAAGGCCTTCGGCGTGGTCGGGGGTATCGGCTTCATCGAACAGCAAGCGGTGGATGCGCCGGGCACTGGCCTGGAAATCGCTGCCACCCAAGCTGCCCAGGCCGTATTGGTGGCTGTGCACTTCGGCGCGTACCCGCCCGGGGTGGGGCGACAGCAGCAAAATGCGGTTGCCTACCACCAGGGCTTCCTCGATGGAGTGGGTAACGAACAGCAGGGTGAAGCGCACCTCCTCCCACAGCAGCAGCAGTTCTTCCTGCATCTTGCGCCGGGTCAGCGCGTCGAGCGCCGCAAACGGTTCATCCATCAGCAGGATCTTCGGCTGCGTGGCCAAGGCCCTGGCAATGGCCACGCGCGCTTTCATGCCGCCCGACAGGGTGTGCGGGTAGGCATCTGCAAAGGCTGCCAGGCCAACTTTCTCCAGGTAGTGCAGCGCACGCTCTTCAGCCTCTGCGCGTTTCAATTGGCCCGATACCAACAGCGGGAACATCACGTTCTGCTTTACCGTTTTCCAGGGCGGCAACTGGTCAAACTCCTGGAACACGACGATACGGTCCGGGCCGGGCCCGCTGACCGCCTGCCCCTGCAGCACGATCTGCCCCGCCTGGGGCTGAATGAAGCCGGCCACGGCTTTGAGCAAGGTGGACTTGCCGCAACCGGACGGGCCGAGCAGCACGAAGCGGTCCGCCGGGTCTACCTCGAAACTCACCTGGTGCGTGGCGCGCACCACGCGTTGCCGGGTACGGTATTCAAGGGTGAGGTTATCCACTTTCAGCAGCGGCGGCGTGGCCACACGGTCGAGGTTGCTGACCGTGTGGCCTGGCAATGATGCAGTCATGCGCTCAGCTCCCCTGCAGCGGGCGTTCATCCTGGAAGAAGTAGTCCTTCCACGATTCAGGCTTGTGCTTGATGGCGCCTACCCGGTAGAGAAATTCGGCAAGCTTGTAGGTGTTCTTTGGGGTGACGGTGAATTCGTACTGCGGGTTGTCGATCAGTTTGATCAGTGTTTCACGGTCGATCTTGGCGTTAGTCACGCGGATATAGGTGTCGGCAGCGGCCGCCTTGTCGTTCTGGGCAAAGGTGGCAGCTTCAGCCAGGGCATCGACAAACGCCTTGTAGGTCTTGGGGTTGTCCTTGCGGAATTTTTCGGTCGCAAACAGCAGGGTGGGCGAATTCGGCCCGAGCAGGTCGTAGCTGTTGAGCACCACATGCACGTTCTTGTTGGCCAGTGCCTGGTCCTGGAACGGCGGGTTGGAGAAATGGCCGTTAAGCTCTGTACCCCCTGCCAGCAGTGCGGCAGTGGCATCAGGGTGAGGTACGGCAAGGGTGTATTTGTCCAGCCGGTTGTACTGAGCGTCGCCCCACTGCTGCGCTGCCGCGTACTGCAGGAAGCGCGACTGCACAGACACACCCACTGCCGGCACTGCGATGCGGTCTTTGTCTGAGAGGTCAGCAATGGTTTTCACAGCAGGGTTGCTGCTGACCAGGTAATACGGGAAGTTGCCCAACGAGGCCACGGCCTTGACGTTCTGCCGCCCCTTGGTGCGGTCCCAGACGGTAAGCAGCGGGCCTACCCCTGCCCCCGCGATATCCACCGAGCCAGACAGCAATGCGTCATTGATGGCAGAGCCGCCCGACAACTGGGCCCAGTCGACTTCGATGTCGAGGCCCTGCTCCTTGCCGTGCTTCTCGATCAGGTGCTGGTCTCGCACCACGTTCAACAGCAGGTAGACGATGCCGAACTGTTCGGCGATGCGGATCTTGCCTTCGGCATGAGCCAGGTTAGGGGCAGCCAGGCTGCCCACGACCAGGCTTGCGCCCAGGCCGATGCTTGCCGCCAGGCGGCTGATGGATTTGCGCATGATGGTTTCCTCAGTCGTCAGAACGGGGCATCGCCCTGGATGGTGGTGCGGTAGAGTTTGCGCCGCAGGTGCGCGGGGCAGCCGGCGGCCAGGTGGATGAGCGAGCGGTTGTCCCAGAACACCAGGTCGTGCGGCTGCCACTGATGGCGGTAGATGTTCTGCTCCAGCACGCTCAGGGCGTAGAGCTGCTGCAGCACGTCACGGCTTTCATCGTCCGGCAGGCCGACGATGCGGGTGGTAAAGCCTTCGCTGACGAACAGGGCCTTGCGGCCGTTCTCGGGGTGCGTGCGCACCACCGGGTGGATCACTTCCTGAACCTGGGCCAGCTGCTCGGCGGTAAGGGCGGGGCGCCAGTTGCCTTCGAACTTGGTTTCGGCATAGCGCGCGGTGTAGGAATGCGCGGCATCGCGCCCGGCAATGACCTTGCGCAGCGCATCAGGCACAGCCTCCCAGGCCTTGTGCATGTCGGCGAACAGGGTGTCACCGCCTTCGCTTGGCAGCTCCTGGGCGTGCAACATCGAACCCAGGCTGGGCAACGCTTTGTACGACAGGTCTGAATGCCAGAACTTGCCGGCATCGCCCAGGCCGATGTTCTGGCCGTTTTCGACGATGTTGGAAACAATCAGAATTTCCGGGTGGCCGGCCAACAGGAACTGTTTGAGCACATGGATCTGCAACTCGCCGAAGCGGCGGCTGAAGGCAATTTGTTGCTGGGGGCTGATGCGCTGGTTGCGGAACACCAGCACATGGTGATCGAGGTGAGCGCGATGGATACGGCTGAAATCATCGGCATTGACCGGCTGGGCAAGGTCCAGGCCTATAATCTCGGCGCCAACGGCACCGGAGAACGGGCGGATTTCGAAGCGTTGCGGCTGGGCGCTGTCGAGGGTCGACAAGGCGTTCGAGGCGGCTGGCATTTTTCACTCCACGCAGTGCGCGACTCCAGGACGCGCAACGATCAGAAACGCACGGGGTATTCCCGTGTGGGTTCAAGTCGTGCGGCGCATCGATTGGTCGACGGGTACGCAGTGGGGTGAACTATAAATGCATAAGAAAAATTATTTAAATACTCTTAAAGAATAAACATAGTTCATCCATTCCGGCTTGTTCCGCGATCAGATCAAGCCACCCTCCTCTTCCTCTTCGATCAGGTTGTTGAGGCTGCTGAGCGCCTTGCGCGCTGTGGAACGGTTCAGCAACTTGGCCTGGGCACCGGGTGGCAGGTCGGTGATCTTGAACACGCCCTTGGCGGTGAGCACATCGATCAGGTCCTCGAGCACTCGGATCATGTCCAGGTCGCTTTGCTTGAGTTGGTTCAGGCTGTTTTCCACGACGTCATCGGCGAACCACTCCTGGATGTCGGCATGGTCGGCCGGGAGCATTTCGGTAAATTCGTCAAAAGCGGCTGCTTCTACCCGCAGCAACTGGCCGGCAGCGTCGCGTTGCACGTAGAACATGGCAGAGTCCCTCGTCACAGTGGTTCCTTGTCAGTAGACAGCAGCATAGGCAAAAAGCGCCGGGCACGTTGGCCCGGCGCTGGATTATGCGCTGTGGTGGTTAGGCGGGGAAGCCTGGCTGGCGCATTGGGGCGGCGCTGGAGGCCGCCCCGTGCACAGTTATCAGCTGTCCTTGTTATGGATGATGATGGTCGGGTCGGCACCACTGATCAACGAATTGATCGTCTGGTTGGACCAGTTCACACCTTCCAGCTTGATGGTGACATCGACGTTGGCCAGGCCACCGGTAGCATTGAGCTTGCCTTCACTGCTGACCTGGAGTGTGGTCGTACCTTCCACCGTGGTGAGCTTCAGGTAGTTATCGATCGTGCTGCCCTTCTCGCCCTGCAGCAGGTCCTTGAGGTCGATACGGTCGCCTTCACCCTTGTTGAAGTCCTTGATCACATCGTTGCCGTAGTCGCCGGCCTTCCACACGAAGGTGTCGGCACCGCTGCCACCGATGAGGATATCGTCACCCGGGCCGCCAATGAGGATGTCGTTGCCGGAGCCGCCCAGCAGGATGTCATTGCCCTTGCCACCGTCCAGTGTGTCGTTGCCGCCTTGGCCAAAGAGAATATCGTTGCCGTTACCGCCCGACAGAATGTCATTGCCGTCGTTGGTACCGGAGATATCGAACTCCTTGTAATGCTCGGTGATGTACTGGTGTATCGCCTTGCTGTCCACGGCACTGGAATCCACATGGGTCTGCATCGCGACATAGTTCTGCAGCGCTTCGATGCCGTTGCCTGCAACCGACGGCATGGTGATCAGGTCGCCGAAGATAATGTCGTTGCCGTCACCGCCATTGACCGTGTCATTGCCTGGCGCCGTGGCGTCGGTATGGCCGAGTACCGCGTTGGCCAGGTTGGAGGCGTCGATGTTGGTTTGCGGATTGCCGTCAGAGTCGTAAGGCTTCAGGTCATCGGTATTTACACCGCTGCCGATACCAATGGCTTCGATGGTTGGCGACAACGCCTTGAGCAAGGCGAATGCACTCTTGGAGTTGCTGACCGTGTCGGCGTCGGTGTAGCTACCTTGGCCAGCAAGGCTCGACAACTCATACGTACCATCACCCTGCGCATGCAGCACGCCGCTCACAGCCGTGCTCCAGCCCCAGAAGCCGGCCTTGTACACAGCCAGGTTGCCGTTGCTGTCGATCTGCAGGACGTTGTTGCTGTCCAGGTTGACGTTCACGGTCTGGCCAAGCTTGTAATTGATCGACGACAGGTAGGCATCCATCATGATGTTTGCCTTACTGCTGCTGTAGCTGACAAGCGTAGGGTTGGTCCTCTCGCCGGCCTGGTAGAAAGTAGGCTGGCCGTCGGTGATGAAGAAGGTCTGGTTAGTGCCGGACACACCTGCATTTTTCAGGTTCTGGAACCAGTTTGCCGTAGTCTTGAACGCATCTTCGTAGTTGGTACCGCCGTCAGCACTCATTGCGCTGAGTGCGTTTTTCAGTGTCAGCAGGGCGGAACCGTCGGACAGGTTCACCGAAACGGTCGATTTCACCTGGGTGGCGAAGTCCACCAGCAGCACGTTGACCGTACCGGATGTGGAACCCTGCACGCTGTTGGCCAGGGTGGTGAACACAGACTGCAGTGCTTTCTGCGCAGCATCCACCGAGTTCTTCATGCTGCCCGAGGTATCCACGATGAATGCCAGGTTGTAGCTCTGCCCTGGGGTCACATGGAAGCCGCCGATATCAGACACGATGATCTCGTTGGCGCCGGTACCGGTGAAGTTGTCGCTGTCGGCGGTCAGGTTGGTGGACGTGTAGGTATCCCCGTACACCGTGACCTTGATCGTGCCTTCGTTGACTGCCTTGCTGCCGCCAACGCTCTCGGTGGAAGTAGAGGTGACCTTCACGTCGAACTGGCCCTGGTAGTAGGCCGGTGGCTTGATGGTGAGGCTGCCCAGCTTCCAGCCGGTAACATCCACACCCGACGCGCCCACGGTGGCGGTATGGCCAGCACCATCACTGACCACCGAGCCTGCCGGGATACCGGACAGCTTCACGTTCAGGCTTTCGGAGCCGTCTGTGTCGGTCAGGGCGGTAGAGATACCGACCAGTTTGACCGTGCCATTCTCAGGCCCTTCGTTGAGCTTGTAGCCGTCGTAGTAATTCTGACCGTTGACCGTGTGCATGTCGGACACGCTCAGGCCAGCGTTACCCATCTCGGTGACGTTCTGGTACATCTTGATGTTCGAGCTGCTCAGGTCCGTCACGGCACCGGAGCCCACCTGGATATTCAGGTCATAGCTACCCGGGCCAGACTGGTTGGCATGGTAGATCTCGATTGGGTAGTAACCCGAGGAGGCCGGCGTGAAGGTGCCGGACACCTGGCCACCACCGCCCCAGGTGGTGGTAACCACGGCTTTGCCGCCTACGTTCACCAGGAAGCTGTCGTCAGCCGTACCGCTGAAGGTGTAGGTTTTGCCAGCTTCCAGGTAGATCAGGCCGGACGTCTTCGAACCGGTACCCGCGTTCACGTTGCCGTCGGACTGCACGTTGGTGATGGTGCCGCTGGAATTGGCGTTGCCAGAGTTGGCAAACACCGTCTTCAGCTCGTCGCCGGTAATACCGTTGCCGCCGGTGCCCAGGTTTTTAAGGCTGGTCCACACTTCCTTGGTCAGCCCTTTGGACTCGACATCGGCACTGCCGATTGCCAGCGTCGGCATGTCTGCCACCGGGCTGATATCGACCTTCATGGTCACTTCGGTGCCCAGGTTGGTGCCATCGTTCGGTTTGTACTTGAACTGTGCGTAGTCAGCCTGCTGGTTGCCCACACCGGTGCCACCGTAGCCATCGGCGCCGGACTGGTTGAGCAGTGGCACGAACTTCAACTTGCTGGCAGTGATGTCCGCCTGGCTGACCACCTGGCCCACAGTGACGTTGGTCCAGGTGGTGCCATTGAAGAACTTCAGGCTACCGGCAACCGGCAGCGAAGTGATGGTCACAAACAGGCCCGTGTTGCCGTCTGGGTCGGTGACCTTGAAGTCATTCCAGGCGAACACGTAGTCGGTATCTTCGACGCCGTACACAGCACCGCCCGGCGACACAGGCAGGTTGTCGTTGTCGATGATGGCCGTAGTGACGCTGCCCTTGCTGCTGTCCACCTGCAGGTTTTCGAAGTTGCCACCGGTGGCACTGTCGATCTTCACAGTGAAGTTCTCGGTACCTTCCACCAGCTTGTCATCGATGGTCGGTACGTCGAAGGTCACCCCGGAGCTGTTGGCCGGGATCTTGACGGTGGTAACGCCCGTGAAGTCTTCACCGTTCTTGGCGGTGCCGGAATAGCTGAGGGTGACGGTGACTTCGGCTTTCGACGGATTGCTCAGGGTCAGTGTGTAGTGGGCCGTTTCACCTTCGGTCAGTGATGTGGTGCCGCTGATGCCCACGGTGGTCAGGTCGCCCTGGCCCGCAGGTTCGTCGGTCACGGCGGTGGTCACCGAAGCCTTGTTGGCTACCAGGTTCTCGAACTGCTTGTCACCGGCAACTGCCAGGTCAGTGATCGCCTTCACGATGGAAGGCTGGCCGCCC
>NZ_BCAV01000052.1:0-29302 GCF_001320125.1 Pseudomonas sp. NBRC 111119
GTGGGCTAGAAACTCTCCAGCCCCGTGATATCGTTCCCCATCACGTTCCCCGCGCCCGCCAGAGACCTGCCGATGTCCAACAGCTGCCTGCACCCCGGTTTCATGATCGTCCATGGCAACCGCCTCGACGACCTGCGAAGCCTGGTCGTGAGCTGGATGCGCCGTTATCCCCTGGCGCCGCTGGAGAATGAAATCGCCCTGGTGCAAAGCAATGGCATTGCCCAGTGGCTCAAGCTGGCCCTGGCAGAAGACCCGCTTGAAGACGACCAGGGCGGTTGTGGTATCGCCGCAGCCATTGACGTGCAGCTACCCGGCAGCTTCATGTGGCAGTTGTACCGCAGCGTGCTGGGCCGCGAGGAAATCCCCGAGGTTTCACTGCTCGACAAGTCACCCTTGACCTGGCGCCTGATGCGCCTGCTGCCAACGCTGGTGGAGCAACAGCACTTCGAGCCACTGCGGCGCTTTCTGACCGACGACAGCGACCTGCGCAAGCGTTATCAGCTGGCTGAGCGCCTGGCAGACCTGTTCGACCAGTACCAGGTTTACCGAGCCGACTGGCTCAAGGCCTGGGCTGCTGGCGACCACATCGTCATCACCGCCCGCGGCGAGCGCAAGCCACTGCCGGCGGGCAACCGTTGGCAGGCCGAGCTGTGGCGCGCGCTGCTGGAAGACGTCGGCCAGCAAGGCATGGCCCAGAGCCGCGCCGGTGTGCACCAGCGCTTCATCGAATGCATCGATCAGTTGCAGCAGGCACCTGCCGGGCTGCCACAACGGGTAATCGTGTTCGGTATTTCCTCGCTGCCCGCCCAGGCACTGGAGGCATTGGCCGGCCTGGCCAGGTTCAGCCAGGTCCTGCTGTGCGTGCACAACCCCTGCCGGCACCATTGGGCTGACATCGTTGCCGACAAGGACCTGTTGCGACACCAGTACAAGCGCCAGCAGCGCAAGCAAGGCATGCCCCTGCAACTGGACGATCAGTCGCTGCACCAGCACGCCCACCCGCTGTTGGCGGCTTGGGGCAAGCAAGGCCGCGACTACATCAACCTGCTCGACAGCTACGACGACCCCGGCAGCTATCAGGGCGTATTCAGCGACGGCCGCATCGACCTGTTCAGTGATGGCAACCCCGCCACAGTGCTCAACCAACTTCAGGACGACATTCTGGAACTGCGTCCGCTCGCTGAATCCCGCGCATTGTGGGGGCCGGTGGATCCAGTCAGTGATCGCTCGGTGCGCTTCCACATTGCCCACAGCCCGCAGCGTGAAGTGGAAATTCTTCACGATCAGCTGCTTGCCCGGTTCAGTGCCGATGCCACTTTGCGCCCGCGCGACGTGATCGTCATGCTGCCGGATATCGACACCTACGCGCCGCACATCCGCGCGGTGTTCGGCCAGTTGCCCCGCAAAGACCCCCGTCATATCCCCTTCACCCTGACCGACCAAGGCCAGCGTGGACGCGAGCCGCTATTGATCGCCCTGGAGCATCTGCTGAAGCTGCCGGAGAGCCGTTTCGCCGTGAGTGAAGTGCTCGACCTGCTGGATGTGCCGGCAGTGCGTGCCCGTTTTGGCATCCGCGAAGCTGACTTGCCCACCCTGCACCGCTGGATCGAGGGTGCAGGTATTCGTTGGGGGTTGAATGCTGAACAGCGGGCCAGCCTTGGTCTGCCCGGCGGCCTCGAGCAAAACTCCTGGCGCTTTGGCCTGCGCCGCATGCTGCTGGGTTATGCCGTGGGTATCGGGGACGCGTGCGACGGCATTGAGCCCTACGACGAAATCGGTGGCCTGGACGCGGCATTGATTGGCCCGCTGGTCGCCTTGCTCGATGCGCTTGAAATTGCCTGCGAGGCGTTGGCCACGCCGGCTACCGTCGAGCAGTGGGGCGAGCGCCTGAATGCCCTATTGCAGGTGTTTTTCGTTGCCGACGACGAACGTGACGAATTTCTGCTGATGCAGTTGCAGGACCTTCGCGAAACCTGGCTGCAGGTGTGTGAAACAGTGGGCCTGCAAGACCCGTTGCCGTTGACGGTAGTGCGTGAGGCTTGGTTGTCTGGGCTGGATGAAGGCAAATTGTCCCAGCGCTTTCTGGCCGGCTCGGTAAATTTCTGCACCCTCATGCCCATGCGCGCCATCCCGTTTCGGGTGGTCTGCCTGCTGGGCATGAACGACGGTGACTACCCGCGTGCGCAGCAGCCGCTCGACTTCGACCTCATGGCCAGTGACTACCGCCCCGGTGATCGCTCCCGGCGCGAGGACGACCGCTACCTGCTGCTTGAGGCACTGCTTTCAGCCCGGGATCAGCTGTATGTCAGTTGGGTCGGGCGCAGCATTCGCGACAACAGCGAGCGCCCCGCTTCGGTACTCATCGGCCAGTTGCGTGATCACATTGCTGCCGGTTGGCGCCTGCCTGGCGCCGAGCAGCACGACCTGCAGACCGCAGGTGAGCAGTTGCTGCATTCCCTGACCCAGGAACACCCGCTGCAGCCATTCAGCCCGCGCTATTTCGAGCGCGGCAGCCCGCTGTTCAGCTATGCCCACGAGTGGCAGGTGCTGCACCAGCAGGCTCCTGTGGACAACCCGGCCGAAGCGCTGGAGCCATTCATCGATGATGAACCGCTCAGCCTGAACCAACTGAGTGACTTTCTGCGTCACCCGGTCAGGCACTTCTTCAGCCAGCGACTGAAGGTTTACTTTGAGGCGTTGGAAGCCCCAACACCGGACGAAGAGCCCTTTGTGCTCGATGCGTTGCAACGCTACGCCGCCAGCGAAAGCCTGCTGGGCGCAGCGCTGGCCGACCCGGCCAACGCGCAGCACGCCCTGCACACTCAGGCCCGACGCCTGCAGGCCTGCGGGCTGCTGCCGCTGGCAGGCTTTGGCCAGCTGTTGCAGGATGAATTGATCGAGCCGTTGCCCAACCTGCTGCAGCGTCACCAGCAGCTCCTGGCCCGGTGGCCGACGCAGGTGGACGGGGCCTTGCCGGTGCATTTCGAGCAGGGGCCGCACCGCCTGGAAGGCTGGCTTGGCCGGGTGTTCCAGTCTGACGACCAGAGCCTGTTGAGCATCACTACCGTGCCCAATACCCTCAGCGCCGGGCGAAACAGCCTCAAGTGGCACCGCCTGATCGCGCCCTGGGTCACCCACCTGGCGGCGTGCGCCGCCGGGTATCCCTATCACAGCGCCCTGGTAGCCAGTGACCTGACCTTGCTACTGCCCCCGCTTGACCCGCAACAGGCCGCGCAACGGCTCGGCGAGCTGATGGTGGCTCGCCAGGCAGGCATGAGCGCGCCGTTGCCCGTTGCGCCGAAAACAGCCTTCGCCTGGCTGGGCCAGGACGACAGCGATAAAGCCCTGGCGGCGGCAGCCCGCGCCTATGAAGGCGATGAGCGCAACAGCGGTGGCGAGCGTGACGAGAGCGTCGCCCTGGCCCGTCAGTTCCGCGACTTTGCCGCGCTTACCGCTGACGAAACCTTCGAAGGCTGGTGTGAAGCCTTGTATCGCCCCCTGTTCGATGCCCCCTGGCAGACCCTGGGCAACCCGGAGACAGCCGCATGACCCAGGACCGCCCACTGGCCTTGACCTTCCCCCTGCACGGCAGCAAACTGATCGAGGCCAGCGCCGGCACCGGCAAGACCTTCACCATCTCTGCGCTGTACCTGCGCCTGATCCTTGGCCACGGTGGCGAGCACGGCTTTGCCCGCGAACTGCTGCCACCTCAGATCCTGGTGGTGACCTTCACCGACGCCGCTACCAAAGAACTGCGCGAGCGTATTCGTACGCGCCTGGCGGAGGCGGCGCGGTTTTTCCGGGGTGAACTGGAAGCCGCCGACCCGCTACTGGTGCAACTGCGTGATGACTACCCGCAGGACGCCTGGCCCCGCTGCGCCGGGCGCCTGGAAATCGCCGTGCAATGGATGGACGAGGCCGCTGTCTCGACCATTCACGGCTGGTGCCAGCGCATGCTGCGTGAACATGCTTTTGACAGTGGTAGCCTGTTCACTCAGACCCTGGAAACCGACCACAGTGAGCTGCTGGGCCAGGTCATGCGCGACTACTGGCGGCGTTTCTGCTACGGCATGCAAACCCAGGCACTGGCCTGGGTGCGCAGCCATTGGGGCAGCCCTGATGCCTTGCTACCCCGCATCCGGCCCCTATTTGGGCGGGTGCGCACCGAACCGTCAGGGCCCGACCCCGAGGCCCTGATCGACGCCGCGCTGCGTGAACGCGACGGGCAACTGGCCCAGCTGAAAGCGCCGTGGGCAGCCTGGGCCGAAGAGCTGCGGCAGGTTTGCCGTGATGCCCTGGCAGCCAAGCAGGTGGATGGGCGCAAGATGCAGGCCCGCTATTTCGAACCCTGGTTCGACAAACTCGCCCTTTGGGCGGCCGACCCGCAGTGCATAGAGCTGGACCTGGGTACCGGCTTCACCCGCCTGACGCCTGCGGGCATGGCCGAAGCCTGGAAGGTCGGCGAGCCACCGACGCACCCGGCGCTGGACGCCATGCAGACCCTGCAGCAGAACCTGCAGGCCCTGGCCACCCCCGACGCCGCGTTGCTTGAGCACGCGGCGGGGTGGGTGGCTGCCAGGTTCGAGGTGGAGAAACGCCGCCGCGCCGAGATGGGCTTCGACGACATGCTGCTGCGCTTGCAGCACGCCTTGAACGGTGATGCCGGGGAACGCCTGGCCAGCCTGGTGCGCGAGCAGTTCCCGGTGGCGCTCATCGACGAGTTCCAAGATACCGACCCCGTGCAATACGGCATTTTCGAACGCATCTACCAGATCGGTGAAAACCGCGCCGAAACCGGCCTGTTCATGATCGGCGACCCCAAGCAGGCCATTTATGCCTTCCGCGGCGCCGATATCTACACCTACCTGGCTGCACGGCGCGCCACCCATGGGCGCTTGCACAGCCTGGACACCAACTACCGCTCCAGCAAGGCCATGGTCGCGGCGGTGAACCAGGTGTTTCTGCAGGCCGAAACCCGCGCGGCAGGGCGGGGCGCGTTTCTGTTCCGTGAAGCCGAGGACAACCCGTTGCCCTTCATTGCCGTGCGCGCCAAGGGCCGCAGCGAGCAACTGATGCTCGACGGGCAGCCGTGCGCCGCCTTGCAGTGCTGGCAACTGGCAAGTGATGCACCCGTTTCCGGGAGCCTTTACCGCAAGGAAATGGCAGCCAGTTGTGCCAGCCATATCGTCTCGTTGCTCAACGGCGGCCAGCAGGGTATGGCAGGCTTCCTGAACGCACAGGGCGAGCTGCGTCCCTGCCTGCCGTCAGACATCGCCATCCTGGTGCGTGATGGGCATGAGGCGCAGCTGGTACGTGCAGAGCTCGCTGCACGGGGTGTGCGCAGCGTCTACCTGTCCGACAAGGACTCGGTGTTCAGCGCACAGGAGGCACATGACTTGCTGGCCTGGCTGAAGGCCTGCGCAGAGCCAGATTCGGAGCGCTTGCTCAAGGCGGCCCTGGCCAGCGTCACCCTCGGCCTGTCGCTCACCGCGCTGGACCGCCTCAACCAGGATGAGCGGGTTTGGGAAGACTGGGTCATGCGCTTTCGCGCTTACCGTGAAACCTGGCAGCGCCAGGGCGTGTTGCCCATGCTGCGGCACCTGCTGCACGACTTCGAGCTGCCGCGCACGCTCATCCGCCGCACTGACGGCGAGCGGGTGCTCACCAATTTGCTGCACCTGGCCGAGCTGCTGCAACAGGCAGCCGGTGAGCTGGACGGTGAGCAAGCGTTGGTCCGTCACCTGGCCGAGCAACTGGCCAATGCCGGCCAGGCGGGCGAGGAGCAGATTCTGCGCCTGGAGAGTGACGAGCAACTGGTCAAGGTGGTGACCATCCACAAGTCCAAGGGGCTGGAATATCCCCTGGTCTACCTGCCGTTCATCTGCACCAGCAAGCCGGTGGACGGTAGCCGCCTGCCGCTGGCCTGGCATGACAGCCAAGGCAATGCCCACCTCACCCTGACCCCCGATGCGCAGCAGATCGAGCGCGCCGACGACGAGCGCCTGGCCGAGGACCTGCGGTTGCTGTACGTAGCCCTGACTCGCGCCCAGCATGCCTGCTGGCTGGGTGTCGCCGACCTCAAGCGCGGTAACCACAAGCGCTCACAGCTGCACCGGTCGGCCTTAGGTTACCTGTTGGGCGGGGGCGCTGAACTGGCTGATTCCCAGCAATTGACGGTATGGCTGCAAACACTGGCAGACACCAGCCCGCACATCACCTGCCCAGGCCTGCCAACGGCTGAAGCCCAGCATTACCGCATGCCCCACGCCCAGCGTGAGCTGGCGGCGGCGCGCACCCCGCGGCGCTCGGCAGCCGAGCACTGGTGGATCGCCTCCTACAGCGCCTTGCGCATCGGTGACCAGGCGTTGGGCGCCGACAGTTCCCAGGCCCAACAACTGCTGGATGATGAATGGGTTGATACCACGGCCCTGCGCGAAGTGGCGGCAGGCAGTGGCGATATCCACCGTTTCCCCCGCGGTCCGAACCCGGGTACCTTCCTGCACGGGCTGCTGGAGTGGGCGGGCCGTGAAGGCTTCGACAAGGTGGCCAGCGACGCCAGCCTGATCGAACGTACAGTCGGGCAACGCTGCAATCGCCGTGGCTGGGAAGGGTTCATACCCACATTGACCGAATGGCTGGCCCGCCTGCTGACCGAACCTTTGCCGCTGGCAGCAGGCGGCCTCAGCCTGACCCTGGGCCAACTGAGCCGCTACCAGGTAGAGATGGAGTTCTGGTTCGCCAGCCATCAGGTCGATGCGCAGCAGCTCGACCGCCTGGTAGCACACCATACCCACCCTGGGCAGCCGCGCCCGGCGGCTCAACCCACGCTGCTCAACGGGATGTTCAAGGGTTTCATCGACCTGGCGTTCGAGCTGGACGGGCGCTACTACGTCACCGACTACAAGTCCAACTGGCTGGGCCCGGATATCCAGGCTTATGACCACGCGGCCATGCAGCGCGCCATCCTCGAACACCGCTACGACCTCCAGTACGTCCTCTACCTGCTGGCTTTGCACCGCCAACTGCGGGCTCGGCTGGTGGACTACGACTACGACCGTCACGTGGGCGGTGCGCTGTTCATTTTCCTGCGCGGGGCCAGCAGCAGCGGGCATGGCGTGTACCACACCCGGCCCCCGCGTGCGCTTATCGAAGGCCTTGATGCGCTGTTTCGGGGCGAGCATCCGCCCGTGCAGCAAGACCTGTTTGCCGGAGCCGAGCCATGAGCCGCACCTTGATGGACCTGATACCCACGCCCCTGCAGGCCGAGCACTTGCTTGCACTGGCGCCCCAGCGCAACAGCAATGACCTGTTGCAACTGCTCGACCGTTGGGTGGAGCGCGGCTGGCTGCGTGCCCTGGACCGCGCGTTCGTGTCATTTCTCGAGGAGCGCGCGCCGGGCAGCGACCCACTGCTGTTGCTGGCCGCTGCGCTGGCCAGCCATCAGCTGGGCCACGGGCATGTCTGCCTGGACCTGCAGCAGACCCTTGCCGAGCCAGACTTCGCGCTGTCGTTGCCACCCGAGGGCGATGCCCTGGTCGGGCCGTTGCTGTTGCCATCACAGTTGTTGGCCAACCTCGACCTGCACGCTTGGCGCCAGCGCATCGCCGCAAGCCCGCTGGTTGCGGCCGGCAATGTGCCCGGCCAGCACACCCGGCCACTGGTGCTCAGCGGCGAGCGCCTGTACTTGCGCCGTTACTGGAGCTACGAACGGCGCATCGATCACAACCTGCGCCTGCGGCTGACCCAGGCAGAAGCCTTGCCCGCCGACTTGCCCGCTCGCCTCGCCCAGTTGTTCGAGGCGGGTGAGTCACCCGGGCAGGTTGACTGGCAGAAGCTGGCCTGTGCCCTGGCCACGCGGGCCGGCTTCAGCATCATCACCGGGGGGCCCGGCACCGGCAAGACCACCACGGTGGTGCGCCTGCTGGCCTTGCTGCAGGCGCCGGCGGTGGAGCAGGGCAGGCCGCTGCGCATCCGCCTGGCCGCCCCCACCGGCAAGGCTGCTGCGCGGCTTACCGAGTCCATTGGCCAGCAGGTCGAGCGCCTGCAGGTGAGTGATGAGGTGCGTGGGCATATCCCCACCGAGGTCAGCACCGTCCACCGCCTGCTGGGCAGCCGCCCTGGGTCGCGGCACTTCCGCCACCATGCTGGCAACCCGTTGCCGCTGGACGTGCTGGTGGTCGATGAGGCCTCCATGATCGACCTGGAGATGATGGCCAACTTGCTCGATGCCCTGCCGCCCAAGGCACGGCTGGTGCTGCTGGGGGACAAGGACCAGCTGGCATCGGTAGAGGCAGGCGCGGTGCTCGGCGACCTGTGTCGGGATGCGGAGCAGGGCTGCTATTCCCCGGCCACCCAGGCATGGCTCGAAGGCATTGGCGGCCAGTCGCTGGCAGGCAGCGGCCTCACAAGCGGTGATGCCCACCGTCACCCACTGGCACAGCAGGTGGTGATGCTGCGGTTTTCCCGGCGTTTCGGCGAGGGTAGCGGCATTGGCCAGCTGGCACGGCTGGTCAACCGCCAGGACAGCGACGGCGCACGCAACCTGCTGGCCAAGCCCCCGGCCGATGTTCACAGCCTGGCCTTGAAACAGGAGCACGACCGCGCCCTCGACCGGCTGCTGCTCGATGGCCTCAACCTGGGCGTCGACGGCCCCCAGGGCTATCGAGGCTACCTGCGCACCCTCGGCCGCTATCGGCCGGCCCTGGGCACCGCATTCGATGACCCGGCCTGGGAGCACTGGGCCGCCCGGGTACTGCACAGCTTCGAAGACTTCCAGCTGCTGTGCGCCGTGCGCCGGGGTGCCTGGGGTGTCGAGGGCCTCAACGAGCGTGTGGCGCGGGTGCTGCACACTGCCGGCCTGATCGACACCCAGCAGCCTTGGTACGAAGGCCGTCCGGTGCTGGTGACCCGCAATGACTACGGCCTGGGCCTGATGAACGGTGACATCGGCATCGCCCTGCGCCTGCCGGACGAGCAGGGTATGCCCCTGCTGCGTGTGGCGTTCCCGCGTAACGATGGCAGCGGGGGCGTGCGCTTCGTGCTGCCCAGCCGGCTGAACGAAGTGGAAACCGTGTTCGCCATGACCGTGCACAAATCCCAGGGTTCGGAGTTTGGCCATACCGCCCTGGTGCTACCCGATGCACTGAACCCGGTACTGACCAAAGAACTGGTGTACACCGGCATCACCCGGGCCAAGCACTGCTTCACCCTGGTCGAGCCACGCCAGGGGATCTTTGAAGAGGCGGTGGCGCGTAAGGTGCGGCGGATTTCCGGGTTGATGCTGGAAGAGGTTTAGGGCCAGACAAAGGTGCAGGCAATCGTCGGCGATGGGCTGCCACGCAGCCGCACCAACGCCCAGCGGTGCCACCCGCTCACTCCAGAAACTGACAAGTGTGCGTCTCCCCCAGCAACATTGAACGGTTCAGCTCTGTGACTTCACGGATGTAATCCCACAGCAGGGTAATACGCTTCAACTTGCGCAAGTCCTCCCGGCAGTACATCCAGAATTGCCGCGTCACCTCTACCTCCTCCGGCAACACCGTCACCAGCCTTGGGTCTTGTGCGGCCAGAAAACACGGCAGAATTGCCAGGCCACGGCCCTGCAAGGCCGCCGTGTACTGGGCGATCACGCTGGTGCTGCGCAGGTGCGCAGTGGCGCTGGGGATCAGGTTGGCCAGGTACAGCAGCTCCGAGCTGAACGCCAGGTCATCGACGTAGCTGATGAACGGGTGCCCCGCCAGGTCCGCTACCTGCCTTATCGGCGCGTGGCTGTCGAGGTAGGGCTGGGTGGCGTACAGCCGCAAACGGTAGTCGCAGAGCTTGCAGCATACATAGGGCCCGTGCTCTGGTCGCTCCAGGGCGATGACGATATCCGCCTCGCGTTTGGACAGGCTGATGAAGTGCGGAAGCGGCAGGATGTCCACGGAGATTGCCGGGTAGGCCTCAACGAAGTGGCTGAGCTGGGGGGTGATGAAGAAGCTGCCAAAGCCTTCCGTACAGCCCATCCGCACATGCCCGGACAGCGCCACACCCGACCCCGATACCTGCTCGCACGCCATGTGCAGCGTGCTTTCGATGGTCTCTGCATAGCTCAGCAGGCGCTGGCCCTCCGCGGTCAGTACGAAGCCTGTGGTACGCGACTTCTCGAACAGCAAGGTGCCCAGCGCCCCCTCCAGTGAACTGATACGCCGGGACACCGTGGTGTAGTCCACACCCAGGCGTTTGGCGGCGCTGCTGGCTTTGCGGGTTCGGGCGACTTCAAGAAAGAACTTCAGGTCGTCCCAGTTCAATGCGCTGAGGGATGTGAGGTCTTTTTGCATGATGATCCGGTTTTTTTGTGCGTTCTTGTTGGATGTTTGCACATCTATACTCGAAACATGCCTTTCAACGCCACCCCGCGTTTGCCCGGCGCTGGCGATCTCGTCCTGACAATAATTCCAAGGAGAACGCAGATGAATGCACCGCAATCCCCCGACCAGGCCAAAGTCGAGCAGGTAAAGCTGCTGATCGACGGGCAATGGGTGGCGTCCAGCACCGGGGAGTGGCGTGACGTCGTCAACCCGGCCACCCAGCAAGTGCTGGCACGTGTGCCGTTCGCCACGGTGCAGGAGGTTGACGCTGCGGTGGCAGCAGCCCAGCGCGCCTTCGTGAGCTGGCGTGACACCCCGATTGGTGCGCGCATGCGCATCATGCTCAAACTGCAGGCGCTGATCCGCGAGCACAGCAAGCGCATCGCCCAGGTGCTCAGCGCCGAACAGGGCAAAACCCTCGCCGATGCCGAGGGCGATATTTTCCGTGGGCTGGAGGTGGTGGAACACGCGGCGTCCATCGGTACGCTGCAGATGGGCGAGTTTGCCGAGAACGTGGCCGGCGGCGTGGATACGTACACGCTGCGCCAGCCGATTGGCGTGTGTGCGGGTATCACCCCGTTCAACTTCCCCGCCATGATCCCCCTGTGGATGTTCCCCATGGCCATCGTGTGCGGCAATACCTTCGTGCTCAAGCCTTCCGAGCAGGACCCGCTTTCCACCCTGTTGCTGGTCGAACTGGCGCTGGAAGCCGGTGTGCCGCCTGGCGTGCTCAACGTGGTGCATGGCGGCAAGCAGGTGGTGGACGCCATCTGCACGCACAAGGACATCAAGGCGATTTCGTTCGTGGGCTCAACCGAGGTGGGCACCCACGTGTACAACCTGGCCAGCCAGCACGGCAAGCGCGTGCAGTCGATGATGGGGGCGAAGAACCATGCGGTAGTGCTGCCTGACGCCAACCGCACGCAAACCGTCAATGCCTTGGTCGGCGCCGCATTTGGGGCAGCCGGGCAGCGTTGCATGGCCACGTCGGTGGCGGTGTTGGTGGGCAAGGCCCGGGAGTGGCTGCCGGACATCAAGGCGGCTGCCAGCAAGCTGAAGGTGAACGCCGGCAGCGAGCCTGGCACCGACGTCGGCCCTGTGGTTTCCAGGCGCGCCAAGGAGCGTGTGCTTGGCCTGATCGAAAGTGGCATCCGCGAGGGGGCTAAACTGGAGCTCGATGGCCGCGATGTGAAGGTGCCCGGTTACGAGCAGGGCAACTTCGTCGGCCCCACCCT
The DNA here is from genome assembly GCF_001320125.1 of Pseudomonas sp. NBRC 111119. Lineage (NCBI taxonomy): Bacteria > Pseudomonadati > Pseudomonadota > Gammaproteobacteria > Pseudomonadales > Pseudomonadaceae > Pseudomonas > Pseudomonas sp. NBRC 111119. The sequence goes on from NZ_BCAV01000052.1 coordinate 11,585, forward strand.
GTTCTCCGGTGTCACCACCGACATGCAGGTGTACACCCAGGAGATCTTCGGCCCGGTGCTGGTGACCCTCGAGGTGGATACCCTCGACGAAGCCATCGCCCTGGTCAATGCCAACCCCTTCGGTAATGGCACCGGCCTGTTCACCCAAAGCGGCGCGGCTGCGCGCAAGTTCCAGAGCGAAATCGATGTCGGCCAGGTCGGCATCAACATCCCCATTCCGGTGCCTGTGCCGTTCTTCAGCTTTACCGGCTCGCGGGGCTCCAAGCTGGGAGACCTTGGCCCGTACGGCAAGCAGGTCGTGCAGTTCTACACTCAGACCAAGACCGTCACCGCGCGCTGGTTCGATGACGACAGTGTTAATGACGGTGTGAACACCACCATCAGCCTGCGCTAAGGAGTACCGCATGCGTATTGCATTCATCGGCTTGGGCAACATGGGGGCCCCCATGGCCCGCAACCTGATCAAGGCCGGGCACGCGCTTGAACTGTTCGACCTGAACAAGGATGTGTTGGCAGAACTTGCCGCACTGGGTGGGCACATCAGCGCCTCGCCCAAGGAGGCAGCGGCTGCCGCCGAGCTGGTCATCACCATGCTGCCGGCCGCTGCCCATGTGCGCAGCGTGTACCTGAACGAGGACGGCGTGCTGGCCGGTATCCGCCCAGGCACCCCTACGCTTGACTGCAGCACCATCGACCCACAAACGGCGCGCGAGGTGTGCAAGGCCGCAGCGGCCAAAGGTGTCGACATGGGGGATGCACCGGTCTCTGGTGGCACCGGGGGCGCGGCGGCGGGCACCTTGACCTTCATGGTCGGCGCCAGTGCTGAACTGTTCGCCACCCTCAAGCCGGTGCTGGAGCACATGGGCCGTAACATCGTGCATTGCGGCGATGTAGGTACCGGGCAGATCGCCAAGATCTGCAACAACCTGCTGCTGGGTATTTCGATGATCGGAGTTTCCGAGGCCATGGCCCTGGGCAACGCGCTGGGCATCGATACCCAGGTGCTGGCGGGGATCATCAACAGTTCCACAGGCCGGTGCTGGAGTTCGGACACCTATAACCCCTGGCCAGGCGTCATCGAGACTGCACCCGCGGCACGCGGCTACACCGGCGGCTTCGGTGCCGAGCTGATGCTCAAGGACCTGGGGCTGGCCACGGAAGCTGCGCGGCAGGCGCACCAGCCGGTGATTCTTGGCGCCGTCGCCCAGCAGTTGTACCAGGCCATGAGCTTGCGCGGGGAAGGTGGCAAAGATTTCTCTGCCATCGTCGAGGGGTACCGCAAGAAGGCTTGATGCAAGCAGTGGACTTTCTCGCGGGCCTGGCGCCCCTCCCTCTGTAACTGCGCACCAGAGGGAAGGGCGTGCGGGCCCCGCTTTTTTATCCCGGCCCTATCGCAGGGGGTAGCCCAAGCGGCTGCCCGTCACGCGAAGACGAAGTACTTGCGCACGGTTTCGACCACTTCCCACGTGCCTTTCATGCCTGGTTCGATCACGAACACATCACCAGCCTTGAGGTGCTTGGGCGCTTCACCTTCCGGGGTGATGATGCAGTAGCCATCGAGGAAGTGGCAGTACTCCCACTTGTCGTAGTTGACCTCGAACTTGCCCGGGGTGCAGATCCAGGTGCCCATGATCTTGCTGCCGTCGGCCGACAGGTAGGCATTGAGGTTCACGGTGTGCGGCTCGCCGCCGATACGTTTCCACTTGGTGGCGTCCACGACCGGCGTGGGGCAGGTTTCACGCAGCACAGTGATGAAATCGGACATGGCACAACTCCTGGTGACTGGTTGGATGACCCGTCACCATAGGGTGTATGGCCAGCGCGGAGTTGCCTGAACTCGACGTCGAGGTGCCTGGACGCGCTATGCCGTGCCGGTAGAGCATAAACCGGTTTCTTACTGACTGAGGCGATACGTCCTATAAAGCGGGAGGCCCCATCTGATGGTACTAACGCTGGGAATGCTGTGAAATCCACATCGTTTTTAGTGTGTATAATACACATTAGCTGTCGATGGGAGCGAGAATGCGCAGTCGAGAAGTCATCAAACTCATTGAGGCTGACGGGTGGTATCTGGTGGAAGTGAAGGGGAGTCATCAACAGTTTCGGCATCCTGTGAAGAAAGGCCGTGTAACTGTCCCGCATCCCAAAGCGGAGCTACCAAAAGGAACCGTGCATAGCATTCTGAAACAATCTGGCCTTACACCTACTCCAGGTGTGTCGAGCCACGCTAATGGAGACAATCAATGAAGTTTCCCGTCGTTTTGCACAAAGACCCCTACTCGGAGTATGGGGTAGTCGTGCCGGATGTAGCCGGTTGCTTCTCCGCCGGTCCAACTGTCGCCAAAGCGCTTGAAGCTGTACAGGAAGCGCTGGCGCTTCATTTCGAAGGGCTTGTCGCCGACAACGAGCCATTACCGCAGCCGCAGGAAATTGATGTACATGTGGCCAACCCTGACTACCAAGGTGGAGTATGGGCCGTTGTGGACTTTGATGTGACGCCTTACTTGGGCAGGGCGGTCCGTTTCAATGCGACGCTGCCGGAGCACCTGCTTCAGCGTATCGATGAAAAAGTCAGGCACGATCATCGCTACGCTTCCCGTTCAGGCTTCCTCGCTTCTGCCGCCATGCGTGAACTTGCATCGTGAACCTGACCATCGACGGTAGCGCGGCTTATGCCCACCAATACCGCACAAAGTGAAAGAACACTGGCGCGGCAAAGCACACCGAGTCCATGCGGTCGAGCATGCCGCCGTGACCTTCGATCATGTGCCCCCAGTCCTTCACGCCACGGTCGCGCTTGATGGCCGACATGACCAGCCCGCCGAAGAAGCCCATGGCGTTCACGGCCAGGGCCATCAGCGCCGCCTGCCAGAAGTTGAACGGGGTAATCCAGCACAGCAAGGCGCCGATCAGTGTCGCCAGTGCCACACCACCGGCCAGGCCTTCCACCGTCTTGGACGGTGACAGGTTGGGCGCGACCTTGTGTTTGCCGAACAGTTTGCCGCACACGTACTGCAGCACGTCGCTGATCTGCACCACCAGGATCAGCCAGGCAATCAGCAACAGGTTGCGGCCCTCGTAGCCGGGGATATCGAGGGTCATCAGCGCGGGTACCGAGGACACGCAGTACACCGCGATCATCAGCCCCCACTGTACCTTTGACGCCCGCTCCAGAAATCGCGTGGTGTCGCCGCCGAAACTGGCCAGGATCGGCAGCAGCAGGAACAGGTAGACGGGGATAAAGATGCTGAACATGCCGTACCAGTCCATGGCAATCAGCACGTACTGCACCGGCAGCGCCACATAAAATGCCGCTACCAGTGCGGGGTAGTCACTGCGCCGGGTGGGGGTGAGGGTCATGAACTCGCGCAGTGCATAGAACGACACCCCGTAAAACAGCACGATCACCCCGTACTTGCCGAACAAAAAGGCGATGCCGATCACCAGCACCATTACCCACCAGGCGTTGATACGGGCGTTGAGGTTGTCGATGACCGCATGGGGGCCGGGGCCCGCGCGCCATTTCAGCAGGCGGCCGATCACGCTGGCGAGCAGCAGCAGGGCGCCAATGCCGGCGAACAACGAGAGGGTATTGTCGTGCATGTCAGGCATCCTTGGGTGCAAGGTTGAGCAGGGCCTGGCTGGCCCGATCGAGAAACGCCTGCTTGGTCTCATCGGCCTGCAGGTGCATGGGTTCACCGAAACTCAGCGTGCACAGCAACGGCAGCGGCAAAGCCCGGCCTTTGGGCATCACCCGGTTGAGGTTGGCAATCCAGACGGGTACCAGTTCGACCTGCGGGTGGGCGGCTGCCAGGTGGTAAAGCCCGCTTCTGAACGGCATCAAGGGCTCATCGCCCAGGTTGCGGGTACCCTCGGGGAAAAAGATCAGCGAGTCGCCCTGGGCCACCGCATCCAGTACCGGTTGCAGCGGGTTGCCGCCGCCTTCGTCACGCTGGCGATTGATCAATACGCCATTGAATACCTGCCGGATCAGGAAGTCGCGGATGCCGGGCTTGGCCCAGTAATCCGCGCCTGCTACCGGGCGTGCACGGCTGCGCAACGCCTGTGGCAACGAAGCCCAGAGCAGCACGAAGTCGCCGTGGCTGCTGTGGTTGGCAAAGTACAGGCGCTGAACGGGCTCCGGTGTGCAGCCCAGCCACAGGGCGCGAGCGCCGGTTATCAGGCGTGCAGCAGAGGTGATGACGTAGGCGGTAAGGTTGGCGAGCATGGGTTGATCATCATCCGTTGAAAGGCAGTATCAGCAAGGTAGCCAGGGCCACCATGATTTGCAGCGCCAGGCACACGCCCTGGCGACGTAGCAGGGCCAGGGCGGCCTTGCTGCGTTCGGGCCAGTTGCGGTGGTCAGGCGCCTGCGGTTTGAGCGAAAGCTCGATGAGCGCCCGGTCCAGCGCCAGGGTATCCGCTGCCAGGTCGTGGCTGTTGGCGAGGTGGGCGAACATTGCAGCATCCAACCCGACGCGAATCGCCCAGTACTTGTGCAGCACACCCAGGGCGGTCAATACGGCGCAGGCCAGGGTGGCGAACGGGTGCACCGTGACACCGAGCATGGGCGCCATACCATAGGCAAGCGCCAGCAGGGTAAGGCCGTCCGAGAAACGCTCCAGTTGGCTACCACGCTGTAGCAGGGTGGCAACGACCCAGAGGCTCATGATGGCCTCCGCAGGTGCGACAGGGCCAGATGGCGTGCTGCTCGGCGTATCAGGCCGGCTTCGCGCGTGGGGTTCATTCAACGTACCCGCTGTGCCAGGCTGACGCTGAAAATACCCCACTCATCAATACGCTGGGTGAGCTTGCGGAAGCCTGCCGCCTCCACCAGCTGGTCCATTTCGGCCTGGCTGCGACGGCGCATTACCCAGGCCTGGCCTTCGCGATGGCTGGTAAGTGCGCGGGCGATCATCTCCAGCTGTGGGTGCCAGGGCTGGCCGGTGTAGACCAGGTAACTGCCATCTTCCATCGCATCGGCCAGGCCGGCGAGTGAGTTGCCTACCAGCTGGTTGCTGGCGAACAGTTCATACAGGCCAGAAACCACAGCCAGGGTTGGCGGTTGATCAAGCGAGGCCAGGCTTTGGCGATCAAACGCATCGCCCTGAACGAAGCGGGCAATGTCGGCCAGCCCCTTCTCCTGGATCAACGCCGAACCTTGCTCCACGTTAAGGGGACTGTAATCACGCAGCAGGATCGAGTCTGGCAATCGCTCCAGCTGCTGCAGCGCTTCCAGAATGTAGCGGCCGTGGCCAGCAGCGATATCGACGATGTGCACCGGGCGCTGAGCCTGATGCAAGCAGCTGATGGCCTGGCGTAGCAGCTCTTCGACGTGCAGCTTGCGCTGGCGAATACCGCGCCAGCCAATGGCATCGAGGTAGTTCTTGTCTATTTGGGCACCCAGCCAGCCTTTGCCGGAAGGCTTGTTGCGGTACACGTAATCCAGGGTGCTGCCAGAGTCGAAGCCGGTGTCGAAGCCTAGCTTCACGCCTTCCGACAGCCCACTGCCAAATCGCAGCCCCGCCCGGGTAGCGCGCCAGTACAGGTCACGCGGGGAGTTGCGCGGCAGCGGTGCGGCCAGGCTTTCGGCCTCGGCGCAGGTGGCGCCGGTCTTGTCCGCATCCAGCAGCGATGGCAGCGGGCAGGGGCTGGCGAAACAGTGCTCCACGAAGCGCTCGATGCGGCGCAAGGCATGTGCCCGGTCGCGTTCGCCCAAGGTGTCGTGGAAGAACCCGGGTAGAACGTGCATTTCCTTGCGGGTGCTGCCCAGGTTGTGGAAGAAGCGCTCCTGCGGCTGGCGCTCAACCACCAGATCGGCACCGGACACCAGCAGTTGCGTTGGTACCTGTATCGCCTGCGCATCGGCAACTACACGGTCGGCAGCGTCGTACAACCCCAACAGCATGGTCACCGAGATCGGCCGGCTGATGAGGGGGTCTGCGGTATACGACATCACCCGTTCCGGGTCATGGGTAAGCAACCCTGGCTTGACGTAACTGTTGACGAAAAAGTTGCCGCGCACAGCCTTGAGCAATTTCAGGCCAGGGCGGGCGAAGGGCACGTACAGCTTGACCTTGAAAGCCGGTGAGGCCAGCACCAGGCAGCGCACCTTCGGCGCGTAATCATGCGCCCAGGTGGCGATCAGCACAGCACCGACGCTCTGCGCCAACACCACAAGTTCCTGCTCGGCGATACCGTGGCTGGCCTGAATGTGCTCGATGAACGTCTGTACGTCGCGCACGCTGGTGGCAAAGCCCGGGCTATCACCGCGCGCACCTGGGGAAAGCCCATGGCCCCGGGCATCCCAGGCGAAGAAGTCATAGCCCGGCATGTCCAGCTCATCAGCCAGGTGGGCCATGCGGCCGCCGTGTTCGTGGCCGCGGTGGAACATCACCACCGCCCGGCGCGGCTGGTACTCGTTGCGGGTTGCAGGCCAGTGGCGGTAGTGCAGCTCGACGCCATCATGGGTAGAGAAGTGCAGGGTTTGCGCTTGGCGCATGTTCGAAATCCTTTTGCGACTGCTGGTTAGGCCTGGCGGGTTTCCGCGAGCCCGCGACGAACGCGGTTGTAAAGGGTATAGAGCGAGAGCGCGAGGATGACCAGCAACAGGCCGTTGACCCAGGCAGCGGTAAGCAGCCCCACCGCCACCCCTGCGCCCAGCACGCCGAACGCAAAGGCGCGGTCGCTCTTGCCCATGGGCCCGTCATAGCGCCGCGAAGCCCCGGCCAGCGGGCCCATTACCCCGGCGTACTCGCTGACAGTGGCGAACAGCACCACCAGCACCACCAGCGCAGGTGACACGCCGGGTAGCAGGGCGAAGGGCAGGTAAAGTGCAGCATCCGCGATCACGTCGCACAGCTCGTTCAGGTAGGCGCCCAGGGTGGATTGCTGGCCAAACTCCCGTGCCAGCATGCCGTCGATGGCATTCAGCGCCATGCGCACCAGCATCCATACCGGCACCAGCACGAACAGCCAGGTGACGTGGGGCACAGCGGCTAGCAGCAGGCCCAGCAGTACCGACAGCAGGGCGGCGCATACCGTGACCTGGTTGGCGGTTACGCCGCGATCATGAAGGCGCTGCACCGAGGGGCGCAGCAATGCCTGGAAACGGGGTTTGAGCTGGTAGATCGATGCCACTGGCAAATCCTTTTTCGAGTGGGCCGCATGGGCGTCATTTTGGGTGAGTCTTGCACTGGGGTAAAGCCACCTGAGCGACAGCAGGTGGGGGAAGGCCTTCAGTGTAGGAAGTATCTGATTTGAGGCGCCTGGCGTTTGAAGTTCCTTCCTGGGTGTTAGGTTTTTTTGCTTCAACCAAGGGCAGCGAGCTGTGCGATGCGCGTGAACATCGAAGGCAGGGGCCAGGCAGTAGATGGCGACGTCACCACTACCGGTGCCGTTTGTATTGCCACCGGCACGGGTTACCTGGACAACGCGCGCAACGTGCTACGCGTCGGCGACCCGACCACGGCGTGCCCGGTTTGCGGGCAAGCAGGCGTGGTGGCCGAAGGGGCTGAAAGCTTTATCTCCGATGGCCAGCCTGTCGCCACGGATGGTTCATTGGTGATCTGCGGTTGCTCGCCTGGCAGCAACCGGGTCGTCGCACCGCTCTACGAGGGGCCACCGAGCAGCCAGCCCGGTACCGCGGGTGGGCCAACCGCCTTGGCTGAGCCAGCGAGCGTTTTCCGGGGGGACGGGTTTTCCCGAACCCTTGTCAGCGCGCTGCCCGGCACCCTTGAGCCGGGGTTCTATCTGGTTCCCCGGCGCATGTCGTTTGCGCAGGTCTTGCTGCAGCTCGCTGAGCACGATGCCACCTTGCCCATCTCCCGCTTGAAATGGCTCAACCCCACTTATGCACAGGGCTTCAAGGCTGGGGAAATGTTCGTCATCGGCGACCCGGACAACGGCCATGCCTGCACCCGCGAGGAAGGGCAGCTGATGGCCGCCGCGCAGCATGCCAGGCGCGCACTGCAAGCGCTCGACATGGCCGAAGCCGATTTCATGATGGAGCACCAGGCAGAGATTGCAGGGTTACTCGAAAACGCCAGCCAGGCCATGGGCGTGGGCACAGATATGCTCAACCAAGGGCTGAAACAAGTAAGCGGGACCCTGTCGGCGATCGAACAGTTGCATCAGCAGGAGTTTGTCCGCCATGGCCATTTGAACAGTCCAGGCTTCTTTGCCGAGCGGCGGCGCCTTTTGCAGCAGTTGGATGGTCAGTTGAAGGCCGCGTTGCTCAATAAACAACTGAACTTGGGTAACTATGAGCGCCTGAAGAAGCGCCTGAATATCTCCACCAAAAGCCTGGTTCATCACTGGTCCAAAGCTGGCGGGCCGGGGCAGATACCCGGTTATGCGACACACCTGGATAAGGTGGCGCGGCTTAGTAAGTACATCAAGGCGGGCGGGTATGCAGGAATTGGAATGGGTGGAGGGGCTTCGTATTTGAAAATTCAAGAGGTTTGCAGGGCTGGTGATTCTCGCGAATGTGAGCGTGTCAGGCTAGTAGAGGTAGGAAGCTTTGTAGGCGGGACATTTGGTGGTACTGCGGGAGCCACTATTGCCACTCCCGCCGTCTTGTCCATATGTGGTGTAGTCGGATTTAGTACTGCAGGCGTTGGGGCAGCTTTATGTGGTATTGCAGGAGTTGGAGCAGCATCTTACTTAGGTGGCTGGATAGGCGAATTAATAGGTGAAGAGGGCGGTGAGATGCTATTCAGGGGGAGCAATGATTGAGGTTGATTCATGGCCGTTGAAAACGCAGCTTGCTTTCGTAGTATCACCCTTTCTGATAATCATCCTCGGGATGATCGTGAATGGATCTGTGATCTGGTCCCGTGATTTCAAGGTGCTAAACGAGGCTTTCAGGAATAACACGTATGTCGCAGGCGTCAGGGGTATCATGGGGGACACCAGTATTCGGGCGCGTTGGTTCATCGCATGCACCGTAGCAGGGGCTGTTGTTTTCAAAAAATTCAACTGCCGTATTGGCGTGGTGAATGAGTCTGAGGTGATGGGCGTTCCATTACATTTGAGAAAGCGACTGCGGGTGGCATTTTGGCTGAATGCAGTCGGCTTTTCTTGGCTCGTATTAGTCTGTGCAGTGATCAAGTTGGGCAGGTTGAATTAATTCAGCCTGAGTTTCCACCTGGGAGCAGAGAAAAGCCTGCCTATGTGCTGGCCGCTGGAGAATCAAAAGTTGAATTGATGGCTGAGGCGGCGACAGATGAATTTTGAAATATGGCCACTCACCTTGAAGCTGATCTTCCTACTGGCGCCATTTTTCATCGGTCTAGGTGGTGTGGCAATGAGTTGCTATATAGCTCTGTTAAAGGATTTTGATGTCGCCATGTCAAGTATCACGAGCAATTTTTATCTGGAATCAGTCAAGGTATCTTGGGGCACGAAGGGCCTGAGGTCCAGGTGGCAACTGCTCAATACGGTGGCTGGCATACTGAGCACGGCGTCCCTTCAAATCATGTTAGGGCTGGTAGACCCGACAGAGATAAAAAATTTCCCGCCCCCGCTGAGGTCTCGAATACTGATTGCGTCCTGGCTGGAAATCGTTGCCTTGTTATGGTTGGTCATAGGCTATTTCATCATCCGCTAAAAAGGGCTTTTCACCTATCAACGTCACCAACCCCGCCGCATACCCTGGCAACACTGCAAAATCCCGTGCGCACAGCAACAACCGGCGGTTGGCCCAGGGTTCCTGTAAGCCAGCCCAATGCAATGGCAGCAAGCCCTGCCAGCGCTGTACCGCCGCCAGTGGCACAACGCCGACTCCCGCCCCGCCAGCAACCATGCGGATTACCCCGTCAAACCCCTCGGCCCTTACCCGTACCTGCATGCGCAGGCCGGCACGCAGTGCCAATTCTTCGAGGTACAACGCCAGGGCGCTGGCAGGCCCCAGGCCGACATAGCCGTAGGCCAGGCTGTCGATAAAGCGGGGTGCCGGCATCTGGGCCAGTGGGTGGCCCGGGGGCGTTACCAGCACCAGTGGATCGTCGCGAAAGGGCCGCGTCTGCAGGTGCTCCACCGGGGCGGCACTTGAGGCTACGCCCAGGTCGGCAATGCCCTGGGTAATGGATTGCACAATGCGTAAACTCGGCATCTCCTGCACATCCACGCTCACCCCGGGGTGGGTTGCCAGGTAGCTGGCCAGCAGTTCCGGCAGGTATTCGGTGAGGGCTGCGGTGTTGCACAGCAAGCGCACCTGGCCCTGTTGCCCTTGGGCATACTGCGCCAGGTCGAACTGAAGGCGCTCCACCTGCTGGCCGATCAGCCGGGCGTGCTGCAACAAAGCCTGGCCGGCCGCCGTTGGCACAACGCCGCGGCGGTTGCGCTGCAGCAGCGGCACACCCAGCGAAGCCTCCATGGCGCGGATGCGTGCGCTGGCTGCGGGTAGCGACAGATGGCTCCGGCTGGCGCCCGCAGTGATGTTTCCACATTCCAGGGTGTGTTGAAACAGCCTGAGATCAACCAGCTCGAAGTGCATGTGGCTCTGTCCACGCAATAGTCTGGGTGAGTATATGGCAGATGTTCACACGGTCAGGCATCCGCCATCATCGACCCATGAATACAGTCTTCGCGTTTTACCAGGATATCGGCCCAGCCCTGTCGCTACTGGTGGTGCTGACATTTCTCATGGCTGGCGCAGTGAAAGGCGTGATCGGCCTGGGTTTGCCGACGGTGGCAATGGGGTTGCTGGGCCTGGCTATGCCCCCTGCGCAGGCAGCGGCCCTGCTTATCGTGCCTTCGACCCTGACCAATCTCTGGCAGCTGGCCAGTGGCGGGCATCTGCGCACGTTGCTCGTGCGTTTGTGGCCCCTGCTGGCAATGACCTTCATTGGCACCCTGCTGGGCAGCGCCTGGCTGGGCATCGACAGCGGCCCCTGGGCCGTGCATGCCCTGGGCGCGGCCTTGCTGGTGTACGCCCTTTATGGCTTGGCCGGGCCGGGCTTCAGCCTGGCACCTTCCCGGGAGCGCTGGCTGGGGCCTATATGCGGGCTGATCACCGGGGTGGTCACGGCCGCTACCGGGGTGTTCGTGATGCCGGCGGTGCCGTACCTGCAAAGCCTGGGCCTGTGCCGTGAGCAGATGATCCAGGCATTGGGCTTGTCCTTCACGGTTTCCACCCTGGCATTGGCCATCGGCCTGGCCGGCCAGGATGCACTTGGCGGTCAGGCCCTGGGTGCCTCACTGCTGATGCTGGCGCCGGCGCTGCTGGGCATGCTCGCCGGGCAATGGCTGCGTCAGCGTATCAGCCCAGTGCTGTTCAAGCGGTGCTTCTTCATTGGCCTGGCCATGCTGGGCGGCCATCTGTTGCTCAACGGCTAGCAGATGATGGGCTAAGCATGTCTACCCGCTGGAACTCGAAATCCTGCGCCAGGTAGTCCATGCGCCGCTCAGCGAATGCGGTCATGTGGGGCAGCGCGGCGTGCACATCCAGCGCTGCTTTGTCAGCCCATACTTCGAAGAATATGAACAGGGTCGGGTCCTGCTGGTCGCGCAGCATGTGGTACTCGATGCAGCCAGGTTCCCGGCGGCTGGGCTCCACAAAGGGCCTGAACAGGTTCTCGAAAGCATCGGCCATTTCCGGCCGCGTCTTGGCCTTGAGGATGAATGCGTATTGCTCGGTCATGAAGCGTCGCTCGTGTGAGGGAAGGGCAATGTTAAAGCAATAATAAAACCTGGATTCGTGCTTTTGGGTCACATGTATTGTGCGGCAACGAGGCTGTTTGCTGCATCCCACGGCCTATAACCTGCGGCCTCAACTTTTCACTGAGCCGGTCGCCGGCTATCAGAGGCCCAGCATGAAGCACATCCTTTTGCTCAACGGCGGCAAACAGTTCGCCCATTCTCACGGTCAGCTCAACCAGACTCTTCATGATGCAGCGCTGGCCCATCTGGACCATGCCGGGTTCGCGGTGCAGCAGACCTTCATCGACGGCGGTTACGACGTACCGGCCGAGGTAGAGAAGTTTCTCTGGGCCGATGTCATCATCTACCAGATGCCAGGTTGGTGGATGGGCGCGCCCTGGACGGTGAAAAAGTACATCGACGACGTGTTCACGGAAGGCCATGGCAGCCTGTACGCCAACGATGGCCGCAGCCGCTCGGACACCTCGCGCACGTATGGCAGTGGTGGCCTGTTGCAAGGCAAGCAGTACATGCTGTCGCTTACCTGGAACGCACCTCAGCAGGCGTTCGATGCCGCAGACGACTTCTTCGAAGGCAAGGGTGTCGATGGGGTGTACTTCCCGTTTCACAAGGCCAACCAGTTTCTTGGCATGACCGGCCTGCCCACCTACCTGGCGGTGGACGTGATCAAGCGCCCGGACGTACCGGTTGCGCTGGCAGGTTACTTGGCGCATCTGGACAAGGTGTTCGGCAAGGCGATCTAATCCCGGCAGCTACCTGCCGCAGGCCTGAATGTGAAAACCCGATCCGAAGAGCTCCAGGTGTTCGTCGCTGTCATCGACTGCGGCTCCCTTTCCGCCGCCGCCGAACAGATCGGCCAGACCCCCTCGGCGGTCAGCCGCACCCTGGCACGCCTTGAGGCCAAGTTGGGCACCACGCTGGTGAACCGAACCACACGGCGGATGGACCTCACCGAAGAGGGGCGCTTCTTTCTAGAGCGGGCGCGGCAGATACTGCAGCAAATGGACGACATGGAAGAACGCCTGGCGATCAACCGCCAGATGCCCACCGGGCGCCTGCGCATCAATGCGGCGGCGCCTTTCATGCTGCATGCCATCGTCCCGTGGGTTGGCGAGTTTCGTCAGCACTACCCTGGCATCGAGCTGGAGCTGAACACCGACGACCTGATCATCGACCTGCTGGAGCACAGCACGGATGTGGCGATACGGATCGGTGAGCTGGCCGACTCCAGCCTGCATGCCCGTAGCCTGGGCAGCAGCCCGGTACAGGTGCTGGCCAGCCCTGCTTACCTCGCCCGGGAGGGGGTGCCGCTGCGGGTCGAGGACCTGCCCAGCCACAGCCTGCTGGGCTTCAGCCAACCCGAATCACTCAACCGTTGGCCCCTGCGCCATGCCCAGGGGGAGCAGTGGGGCATTCGCCCGGCGCTGACGGCCTCCAGCGGCGAAACCCTGCGCCAGCTGGCCTTGGCGGGGGAAGGCATCGTCTGCCTCTCCCATTTCATGACCCACGACGACATCCGCGCCGGGCGCCTGCAGGTATTGCTGGCAGATGCCAACAACGGCTATCGCCAGCCCATCCATGCCGTCTATTACCGCAATACCCAGCTGGCCCTGCGCATCCAGTGCTTCCTTGATTTCATCCAGCGCAAACTGGAAAGGTACGCCAGCCCAGTTGCCTGATCACGACATGGCCTGCCCGCCGACGGCGAAACTGCCAGGTGCCGATTGCACACCGGCGGCCCTTCGGCCTTACTGACAACTCGACAAAAACCAACACCAAGGAAGTGTCATGCGTATTGTCCCGTTCCAGTACCTGGCCCTGGCCGCCGCGATTTTCAGCTGCTCTTCGGTGCATGCCGTTGTGTTGGAAGGCGGCGCCGTCGCTGCTCCCGATGAGTACGGTGCAAAGGTGGCCGCCGACATCCTGAAGAAAGGCGGTAATGCGGTGGATGCTGCGGTGGCTACCGCCTTTACCCTGGCCGTCACCTACCCGGAAGCCGGCAACATCGGCGGGGGTGGCTTCATGACCCTGTTCGTCGACGGCAAGCCCTACTTCCTCGATTACCGTGAAGTCGCCCCGCGGGCGGCCACGCGCAACATGTACCTGGATGACAAGGGCGAAGTCATCGAGAACCTGAGCCTGGTTGGCGCCCGCGCAGCAGGTGTGCCGGGGACGGTGATGGGCCTGTGGGAGGCACACCACAAGTTCGGCAAATTGCCCTGGAGCGAGCTGCTGACCCCTGCCATCGGCTATGCCAAAAATGGCTTCAAGGTGGCGGAAAAACAGTATCAGTATCGCAACGATGCCCAAGGCATGTTCAAGACCGCCACCAACTTCAACGACTATTTCGGCAACATGAAGGTTGGTGAGCTGTTCAAGCAACCCGAAATGGCACAAACCCTGGAACGCATTGCCGACAAGGGCGTGAGCGAGTTCTACCAAGGCAAGACCGCAGACCTGCTGGTGGCGCAGATGCAGGCCGACAAAGGGCTCATCACCAAGCAGGACCTGCAGGACTACAAGGCTGTCTGGCGTGAACCGATGGCCGTGAGCTGGCGCGGCAACGTGGTGTATACCGCGCCGCCGCCCAGCTCTGGCGGGGTCGCCCTGGCGCAGCTGTTGGGCATCAAGGAAGACCGTGCCGCCGATTTCAAAGGCGTGGCGCACAACTCCGCGCAGTACATCCACCTGCTGGCCGAAATCGAGAAGCGGGTGTTCGCCGACCGTGCCGATTACCTGGGCGACCCGGCCTTCACTCAGGTCCCTGTGGACAAGCTCGTCGCCAAGGCCTACCTGGCCAAACGCGCCGCCCAGGTCAACCCGAAGGCCATTTCTGATACGGCGCAGGTCAAGCCCGGCCTCGAGCCGCACCAGACCACGCATTTTTCCATCGTCGACAAGCAGGGCAACGCCGTCAGCAACACCTACACCCTCAACCTGGACTACGGCAGTGGCGTCGTGGTCAAAGGTGCAGGCTTCCTGCTCAATGATGAAATGGACGACTTCAGCGCCAAGCCCGGTGCGGCCAACGCGTTCGGCGTGGTAGGCGGCGATGCCAATGCCATTGCCCCCGGCAAGCGCATGCTGTCGTCGATGAGCCCCAGCCTGATGACCCGCGACGGGAAGGTGGAGCTGGTGATCGGCACGCCGGGCGGTTCGCGGATCTTTACCTCGATCTTCCAGGTGATGAACAACCTGTACGACTACAACATGCCGCTGGAAAAGGCAGTGGCCGCGCAGCGCGTGCATCACCAGTTGCTGCCCAAGGACACGATCTACTATGACAGCTATGCCCCGTTGACCGGCCAGGTGGCCGATGACCTGAAGCAGATGGGGTACGTGCTTGAGGACCAAGGCTGGGAGATGGGCGACATCCAGGCGATCCGGGTAAACGGTGCCACGCTTGAAACCGCCTCCGACCCCCGCGGCCGCGGCGTGGGCTTACTGGTCAAGTAACCCCACGCCACGCCCGATCACACCCTGAACCGGCTCACCAACATCTGCAACTCCCCGCCGAGCCGCGCCAGCTCCACGCTGGACGCGGCCGTCTCATCGCTGGCTGCCGCCGTCTGCTCCGACACATCGCGCACATTCAGGATGCTGCGGCTGATCTCTTCCGCCACCGCACTTTGCTGCTCTGCGGCCGCTGCAATCTGCTGGTTCATCGACTGAATGCTCGACACCGTGCTGGTGATGCTCTCAAGCGACGACCCTGCCTTGCGCGCCAGTTCCACGCTGCTGTCGGTCAGCGAGCGGCTGCCCTGCATGGCATTGGCCACCTGCTGGGTGCCGTGCTGCAGGCTGGCGATGAGCTCTTCGATTTCTTCGGTGGATTTCTGCGTACGCTGGGCCAGGCCGCGCACCTCGTCGGCGACCACGGCAAAACCGCGGCCTGCCTCGCCGGCACGTGCCGCCTCGATGGCTGCGTTCAGCGCCAGCAGGTTGGTCTGTTCGGCAACCGACTTGATCACGTCCATGACACTGCCGATTTTCTGGCTTTCCTGCTGCAGCAGGTTCATGGCCTCTGTGGATCGGTGCATGTCATCGGCCAGGCGCTCGATCTGGCCAATCGCTTCACCGACCACGCGGTCACCGGCACGGGCTTCGCCATCGGCCCCCGTGGCGGCATGCGATGCCTGTTCGGCGTTGCGCGCCACTTCCTGAACGGTGGCAGCCATCTCGTGCATGGCGGTGGCCACCTGGTCGGTCTCGACCTTCTGGCTGTTGGCCCCTGCGCTGGTCTGCTCGGTCACTGCCGACAGCTCTTCGGCCGCGCTGGCAATTTGCGTGACGCCATCACGAATCCCGCCGATCAGCTCGCGCAGGGTGGTACCCATGCGCGCGATGCCTTGCTGCAGTACGCCCAGTTCATCCCGGCGAGTAACCCGCAGCTGCTCGGTAAGGTCGCCGCTGGCAATCCGCTCCACGGCCACCAGGGTGTCCTGCAACGGGCGAGTGATCTGGCGGGTGATCAGCACCGCCGCCAGCACACCGACCAGCAGCGCCAGCAATGTAGCCACGGCCTGCAGGGTGCGGGCCTGGCTGCTTTCGATGTCGCGACGCTCCAGCTGGATCTTGTACAGCGCATCGCTGGTCTTGACGATGTCGGCACCTTCTACCGTCATTTCTGCCCGGGCGACGTTGATGGTGGCGACGGCGTCGCGGAACTGGCGCGCAGCGTCACGGAACGCCAACACGGCGCGCTCCAGCGGCTGCAAGGTGGCCTCCTGGCCAGGCAATTCACGCTTGAGGGTGTCCACCTCGGCCAGTGCAGCGTCCAGCTGACGCAGCGCAGCCTGTTCGTTCTGTGCGGTGTTATCGGCAATGTAGCCGCGCACGTCGATGCGCACCTGCAACAGCTGCTGGCGGGTCTTGCTGATCAGTTGCTGCTGGGCCAGGCGCACGCTGTCGCCCTCGGCGCGCGCCATCACGGCCTGGCTCAATGCATCCATGGCCTTGTCGGCCTGGGCGGAGGCGTTGTCCATGGCGGCGCGGGCAGTGCGGCCGGCGTCGTAGCCCTGGCGCATCTTGGCCAGCGAGACTTTGTAGGCGCTGATGGTTTCGCCCAGCTCGCCCAGCAACTTCACGTTTTCAGGGCTCTTGAAGGTGTGCGCCAGGTAGGCCTGCTGCTTGCTGAATGTATCGAGCTTGGCCTGGGTATTGGCCGCTGCTGCGTCGTCACCGTTGGCGATCATGTATTGCAGCCGCGCGATGCGCAGGTCGGTCAGGTCCTTGTTCAGCTGGCTGATATCGCTCATCCAGTTGCTGCGGTCGATCAGGCTGCCCAGGCTGGTCCAGCCAGTCAGGGCCAGCACGCCGGTCAGGATAAGCACCAGGCCGAAGCCCAGGCCAAGTTTCAAGTTGACGCTGATGTTGGCAAACCAGCTGTTCATGCACGCACTCCAGAAGTTGTTTTTCGCTCTCTTGATCTTCGTTCGCAAGGCGTTGTTGTTCTGGATGCCCGCTGAATCGTGCTGGGTGTATCGGCAGCGGAAGGGGAAGCTGAAACGCTTTTTCAGCAAAACCGTAACAGGCGCGGGGTAAAGGGGCCGTTTGGCGGCCCCGGAAATCTCAAAGGTTGCGGGCGCTGAAGGTATCGCAGCTGTCTACTTCGCCCTGGGCGAAGCCGGCCTTGAACCAGCGCACCCGCTGCGCCGACGTGCCGTGGGTGAACGAGTCTGGTACCACGCGGCCTTGGCCCTGTTGCTGCAACCGGTCATCGCCAATGGCATTGGCCGCGTTCAGGGCCTCCTCCACATCACCCGGTTCGAGCCAGTTCAGGCGCTTCTGCGCCTGGTAGGCCCACACACCGGCCAGGCAGTCGGCCTGCAACTCCTGGCGCACCAGCAGGCCGTTGTCCCCTTCCATGCGCTGGCCGCTGCGACGGGCGGCATCCACCTTGGCCGATACCCCCAGCAAGGTCTGCACGTGGTGGCCAATCTCGTGGGCGATCACGTAGGCCTGGGCAAAGTCACCTGCAGCGGCAAAGCGTGTTTCCATTTCACGGAAGAACGACATGTCCAGGTAAACGCGCTGGTCTGCCGGGCAATAGAA